>NZ_CP141608.1:1637500-1950000 GCF_035581345.1 Pseudomonas sp. JQ170C
GATGACGAGGCGGCCAGCCTGGTCAAGTTCCAGCACTACTACACCGCGTCGTCGCAGATCATCAAGACCGCGCAAGAAACCTTCAGCACCTTGATCAACGCCCTGTAAGGAGTAGCCGATCGTGCGTATTTCCACTGCTCAGTTCTATGAGACCAGCGCCACCAGCTACTCGAAGAATTTCTCCGACGCGGCCAAGACCCAGGAGCAAGTGTCGTCGGGTATCCGTATCCAGACGGCGGCGGATGATCCGGTTGGCGCTGCGCGTTTGTTGCTGCTGCAGCAGCAGAGTGCCTTGCTGGGGCAGTACGATGCCAACATGACCACGGTGAGTAATGCGTTGCTGCAGGAAGAGAGTGTGCTCTCGAGCATCAACGATGCGCTTCAGCGCGCCAGTGAACTGGCACTGCAAGCCGGTAACGGTGGTCTTAGCGACGCCGACCGTACCTCGATCGGCAGCGAGATCAAGGAGATCGAGGCGAACGTCTTCGGTCTGCTCAATTCTCGCGATGCCAATGGCAACTACATGTTCGGTGGCTCGAAGACCGACGCGCCGCCCTATGTGCGCAACAGCGATGGCACCTACAGCTACCACGGCGATCAGACCCAGCTCAGCCTGCAGGTGTCCGATACTCTGCACCTTTCTACCAATGACACCGGTTACAGCGTTTTCGAGACGGCCACCAACAACAGCCGTACCGAAACCAGCCTGAAGGCGCCCTCGCCAGACGATGGTCGGATCAGCCTGTCTCAGGGGTTACTGACCTCGGTCAATGCCTACAATGGCTCCTTTGGCGCCGGGCAGCCCTATACGGTGAAGTTCACCAGCGCGACCCAGTACAGCATCACTGACGCCAGCGGCAAGGACATCACCAGCGAAACGGCTACCAATGGCACCTTCGACCGTAATGCAGAGGGCGGCAATACCATTTCCTTGCGCGGGGTCGAGTTTGAAATCAATGTCGCCTTGAAGGAAGGTGATGACCCAGACGCAGTATTGGCCGGTCATGAGTTCACGTTGCAGGGCAAGCCAGACAGCTTGAACGCAACGCGCAGCGCCGGTAATGCTTCCACTGCGCAGGTGACCGGCACCCGTATTGCGGACGCCGATGCCTACCGCAGCACCTTCCCAAGCGACGGGGCGGTGATCAAGTTCACCAGCGACACCGAGTATGCCTTGTACGCCCAACCATACAGCGCTGACAGCAAGCCGGTGGCCACGGGTACGGTTGGCGCTGGCAATGCCTTGACCGTTGCAGGTGTGACCTACCAATTCGACGGTCCACCCGCGGCGGGCGATCAGTTTGCCGTCACCGCCAACACCCACAAGACCCAGAACGTGCTCGATACCCTGGGCCAGTTGCGCGCCGCGCTGGATGCACCGGTCACCGATGGAGTGGCGTCGTTCAAACTCAAACAGGCGACCGACTCGGCGATCTCCAACCTGGCCAGTGCGCGCGAGCGCATTGATATCACCCGAGGGGCGATCGGTGCGCGGGGCAACTCGCTGGATATTCAGAAGCAGGAAAATGTCAGCCTGGACCTGGCCAACAAGAGCACGCAGAACGCTATCGGCAACACTGATATGTCCACGGCCGCGATTACCCTGACCTTGCAGCAAGCCATGCTTGAGGCATCGCAACTGGCCTTTGCGCGCCTGTCGCAGTTGAGTCTGTTCAACAAGATCTGAAGGGCACTTCGCAAAGCCATCGCGGGGCAAGCCCGCTCCTGCCACGGTAGGAGCGGGCTTGCCCCGCGATTTTTTATGCCTGAAGTGATGAGCGTCGCTACCGCTTAGACAATTGAGTGTGACCAATGAGTCAAATCGGGCATCTTCCCTGTATTCTATCGGTGGCATTTGCAAGAATTTGTTGCCGTTTTTTTGTGTGCAGGACCCGGCAACACCGCTGCCATGCGCCACCCCTAGGTGGTGCAACCCCGGTTTTTGGCGCCCTCAGTTCTGCGAGTGGCGGTCTTTGGCTGTTTTGATTGGGAAGCCAGAATGATTGGCATAAAAAGTATCGCGAGTTACGTGCCCACCGCTGGCCTGGACAACTACGCCCAGGGTGCGAAATTCGGCAAGGATGAAGCGTTCATCTTCGGCAAGATCGGCTCGACCTTTCTGCCGCGCAAGGCAGACGAGCAAGAAACCTCCGACCTCTGTGTAGAGGCGGCCAAGGCCCTGTTTGCCAACAACCCGGACCTCGATCCGCAGTCCATCGATGCCTTGATCGTAGTCACCCAGAACGGTGACGAAGAAGGTTTGCCGCACACCGCGGCCATCGTCCAGGACAAGCTGGGCCTGTCGACCCGCGTAGCGGCCTTTGACGTGTCGCTGGGCTGTTCGGGCTACGTGTATGGCCTGTATGCGATCAAGGGCTTCATGGAGGCCGCAGGCCTGAAGAACGGCCTGCTGATCACCGCCGACCCGTACTCGAAAATCGTCGACCCGCAAGACCGCAACACCACCATGCTGTTCGGTGATGCCGCCACCGCCACCTGGATGGGCGAGGGCGCTACCTGGCAGTTGGGGCTGGCACGTTTTGGCACTGACGGCTCCGGTGCGGCGCACCTGAAGGTCACCGACGGTAATTTCTTCATGAACGGCCGCCAGGTGTTCAACTTCGCCCTGGTCAAGGTGCCCGCGCACCTGCACGAGCTGCTCGATGCCTCGGGGCTGAGCTCGGCGGACATCGACGCGTTCTGCATCCACCAGGGCAGTGCGGCCATCGTTGATGCCGTGGCCCGGCGCTTTGAAGAAGACCCGGATTCGACGGCGAAGGACAAGTTCGTCAAGGACATGCTCGAAACCGGCAACACCGTGTCGTCCAGCGTGCCGCTGCTGCTGGAGAAGCACATGCTCGATGGCACCTGGAAGCGCGTAGCCATCAGCGGTTTTGGTGTTGGCCTGTCGTGGGGTTCGGCGATTCTTTATCGCTCGTAATTTTCCCGTAGCGCCGTACTCAAAAACGCCCATGACCGAAACGTCATGGGCGTTTTTTATTGGCGTCAAAATTACCGCGAAAGCACGATTTTTAAGGTGCCTAAGGCCTTGAATTGCAAGGGGGTGGCACGGTGCTAGTAAAAAATTTGAAAAAACCCCTCAAGCAACCTGCGTTCACGACGATAACCATTACGAAGGTTCTCTAGGCCACACCCGGCGGTTGCCAGGGCCGGAAGCCGCAGTATCCATCCAACGAGGATTTCGTCATGGCATTAACCGTAAACACCAACATCACTTCCTTGGGCGTTCAGAAGAACCTGAACCGTGCTTCCGACGCGCTGGGCACCTCGATGTCCCGCCTGTCCTCCGGCCTGAAGATCAACAGCGCTAAAGACGATGCTGCCGGCCTGCAAATCTCCAACCGTCTGACCAGCCAAATCAAAGGCCTGACCGTTGCGGTCAAGAACGCCAACGACGGTATCTCCATTGCCCAGACCGCTGAAGGCGCGATGCAGGAATCCACCAGCATTCTGCAGCGTATGCGCGAACTGGCGCTGCAATCGGCTAACGGTTCTAATAGCGATGACGACCGCACCTCCCTGCAACAAGAATTTACTTCGCTTTCCGGTGAGCTGACCCGTATTGCCAAAACTACCACCTTCGGTGGCCGGAATATCCTGGACGGCTCGTTCCAGAACGTTGGTTTCCAGATCGGTGCCAGCGCCAACGAAACTATTTCGTTCGGTATGAGCGACATCAGCGCTACTGGATTGAAAGGTTCCTACAGCGAGGCCACTGTCGCTGGTGGTGCTATGGGCGGTCTGACTGCAACTGCATTGGGTACAAAATTGACTACTGGTGTTGCTACCACCAGTACCGTCGGAACTCCAGACAGTAAGCTGATTACGGCCGGTGCCGGTGCGGTTGCTGGTGATGCTGGTACTTTCACCATTGGTGATCAGACTGTAACTATTGCTACTGGCGATAAAGGTGCTGCAATCGCCGGTAAAATTCAGACCGCAATGCGGGCTGCAACTGGTGGTGATGCTGCCGCAACCGCCACTTGGTCTGAGACTACTGGCCTGACACTTTCCTCCAAGGTGGACTTCACCATTGGGGGCTCAGGTCCTTCTTTGGCTCTTACCGGTCTGTCTGCAGGCAAGCACGAAGTTGTGGGTGCACCAAGCGTTGGCGCTGATGCCGTTGGTAAGGCTGGCAAAATGACAGTCAACGGTTCCGCTATTTCTTGGGGTGCGACTGATACAATCACATCGGTTCTGGCTCAAATCAAAACTGCTGACGGTATTGATGCCGCCAAGACTAAGATTGATGGTGATGGCCGTATCAGCATCACCTCCAAAGATGGCAGTGATGTCAAGCTGGTAAACACTGACAGCGGATCTTTGGCTACTCTGGGTTTGACTGCTGGTACTACTGAGGCTAAAACCGGCGAAGACACCTCCGTTACTCTTAATGGTGTTGAGGTCAAGTTCGCAAAAGGTTCGACCGCTCAAAACATTGTCTCCGCAATCAACAGTGCTAGCACCGGTGTGACCGCTAGTTTGACCAAGAACGGTGAGCTTTCCTTGTTCTCCGACAAAGATATCACCATCGCTGATGGCAGTGCCGGCACTGGTTTGACTGCTTTGGGCTTGGTAGGCAAAACTGGCGCAACCGCCGTCTCGATGGAAACCACCGTTTCTAATTTGAGCATCACTGATGCCAACAAATCTCAGGTTTCCATCCAGGCCCTGGATGCTGCCATCGCTCAGGTTGACAGCCAGCGTGCTCAGCTCGGTGCGGTGCAGAATCGTTTCGACACTACCGTTGCTAACCTGAACAGCATCTCAGAAAACTCCACTGCGGCCCGCAGCCGTGTTCAAGACGCTGACTTCGCGGCTGAAACCGCAGAACTGACCAAACAGCAAACTCTGCAACAGGCTTCCACCGCGATTCTGTCCCAGGCTAACCAGCTGCCGTCTTCGGTACTGAAACTGCTGGGCTGATGATTGGCTGAGTACTAACGAAAGGGTGCGTAATGCGCCCTTTCGTTTTTTCTATCTGCACAGGTATTCGACATGGACATGAGCGTCAAACTGGGGTTGTCTTACCCCGCGCTGAATACTGCGGAGCCTCCCTCGGGCAAGGCGCAGGAGTTGAAGCGAACTGACACGCCGGCAGATGAAACACCTAAACAGGCTGATCGCGATGCGTTGGACCAGGCAGTCCAAGCGATCCAGGCCTTTGTCAAAGCCGCTGAGCGGCAACTGGAGTTTTCGATCGATGACTCCACAGGTCAGGTGGTTGTAAAAGTTATCGCCCGTCAAAGCGGCGAAGTAATCCGCCAACTGCCGTCCGAAGCGGCCTTGAAGTTGGCCCAGAATTTGAACGATGCCAGCAGCCTGTTGTTTGCAACCAAGGTTTGAAGTGGCACGGCTTTTGTTTCTGCCATTAACCGGCGCGTTTTTGTCAGAAAATCGACAGCCACCGAATAAGGAGCGTGAAGATGGCGAGTTCAACGATCAGTGGTATTGGTTCTGGTATTGACACCCAAGGTATCGTCAAGGCCTTGGTAGAGGCCGAGAAGGCACCCAAGCAACTCCAGATCAACAACCAGACCAAATCGGCAACGACGTCGTTGTCGGCCATCGGCTCCATCAAGAGTGCGCTGGAAACCTACCGGTCGGCTCTTGCCAAGCTCAACAACGGCACCAGCTTTACGGGGTTGGCAGGTACGACTTCCGACGAAAAAGTAGCCAAGGTCACCTTGGCAGACGGTGTGACGGCGGGCACCTATGCATTGGAAGTTACCCAGCTCGCAAGCGCCTCGAAGATCTCTAGCAAGGTCTACTCTGGCGCCTCGGCGGTGATCAACGAGACGGGTGACTCGCAAGCTCTGACCATCAGTCAGTCGGGCACAAGCTATAGCGTCAACATCGCGGCAGGTGCCACCTTGCAAGAGGCGCGCGATACCATTAACGGGCAGTTGCAGTCCAAAGGCATTACGGCCAACGTCCTGACGGATGCCAGTGGCTCGCGGTTGGTGTTCTCTTCGACCAAAACCGGTGAAGGTACGGAGTTGACCCTGGGCGGCAGCGCCGATGTGGCTACAGGAGCGACCACCATCACCGAGCCGCAGAATGCTAAATATACGCTGGATGGCCTGGAATTGGAGTCTACCTCCAACACCGTGACAGGTGCCGTGAGTGGTCTGAACATTGAGCTTATCAAAGAAGGCAAGTCCACCTTGGCGGTCGCCGCCAATAACGAAACGCTTAAAACCTCGGTCCAGTCTTTTGTCTCGGCCTATAACGCCTTGATGACTGCCGTTAACGCACAAACGAAAGTGACTGCCGGTGGTGATGACAAAAGCTCTACCGGGGCTGCACTGACCGGGGATGCAACCATGCGCTCGCTGGTCAACTCGGTCCGCGGCGAGTTGAATAAGGCCGCAGGCACCGGGGGCTTGCGTACGTTGTCTCAGTTGGGCATCAGTACCGTACAGAAAACCGGCCTGCTCGAGTTTGATGAGGCCAAGTGGAACACCGCAATCAAAACCCATAGTGCCGATATCAGTGGTCTGTTCACGGGCAAGGACGGCTTGCTCAGTCGAATGACCAACGCCACGGAAGATTACGTAAAGTCGGGCGGTATCCTGGCATCGCGCCAAAGTGCCTTGAGCACCCAGCTCAAGAATCTCGAAGAAGAACAGGAAAACCTGGACCGTCGTATTGAAACCCTCACTACGACCTTGACCAAAAAATACAACGCCATGGACAGTCTGGTCGCCCAGCTCAAGAGCTCCAGTGACAGTGTGATGAGTACACTTAATGCGCTGAACAACCCTAAAAATGACTGATGGTGCGACGCTAAAGAAACTCGCTGACTGGCCGATTTAGACAGTAATCAGGCCAATCGCCGCTCTGCTTAACGAGGAATGAACATGCATCCGATGAGAGCCCTTCGCCAGTATCAGAAGGTCAATTCCCACGCTCAGGTTTCCGAGGCTAGCCCCCACCGTTTGGTGCAGATGCTGATGGAGGGTGGGCTTGATCGAATGGCGCAAGCCAAAGGAGCGATCAGCCGTGGCGATGTGGCTCAGAAGGGGCTGTTGCTGGGCAAGGCCATCGACATTATCAGTGGTTTGCGCGAAGGCCTGGACAAAGAGAAGGCCGAGGACCCAGCAGCCCTTGAACAGTTGGACGAGCTTTATGCCTACATGATCGTGCGCCTCACCGAAGCAAACCTGCGCAGCGATCTTGCGATCATCGATGAGGTCGCGAAATTATTGATCACCGTTAAAAGCGGCTGGGATGCCATCGCTCCACAATAAGGCCGCAGGCCAAGAGGTACGCACCATGAGTCACGCACTGCAGCGAGTGGACGAAACCCGCAGCGCCCTGCTAGATGCGCTGAGCGAGCGTAACTGGGAGGAAATCGGCAAGTTGGACGAGACCTGTCGCTCGTGCATCGATGAGATGCTCAACGAGGCGTCGATGGACGAGGCAGTGGTGCGCGAGAAGCTGGAGGGGTTGCTGCAGGTGTATCGCGAATTGTTGGACGTGACCATCGGCGAACGCCAGGCAATCGCCAATGAGATGACCCAGATCAATCAGTCCAAAAATGCTTCAAAAGTGTATCAACTCTTCAGTTAAGATTGCGCCGAGCTGAAGAGCGGGCGCCATAAATTTGACTGTGCTCGCTTTTTTGACTTAACTAGTAGCTGTTTTCCAATATTCACACGTCCGAAACTGACCGTTCAGTCGGAATGATGTCGAGCATGCCCAGAATAGGGCGCCGAAATGACTAGGGAAGTTGCTATTGCATGTGGCGTGAAACCAAAATTCTGCTGATCGATGACGATAGCGCCCGCCGCCGCGATCTAGCGGTGGTATTGAATTTTCTTGGGGAAGAAAATTTGTCCTGCTCCAGCCTTGATTGGCAGCAGGTGGTCGAGTCGTTGTCGTCCAGTCGTGAAGTACTCTGTGTCCTGATCGGGACCGTAAACGCTCCGGCAAGTCTGATGGGCTTGCTAAAGACAGTCGCAGCCTGGGATGAGTTCCTTCCGGTGTTGCTGATTGGTGAAATTTCTTCTGTCGAGCTGCCAGACGACCTGCGTCGTCGCGTGCTGTCCAGCGTCGAGATGCCACCCAGCTACAGCAAGCTGCTCGATTCCCTGCACCGTGCCCAGGTCTATCGCGAGATGTACGACCAGGCCCGCGAGCGCGGTCGCCAGCGCGAGCCGAATCTGTTCCGCAGCCTGGTCGGCACCAGCCGTGCCATTCAGCACGTGCGCCAGATGATGCAGCAAGTGGCCGACACCGATGCCAGCGTGCTGATCCTCGGCGAGTCGGGCACCGGCAAGGAAGTGGTCGCGCGTAACCTGCATTACCATTCCAAGCGCCGCGAAGCGCCGTTCGTGCCGGTCAATTGCGGCGCGATCCCGGCCGAGCTGCTGGAAAGCGAACTGTTCGGCCATGAGAAGGGCGCCTTTACCGGTGCCATCACCAGCCGCGCCGGGCGATTCGAGCTGGCCAACGGCGGTACCTTGTTCCTCGACGAAATCGGCGACATGCCGCTGCCGATGCAGGTCAAGCTGCTGCGCGTGTTGCAGGAACGTACTTTCGAGCGGGTCGGCAGCAACAAGACCCAGGGCATCGATGTGCGCATCATCGCCGCGACCCACAAGAACCTCGAGAACATGATCGAGGCGGGGACCTTCCGCGAAGACCTGTACTACCGCCTCAACGTCTTCCCCATCGAGATGGCCCCGCTGCGTGAGCGCGTCGAGGACATCCCGCTGTTGATGAACGAGCTGATCTCGCGCATGGAGCACGAGAAGCGCGGCTCGATCCGCTTCAACTCGGCAGCGATCATGTCGCTGTGCCGACACGGCTGGCCGGGCAACGTCCGCGAGCTTGCCAACCTGGTCGAGCGCATGGCGATCATGCACCCGTACGGGGTGATCGGTGTGTCGGAGCTGCCGAAGAAATTCCGCTATGTGGATGACGAAGACGAGCAACTGGTCGACAGCCTGCGTTCGGACCTGGAAGAGCGCGTGGCCATCAACGGTGGTTCGCCAAGCTTTGCCACCCACGCCATGCTGCCGCCCGAAGGCCTGGACCTCAAGGACTACCTCGGTGGCCTGGAGCAGGGCTTGATCCAGCAGGCGCTGGACGATGCCAACGGTATCGTTGCCCGCGCCGCGGAACGCCTGCGCATTCGTCGTACCACCCTGGTGGAGAAGATGCGCAAGTACGGCATGAGTCGTCGAGACGGCGAGGAGCAGGCGGAGGATTGACGCCTGCTTGAACACAGCGGGGCGCTCAGGCGCCCCGTTTTGCGTTATACCCCTACCTTTTACAGGGCTGTAATGCCCGTCCTGCCTGCCTTTGGCCGGTTGCAACCGGGTGGGTTGCACCCGCTGGTCAAGTACCCGGCACGCCTATTGCTTTATCGCTGCCAACACACCGTTTTATGACGGTCAGTCACGCGAGAGAGCACGATGCCCCAGGCCGCCCCCATCTCCTGTGTCCCTGAAGTGAAGGGGCAGAACGCCGCCGAACAGGAAAGCCGCCTTGGCCTCGAGCAGGCCTTTGCCCTGTTCGATCAGGTCTCCAGTCAGTTGAGCGAGTCCTACAACCTGCTCGAAGCCCGGGTCACCGAACTCAAGGGCGAGTTGGCGGTGGTCAGCGCCCAGCGCATGGCCGAGCTTGCCGAGAAGGAGCGCCTGGCCAACCGCTTGCAGAACCTGCTTGACCTGTTGCCCGGTGGCGTCATTGTCATCGATGCCCAGGGGCGCGTGCGCGAGGCCAATCCTGCGGCCTGCGACTTGCTGGGCGAGCCGCTGGAAGGGGAACTGTGGCGTGAAGTGATCGCCCGCAGTTTTGCCCCGCGTGATGACGACGGCCATGAAGTGTCGCTGCGTGACGGGCGCCGCCTGTCGATCGCCACGCGTTCGCTGGATGCCGAGCCCGGGCAGTTGGTGCTGCTCAACGACCTGACCGAAACCCGTCAGTTGCAAGGGCAGTTGGCCCGCCATGAGCGCCTGTCTTCGCTGGGGAAAATGGTCGCTTCACTGGCCCATCAAATTCGTACGCCGCTGTCGGCGGCCCTGCTGTATGCAAGCCACCTGGCCGAGCAGACCCTGCCGGTCGAAACCCAGCAGCGTTTTGCCGGCAACCTAAAGGAGCGCCTGCATGAGCTTGAGCATCAAGTGCGCGACATGCTGGTGTTCGCCCGCGGCGAGCTGCCGCTGACCGACCGGCTCACGCCCAAGGCACTGTTCCAGGCCCTGCAGCAGGCCGCCCAGGCTCATGTGCAGGGTCATGAAGTGCGCTGGCAGTGCGACAGCCACCTGGGCGAGTTGCTGTGCAACCGCGACACCCTGGTCGGCGCCTTGCTCAACCTGATCGAAAACGCCCTGCAGGCCAGCACTGAGCCGGCGCGCCTGAAGGTCCACCTGTACCGCCGTGGGCAGGTGCTGCGCCTGTGCATCAGCGATGCCGGGGCCGGCATCGACAGCGCCTTGCTGGCGCGACTGGGTGAACCCTTCCTGACCACCAAGGCCACCGGTACCGGGCTTGGTCTGGCGGTGGTCAAGGCGGTGACGCGAGCCCACCAGGGCGTTCTGCAACTTCGCTCGCGGCCTGGCCGCGGCACCTGTGCGCTGGTCACGTTGCCGTTGATCGATGCGCGGAACATGGAGAGCACGCAATGAAGGCAATCAAGGTGCTGCTGGTCGAAGACGATCGGGCACTGCGTCAGGCCCTGGGCGATACCCTGGAGCTGGGCGGCTTCGAGTACCGCGCCGTCGGTTCTGCCGAAGAGGCGCTGGAAGCGGTGGCCGCCGAGGCGTTCAGCCTGGTGGTCAGCGACGTCAACATGCCGGGCATGGACGGGCACCAGTTGCTGGCCCTGTTGCGGGCGCGCCAGCCGCACCTGCCGGTGCTGTTGATGACCGCCCACGCGGCGGTCGAGCGCGCGGTCGAGGCCATGCGCCAGGGCGCCGTGGATTATCTGGTCAAGCCGTTCGAGCCACGGGCACTGCTGGACCTGGTGACGCGTCACGCCCTTGGCGTGGTGGCGGGGCAGGCCGACGAAGGGCCGGTGGCCTGCGAGCCGGCCAGTGCGCAATTGCTGGAGCTGGCCGCGCGGGTGGCGCGCAGCGATTCCACCGTGTTGATCTCCGGTGAGTCCGGCACCGGCAAAGAGGTGCTGGCGCGCTATATCCATCAACAGTCCAGGCGCGCCAATGAGCCGTTCGTGGCGATCAACTGCGCCGCGATCCCCGACAACATGCTTGAGGCGACCCTGTTCGGTCACGAGAAGGGCTCCTTCACTGGCGCCATTGCCGCCCAGGCAGGCAAGTTCGAGCAGGCCGACGGCGGCACGTTGTTGCTCGACGAAATTTCCGAGATGCCACTGGCGCTGCAGGCCAAGCTGCTGCGCGTGTTGCAGGAGCGGGAAGTGGAGCGGGTCGGTGGGCGCAGGCCGATTGCCCTGGATATTCGCGTGGTGGCTACCACTAACCGTGATCTGGCAGGTGAAGTGGCCGCGGGTCGGTTCCGTGAGGACCTGTTCTATCGGCTGTCGGTGTTTCCGCTGGCCTGGCGTCCGTTGCGCGAGCGCAGCGCCGATATTCTGCCGCTGGCCGAGCGCTTGCTGGCCAGGCACGTCAATAAAATGAAGCATGCCCCCGTGCGCCTCTCGCCCGAGGCCAGGACTTGCCTGCAGGGTTATGCCTGGCCGGGCAATGTGCGTGAGCTGGACAACGCCCTCCAGCGGGCGTTGATCCTGCAGCAGGGCGGGGTGATCGAGGCGGCGGATTTTTGTCTGGCCGGGGTCATGCCGATGTTCACCACTGCCTCGGCGCCGGCGCCGGCCCTGGCGGTAGCGCCGCTTGAGCCAGCGGCCAGCGGCTTGGGCGATGACATGCGCCGTCACGAGTTCCAGATGATCATCGATACCCTGCGCGCCGAGCGTGGCCGGCGCAAGGAAGCGGCCGAGCGCCTGGGCATCAGTCCACGCACCCTGCGCTACAAACTGGCGCAGATGCGGGATGCCGGGATGGATGTCGAGGCCAGCCTCTACGCCACATAAGGGTCGGGTGCCTACGGGCTTTTGTCCGCCGGTCGGACAGAGCTGGCACTCTTGTTGCTAAGTCCTGCCTATCCGCTGCGTGAGTGTCAAAAAAATGCGGGTCGTCGGAGAGAGAAGTCCATGAGCCAAGGTGTTGAATTTAATCGATTGATGTTGGACATGCGGGCCATGCAGATGGACGCCATGTCGATGCCAAAAGCGGCGGCTGCGCCTGAGCTGGGCTCAAGCAATTTTGCCGACATGCTGGGGCAGGCCATCAATAAGGTCAGCGACACCCAGCAGGCTTCCACGCAACTGGCCAATGCCTTCGAGATCGGCAAGAGCGGCGTGGACCTGACCGACGTGATGATCGCTTCGCAAAAAGCCAGCGTTTCCTTTCAGGCCTTGACCCAGGTGCGCAACAAGCTGGTCCAGGCCTATCAAGACATCATGCAGATGCCGGTATAAGGGCGAGATTGAGTCATGGCCGAAGCAGTCGTCGATAACGTGCCCGCCAAAGGCAGCGCAGCCGCGTCCAAGCCGCCGCTGTTCGGCATGTCGTTCCTTGAGAACATCTCGCAGATGCCGATGCTGCGCCAGGTGGGCCTGCTGGTGGGCCTGGCGGCGAGCGTGGCGATCGGTTTTGCCGTGGTGCTCTGGTCGCAGCAGCCCGACTATCGGCCGTTGTACGGCAGCCTGGCCGGCATGGACACCAAGCAGGTCATGGAAACCCTGGCCGCAGCCGACATCCCCTACACCGTCGAACCCAATTCCGGTGCCTTGCTGGTCAAGTCCGACGACATTTCCCGCGCGCGCCTGAAACTTGCCGCTGCCGGTGTGGCGCCGGGCGACGGCAACGTCGGTTTTGAAATCCTCGATAAAGAGCAGGGCCTGGGTACCAGTCAGTTCATGGAAGCCACCCGTTATCGCCGCGGCCTTGAAGGCGAGCTGGCGCGCACGGTGTCGAGCCTGAACAACGTCAAGGCAGCACGGGTACACCTGGCGATTCCGAAAAGCTCGGTGTTCGTACGCGATGAGCGCAAGCCCAGCGCCTCGGTACTGGTCGAGCTGTATCCGGGCCGCGCCTTGGAGGCGGGCCAGGTGATGGCCATCGTCAACCTGGTGGCAACCAGCGTGCCGGAGCTGAACAAGGCCGACGTGACGGTGGTCGATCAGAAGGGCAACCTGCTCTCCGACCAGGTGCACAACTCCGAGCTGACCATGGCCGGCAAGCAGTTCGACTACAGCCGCCGCATGGAAGGCATGCTCACCCAGCGTGTGCATAACATCCTGCAGCCGGTGCTGGGCAACGACCGCTACAAGGCCGAAGTGTCGGCCGATGTCGACTTCAGCGCCGTCGAGTCCACCTCCGAACAATTCAATCCTGATCAACCGGCGCTGCGCAGCGAGCAGTCGGTCAATGAACAGCGCTCCAGCAGCATGGGCCCGCAAGGTGTGCCCGGTGCTCTGAGCAACCAGCCACCTGGCCCGGCGACTGCGCCGCAGACCACCGGCGGTGCAGCCGGCGCAACCGCTGCCGTGCAACCCGGCCAGCCGCTGCTCGATGCCAACGGCCAGCAGATCATGGACCCGGCCACCGGCCAGCCGATGCTCGCCCCGTACCCGGCCGACAAGCGCCAGCAGTCGACCAAGAACTTCGAGCTGGACCGCTCCATCAGTCACGTTCGCCAGCAGCAAGGTCGCCTGACCCGACTGTCGGTGGCGGTGGTGGTCGACGACCAGCTCAAGGTCGACCCGGCCACCGGCAACAGCGCCCGTGCCCCCTGGGCTGCCGAAGACCTGGCGCGCTTCACTCGTCTGGTGCAGGACGCCGTGGGCTTCGATGCCAGTCGCGGCGACAGTGTCAGCGTGATCAACGTACCGTTCGCCGCCGACCGTGGCGAGGTGATCGCCGACATCCCGTTCTACACCCAGCCCTGGTTCTGGGACATCATCAAGCAAGTGATGGGTGTGTTGTTCATCCTGGTACTGGTGTTCGGCGTGCTGCGCCCGGTACTCAACAACATCACCGGCAACGGCAAGCAACCTGCCGCGGCCGATGGCGACATGGAACTGGGCGGTATGCTCGGTCTGGATGGCGAACTGGCCAACGACCGCGTCAGCCTGGGTGGTCCGCAAAGCATTCTGCTGCCGAGCCCGAGCGAGGGCTACGACGCACAGCTCAACGCAATCAAGAGCCTGGTGGCCGAAGACCCGGGTCGCGTGGCCCAGGTCGTGAAAGAGTGGATCAACGCCGATGAGTGATAACCGAGCCCTTACCGCCAAACTGTCCCGGGTCGACAAGGCAGCGATCCTGCTGTTGTCCCTGGGTGAAACCGACGCTGCCCAGGTGCTGCGGCACATGGGCCCCAAGGAAGTGCAGCGGGTCGGCGTGGCCATGGCGCAGATGGGCAACGTCCATCGCGAGCAGGTCGAGCAGGTGATGAGCGAGTTCGTCGAGATCGTCGGCGACCAGACCAGCCTGGGCGTCGGCTCCGACGGCTACATCCGCAAGATGCTCACCCAGGCCCTGGGCGAGGACAAGGCCAATGGCCTGATCGACCGCATCCTGCTCGGTGGCAACACCAGCGGCCTGGACAGCCTCAAGTGGATGGAGCCGCGTGCCGTGGCCGACGTCATCCGCTACGAGCACCCGCAGATCCAGGCCATCGTGGTGGCCTACCTGGACCCGGACCAGGCCGGCGAGGTACTGGGCAACTTCGACCACAAGGTGCGCCTGGACATCATCCTGCGCGTGTCGTCGTTGAACACCGTACAACCGGCGGCGCTCAAGGAACTCAACCAGATCCTCGAGAAGCAGTTCTCCGGCAACTCCAATGCCGCGCGCACCAACCTGGGCGGCATCAAGCGTGCTGCCGACATCATGAACTTCCTCGACAGCTCGGTGGAAGGCCAGTTGATGGACGCGATCCGCGACATCGACGGCGACCTCTCCGAGCAGATCGAAGACTTGATGTTCGTGTTCAACAACCTGGCCGACGTCGACGACCGCGGCATCCAGGCACTGTTGCGCGAAGTGTCCTCCGACGTGCTGGTGGTGTCGCTCAAGGGCGCCGACGAGAAGGTCAAGGACAAGATCTTCAAGAACATGTCCAAGCGGGCCTCGGAACTGCTGCGCGACGACCTGGAGGCCAAGGGGCCGGTACGGGTCAGCGACGTCGAGGCGGCGCAGAAGGAAATCCTCACCATCGCCCGCCGTATGGCCGAAGCCGGAGAAATCGTGCTCGGTGGCAAGGGCGGGGAAGAGATGATCTAAGCGATTTTTCGCCAGGCAAGCCCACCCCTCCGCAGGAGCGGGCTTGCCCCGCGACCCAGATGAGTGCGTGCAGTCATGTCAACCAACGAGCACCTGAGTGAGCTGATTCGCGCCAACGACGTCGAGGGTTTCGACCGCTGGGCGCTGCCCAGCTTTGATCCGGAACCCGAGCCTGAACCGGAGCCCGAGCCGGAACCTGAAGTTGTTCAGGAAGAGGTCGAGGAAGTGCCGCTGGAAGAAGTCCAGCCGCTGACCCTCGAGGAGCTCGAAAGCATCCGCCAAGAGGCCTACAACGAAGGCTTCGCCACCGGCGAGCGCGAAGGGTTCCACAGCACCCAGCTCAAGGTCCGCCAGGAGGCCGAAACAGCCCTGGCCGCCAAGCTGTCGAGCCTTGAGCGCTTGATGACGAACCTGCTTGAGCCGATAGCCGAGCAGGACAACCAGATCGAGAAATCCGTGGTGCACCTGGTGGCGCACATGGCCCGCGAAGTCATTGGTCGCGAGCTGCGCAGCGATTCCAGCCAGATCACCCAGGTGCTGCGTGAAGCCCTGAAGTTGCTGCCCATGGGCGCCGACAACATCCGCATCCATATCAATCCGCAGGACTTCACCCTGGTCAAGGCGCTGCGCGAGCGCCATGAAGAGCGCTGGAAACTGCTCGAAGATGAGTCCCTGCTGCCCGGCGGCTGCCGTATCGAAACCGATCACAGCCGCATCGACGCGAGCATGGAAACCCGTATCGAAAAAGCCCTGGCGCAGCTGTTCGACCAGCTGCACGACCAGGGCCTGCACCCTGCCGCGCCTGACGTGCAAGTAGACCTGAGCAAGCCCGATGCGCCTTGATCGCACCAGTTTCGGCAAGCGCCTGGGCACTTACGCCGAGACCATCAAGTTGCCTGTACAGCCGGTGGTCGAGGGCCGCCTGCTGCGCATGGTCGGCCTGACCCTGGAGGCCGAAGGCCTGCGTGCCGCGGTGGGCAGCCGCTGCGTGGTGATCAACGACGACAGCTACCATCCGGTGCAGGTCGAGGCCGAAGTGATGGGCTTCTCCGGCGGCAAGGTGTTTCTGATGCCGGTGGGCAGTGTCGCCGGCATTGCACCGGGCGCACGGGTTGTACCGCTGGCCGACAACGGCCGCCTGCCCATGGGTATGAGCATGCTCGGCCGGGTGCTCGATGGTGCCGGGCGGGCGCTCGACGGCAAGGGCGGGATGAAGGCTGAAGACTGGGTGCCGATGGACGGCCCGACCATCAACCCGCTCAACCGTGACCCGATCAGCCAGCCACTGGACGTCGGCATCCGCAGTATCAACGGCCTGTTGACGGTGGGGCGCGGCCAGCGCCTGGGCCTGTTCGCCGGTACCGGCGTGGGCAAGAGTGTGCTGCTGGGCATGATGACCCGCTTCACCGAGGCCGACATCATCGTGGTCGGCCTGATCGGTGAGCGGGGCCGTGAGGTGAAGGAGTTCATCGAGCACATTCTGGGTACCGAGGGTCTCAAGCGCTCGGTGGTGGTGGCGTCGCCTGCCGACGATGCGCCGCTGATGCGTTTGCGGGCGGCGATGTACTGCACCCGCATTGCCGAATACTTTCGTGACAAGGGCAAGAATGTCCTGCTGTTGATGGATTCGCTCACCCGTTTCGCCCAGGCCCAGCGGGAAATCGCGCTGGCCATCGGCGAGCCGCCTGCCACCAAGGGTTATCCGCCGTCGGTGTTCGCCAAGTTGCCCAAGCTGGTGGAACGCGCCGGTAACGGCGAGGCGGGTGGTGGCTCGATCACCGCGTTCTATACCGTGTTGTCCGAAGGTGACGACCAGCAGGACCCGATCGCCGACTCGGCCCGGGGTGTGCTTGACGGCCACATCGTGCTGTCCCGGCGCCTGGCCGAGGAAGGGCACTACCCGGCCATCGACATTGAAGCTTCGATCAGCCGGGTCATGCCCCAGGTGGTCACCCCGGCGCAGATGGGCCAGGCCCAGCAGTTCAAGCAGCTGTGGTCGCGGCTGTCCCAGAGCCGCGACCTGATCAGTGTCGGGGCCTACGTGGCCGGTGGCGACGCCGAGACGGACCTGGCCATCGCCTTGCAGCCAAAGCTGGTGCACTACTTGCGCCAGGGGCTGAACGACAATGTCAGCCTTGAGCAGAGCCGCGAGCACCTGGAAAGCGTGTTCGCCCAGCCCAACCCCGGCGCGGGGGGCTGATAGGCCATGGCCCAGCCCGGTCGTGCGGCGCGCCTGGCGCCGGTGGTGGAGATGGCCGAGAACGCCGAGCGCCAGGCCGCCCAGCGCCTGGGGCAGTTCCAGCAGCAAGTGAGCCTGGCCCAGGCCAAGCTCGCCGAGCTCGACCGCTTTCGCGAAGACTACCAGCTGCAATGGATCAACCGTGGTGGCCAGGGGGTCTCGGGCAGTTGGCTGGTGAATTACCAGCGCTTCCTTGGCCAGCTTGAAAGCGCCATGACCCAGCAGCGCCAGAGTCTGGCCTGGCACCAGAACAACCTCACCAATGCCCGTGGCACCTGGCAGCAGGCCTATGCCCGGGTCGAAGGCCTGCGCAAGCTGGTGCAGCGCTACATCGACGAAGCCCGCCTGGTCGAGGACAAACGCGAGCAGAAGCTGCTCGACGAACTGTCCCAGCGTCTGCCGCGCCACGACCGCTATTGATCCGGGCCTTGGGGGGCAAGAGTTGCCCCACCGGAGCAGGGCTGCTACACCTTCTAGTTGTCTGTCATCGTCGTTCTCGAAGGAATCGCCTACATGGCCGTAGAAACCGTAGTCTCCCAGGATGGGAAAAAACTGACGATCAAAGTCAAAGGCCGCTTTGACTTTGGCAAGCACCAGGAATTTCGCGAAGCCTATGAGCGCAAGCCGGTACGGCCGGACTCGGTGGTGGTCGACCTGAAAGAGGCGACCTACCTCGACAGCTCGGCGCTGGGCATGCTGCTGATGCTGCGCGATCACGTTGGGGGCGAAGAGTCGGAAGTGCAGGTGGTCAATACCAGTTCCGATGTGCGCAAGATTCTCGCGATCTCCAATTTCGACAAGCTGTTCGACATCAGTTGATCCGGGCTATGCCTGACTCAGCGCTGACTGTGCTTATCGCCGAAGATGGCGCGGCAGACCGGTTGCTGCTCGCCCGCATCGTCAGCAAGCAGGGGTATGCGGTGCTCACCGCCGAAAATGGCGAGCAGGCCGTGGCACTGTTTACCGAGCAGCGCCCGCAGGTCGTGCTGCTCGATGCGTTGATGCCGGTGATGGATGGCTTTGAAGCCGCGCGCCGGATCAAGGCCCTGGCAGGCGAAACCCTGGTGCCGATCATCTTCCTGACGTCGTTGAGTGAGGAAGAAGCGCTGGTGCGCTGCCTGGAGGCCGGTGGCGACGACTTTCTGGCCAAGCCTTACAGCCCTGTGATCCTCGGCGCCAAAATCAAGGCGATGGATCGTTTGCGCCGCTTGCACGCGACGGTGCTGGAGCAGCGCGACCAGATCACCCGTCACCATCACCATTTGCTGAACGAGCAGCGCGTGGCCAAGGCGGTGTTCGACAAGGTGGCCCATGCCGGGTGCCTGAGCGCGCCCAATATCCGCTATTTGCAATCACCCTATGCCTTGTTCAACGGGGACCTGTTGTTGGCAGCCTTCACCCCGTCCGGGGATATGCATGTGCTGCTGGGGGACTTTACCGGCCACGGCTTGCCGGCAGCGGTCGGTGCCATGCCGCTGGCCGAGGTGTTCTACGGTATGACGGCCAAGGGCTATGGCCTGGCTGAAACCCTGCGCGAGATGAATGCCAAGCTCAAGCGCATCCTGCCTGTAGATATGTTCTGCTGCGCGGTGCTGCTCAACTTGAGTTTTCAGCGACGCGTGGTCGAGGTGTGGAACGGCGGTATGCCGGATGGCTATCTGTTGTCGGTTGACGGCCGCGAGCCCTTGGCGCTGGTGTCCCGGCACTTGCCGTTGGGTGTGCTGGCGCCGGAGCGCTTCGATGATTCGACCCAGGTACTGCCGCTGGGCCTGGGCGAGCGGCTGTTCTTGCTGTCGGACGGGGTGGTCGACACCAGTGATGACCAGGATCAGCTGTTCGGGGTAGAGCGCCTGCGCCAGGTGCTCGTCGACAATCGCCAGCCGGGCTTGCTGTTCGAGGAGGTGCTGCATGCGCTGGACGCCTTTCGCGGGCGCTCCCGTGACGACGTGAGCCTGGTGGAAATCCGCATGGTGGAGCCCGAGGCGTTGTCGCCGCCACCGTTGATCTATTCTGACAGCGGCCAGAGTGCACCGCTGGATTGGTCGTTGCAGTTCGAGTTTCGCGCCCAGACGCTCAAGCGCTTCAATCCGCTGCCCTATCTGTTGCAGTTGCTGCAGGAGGTGCACGGCCTGCGGGCCCAGAGCGGGGCGCTGCACAGTGTATTGAGCGAGTTGTATTCCAATGCCCTGGAGCATGGAGTGCTGGGGCTTGATTCGGCGCTCAAGCGAGATGCCGCCGGCTTTGCCGAGTACTACCGCCAGCGCAGTGAGCGTTTGCAGGCGCTGGGGGAGGGCTGTATTCGCGTAGGCCTGCGGGTTGAACCTCAAGGCCTGGGCGGGCGTCTGATCATCGAGGTGGACGACAGTGGCAAAGGTTTCAACGTAACTAAAGTGCTGGCGCGACCGCTTATCGAGCAAGGCTTGAGCGGGCGAGGGCTGAACCTGATACGTCGGCTGAGCCGGCACGCCGAATGGACTGACCAGGGGCGCCGAGCATGCGTGGAGTTCACCTGGGACGCTCTGGCATAATCCAACTTGATCAAGGAGTGAGCAAGTGACTGATAACCACATCGATCGCAAGGTACTCAGCGACCTGCAGGAGGTCATGGACGATGGCTACCTGCATTTGCTGGAGATCTTTCTCGACGACTCCGAAAAACGCTTGAGCCAATTGCATGAAGCCAAGAATGCAACGGAGCTTGGGCATGCCGCGCACAGCTTCAAGGGCAGTAGCAGCAACATGGGTGCACTGGTCCTGGCCGAGCTGTGCAGGCAACTGGAGGAGCGTGTCAAGCAACAGCCCTTGTATGGGATCGAAGACCTGATCAACCAGATCGATCGCGAGTACGTGCTGGTTCGTCAGTTGTACAGCGACGAACACCAGCGTGTTTTGATCGGTTGATTGCCTGCAGCTGGCGCGACTTTTGCTGTACTTTCGCTATTGAACGTTAAAGATGCCCCGTAGCGGAGACGCGTACATGCCTGTTGCTTCCAACCCCTTGCTCCAGCCCGGCGTCGCGGCCAAGCCGTCGCGGGCCGCGGCCAGCCAGCCGGACGCGTTGTTGCAGAGCGCCAAAGACAAGTCTGAAGGCTTCTCCAAGGTGTATGCACAGCAGTCCCGCGGCCCGGAGCCGGCGTCTGCCGCCAGCGGCAAGGACAAGCAGGCAGCGGTTGCCGACAGCGGCAAGAATTTGCCTGACGACAAGGACGATGCTGTCGAAGACCCGGCGTCTGCTGCCGATTCCACCGCACTCGATCCAAAGCTGGTTGCCGGTCAGGTGACCGATGCGCAGCCCGGGTCGCAGTTGATCCAGGCCCAGGCCGAGGCAGTGGCGCCGGTTGTCCAGGCGGCCCAGTTGCAGGCCCAGGTGGGTGTGGTGCCTGAGGCGAGCGAAGAACTCCCTTTCGACCCTGATGCCGATCCGCTGGCGGACATGCCGGCCTTGCGCATGGCCCTTGAGCAGAGCGCCCAGGCCCAGGGCACCACCTCGGCCCATGCCGCCGGCAAGGCGACACAGGCGGATACGCCAGCGCAGCCGGTCGCCAATACCCTGGCGGCGTTGGTGGAGGAGGCAGGAACCGAAGCCGAGCAGGGTGAGCCGGGTGACAAGGCTTTTTCAGCGCTGCTCGATGATGGCCTCAAGGACCTCAAGAGCACGGCCAGCGATACCCGCGTCGACAACTTCGCTGAACGCCTGGGCGCCCTGACCCAGGCCGCCACGGCAAAAACCGCCAGCCCCACCGTGGCTGCCGCGCCTTTGCACCAGCCCTTGGCGATGCACCAGGGCGGTTGGACCGAAGGCTTGGTCAACCGCGTCATGTACCTCTCCAGCCAAAACCTTAAATCTGCCGATATCCAGCTTGAGCCGGCCGAGCTTGGGCGCCTGGATATCCGTGTGCACCTGGCGCCCGAGCAGCAGGCGCAGATCACCTTCACCAGTGGTCATGTGGGGGTGCGTGAAGCCCTGGAAAACCAGGTGCACCGGCTCAAGGAAATGTTTGCCCAACAGGGGCTGGGGCAGCCGGACGTCAACGTTGCCGACCAGTCCCGTGGCCAGCAGCAACAGGGCAGCCCTGATTCGCCGCGCCTGAGTGGCGTGGCGGCGCGGCGCAATGAAGCGGGTGAAGTCGCTGCTGCCAGCGCGCCGGTCGAGCAGCAAGTGGTCATCGGCTCAAGCGCAGTCGACTACTACGCCTGACGCCTGTAGGAGCGGGCTTGCCCCGCGATAGCGATCTGCCTGCCACTACGCTATCGCGGGGCAAGCCCGCTCCTACGGGCAGTTGGCATAACACTTGCTCAACCCTCGCCATGTGACTGAATTCTCCGATGAATGACGGAATATTGGCATGGCGAAGAGCGACGCAGAGAAAGACCCCGCCGCAAAAGGCAAACTCAAGCTGATCCTGCTGCTGGTGCTGGCATTGCTGCTGGCCGTCGGCCTGTCGGTGGGTGCCACCTGGTTCTTCCTGAACAAGGCCCAGAGCGAGCCGCAAGCCGATCCCGCGCAAGCCGGCAACCTCAAGCCTGCAGCGATCTACGAGCCATTGACGCCCGCCTTCGTGGTCAACTTCAACCAGAATGGTCGCCAGCGCTACATGCAGGTGAGCATTACCCTGCAGGGCCGCGACCAGGCGGCGCTGGATGCGCTCAAGGTACATATGCCCGTTATCCGCAACAACCTGGTGATGCTGTTCTCAGGCCAGGGCTTCGACACTTTGGCGAGCCCGGTGGGCCAGGAGATGCTGCGCCAGAAGGCGACCGTCAGTGTTCAGGAAGTGGCACAGAAAGAAGTCGGCAAACCGGTCGTTGACCAGTTGCTGTTCACCAATTTCGTATTGCAGTAGGAGCCCCCGATGGCCGTGCAGGACCTGCTGTCCCAGGATGAAATCGATGCCTTGTTGCATGGCGTCGACGATGGGCTGGTACAAACCGAGACCCATGCAGAGCCGGGTAGCGTCAAAAGTTACGACCTGACCAGCCAGGATCGCATCGTCCGTGGACGCATGCCGACCCTGGAGATGATCAACGAGCGTTTTGCCCGTTACACCCGTATCAGCATGTTCAACTTGTTGCGTCGCTCCGCCGACGTGGCGGTGGGTGGCGTGCAGGTGATGAAGTTCGGCGAGTACGTGCATTCGCTGTACGTGCCGACCAGCCTGAACCTGGTGAAGATCAAGCCGCTGCGCGGCACCTCGCTGTTCATCCTCGACGCCAAGCTGGTGTTCAAGCTGGTGGACAACTTCTTCGGCGGTGACGGGCGTCACGCCAAGATCGAGGGGCGCGAGTTCACCCCGACCGAACTGCGCGTGGTACGCATGGTGCTGGACCAGGCCTTCGTCGACCTCAAGGAAGCCTGGCAGGCGATCATGCCGGTGAACTTCGAGTACATGAACTCGGAGGTCAACCCGGCCATGGCCAACATCGTCGGCCCGAGCGAGGCGGTGGTGGTGTCGACCTTCCATATCGAGCTCGATGGCGGTGGCGGCGACCTGCACGTGACCATGCCGTACTCGATGATCGAGCCGGTGCGCGAAATGCTCGACGCGGGCTTCCAGTCCGACCTGGATGACCAGGACGAGCGCTGGATCAAGGCCCTGCGTGAAGACGTGCTGGACGTCAGCGTGCCGCTCAGCGCCACGGTCGCCCGGCGTCAGTTGAAGCTGCGCGACATCCTGCACATGCAGCCCGGTGACGTGATTCCGGTCGAGCTGCCGGACGAGCTGGTCCTGCGCGCCAACGGCGTGCCGTCGTTCAAGGCCAAGCTGGGTTCGCACAAGGGCACCCTGGCCCTGCAGATCATCGATCCGATCGAGCGCCGCTGAGCGGCGCCTGTATTTCAAACTCCGAATTGATTGCCCGTCGAGGACAAAATGGCTAACGAGAACGACATCACCTCCGCGGAGGACCAGGCCCTGGCCGATGAGTGGGCTGCGGCCCTGGAAGAAACCGGCGACGCCGGCCAGGCCGACATCGACGCCCTGCTGGCCGCCGACAGCGCCAGCAGCAGCTCGGGTTCCAGCCGCCTGCCCATGGAAGAGTTCGGCAGCTCGCCGCGCAGCAACGAGCCGGTGAGCCTGGAGGGCCCGAACCTGGATGTGATCCTGGACATTCCGGTGAGCATCTCCATGGAAGTGGGCAGCACCGAAATCAACATCCGTAACCTGCTGCAGCTCAACCAGGGTTCGGTGATCGAGCTCGACCGCCTGGCCGGCGAGCCGCTCGACGTGCTGGTCAATGGCACGCTGATCGCCCATGGCGAAGTGGTGGTGGTCAACGAAAAGTTCGGTATTCGCCTGACTGACGTGATCAGCCCTAGCGAACGCATCAAGAAGCTGCGCTGAGTGAAAACGCTGATGCGGGCCGCGCTGGCCCTGGTGACGAGCGTTTACCTGAACGTCAGCCTGGCGGCGCAGCCGCCTGCGGCAGCGTCGGTGGCCGCGGGTAGCGGCAGTGTTGTCGGCCAGCTTGCACAGCTGGTGCTGGGATTGTTGCTGGTGGTGGGGTTGATCCTGCTGCTGGCCTGGCTGTTGCGCCGGGTGCAGAACGCAGCGCCCGGCAGCCAGCAGGTCATCGAGGTGCTCGGCAGCCGCTCGCTGGGGCCGCGCGATCGCCTGGTGCTGGTGCAGGTGGGTAACGAGCAGATCCTCCTGGGCCACACCCCGGGCTCGATCGAGGCGCTGCATGTGCTCAAGGAGCCGGTTGAAGTGCCGAGCACCGCGCGCCCGGCCACCCCCGAATTCGCCCAGCGCCTGCTGGAATTGATGGGCAAGGATCAGAAGGACAAGTCGTAATGGGTGCCTGGCGTATTGTATTGACCCTTGCGCTGATGCTGGCAGCGCCTCTGGCGTTGGCCGCCGATCCGCTGTCGATCCCGGCGATCACCCTGTCCAGCGGTGCCGACGGGCAGCAGGAATACTCGGTCAGCCTGCAAATCCTGCTGATCATGACGGCGCTGAGTTTCATCCCGGCGTTCGTCATCCTGATGACCAGCTTCACCCGCATCATCATTGTCTTTTCCATTCTGCGTCAGGCCCTGGGCCTGCAGCAGACGCCGTCGAACCAGATCCTCACCGGCATGGCGCTGTTCCTCACCATGTTCATCATGGCGCCGGTGTTCGACCGGGTGAACAAGGATGCCCTGCAGCCCTACCTGAACGAGCAGATGGTGGCCCAGGATGCGATCGCCAAGGCCCAGGTGCCGCTCAAGGACTTCATGCTCGCGCAGACGCGCCAGAGTGACCTGGACCTGTTCATGCGCCTGTCCAAGCGCACCGACATCGCCAGCCCTGACCAGGCCCCGCTGACCATTCTGGTGCCGGCCTTTGTCACCTCCGAGCTCAAGACCGCGTTCCAGATCGGTTTCATGATCTTCATTCCCTTCCTGATCATCGACCTGGTAGTGGCCAGTGTGCTGATGGCGATGGGCATGATGATGCTGTCGCCGCTGATCATCTCGCTGCCATTCAAGATCATGCTGTTCGTGCTGGTGGACGGCTGGGCCTTGATCATGGGTACGCTGGCCGGCAGTTTCGGCGGCGTCTGACGCCCCAAGGAGAAGTAGCCCATGACCCCTGAAGTCGCCGTCGACCTGTTTCGCGATGCGCTCTGGCTGACCACCCTGATGGTCGCGGTGCTGGTGGTGCCGAGCCTGTTGGTGGGCTTGATCGTGGCGATGTTCCAGGCCGCCACCCAGATCAACGAACAGACCCTGAGCTTTCTGCCGCGCTTGCTGGTCATGCTGATCACCCTGATCGTGGCCGGGCCGTGGCTGGTGCAGAAGTTCATGGAATACATGCTGTCGTTGTACGGCAGCATCCCGCAGTTGATCGGTTGAGGCGGGCATGCTGGAGCTGACCGACACGCAGATCGGCACCTGGGTAGCCAGCTTCATCCTGCCGCTGTTCCGCGTGGCCGCGGTGCTGATGACCATGCCGGTGTTCGGTACTACGTTGGTGTCGGCGCGGATTCGCCTGTACTTCGCCGTGGCCATCACCGTCGTCATCGTTCCCGCCTTGCCAGCGCTGCCGGAAGTACACGCCCTGGACCTCAGTGCGCTGCTGCTGATTGCCGAACAGGTGATTATCGGCGCGCTGCTGGGCATGTCGTTGCAGCTGTTGTTCCAGGTGTTCGTGGTGGCCGGGCAGATCGTCGCGATCCAGATGGGTATGGCCTTTGCCTCCATGGTCGACCCGGCCAACGGCGTCAACGTGGCGGTGATCAGCCAGTTCCTGACCATGCTGGTGACCCTGCTTTTCCTGGCCATGAACGGCCACCTGGTGGTGTTCGAGGTACTGACCGAGAGCTTCACTACGCTGCCCATCGGTGGCGGCTTGCTGGTCAATCACTTCTGGGACCTGGCGGGGCGCCTGGGCTGGGTGTTTGGCGCGGCCTTGCTGCTGGTGCTGCCGGTGATCACCGCCCTGCTGGTGGTCAACATCGCCTTCGGCGTCATGACCCGTGCCGCGCCGCAACTGAACATCTTCTCCATTGGTTTCCCGCTGACCCTGGTCATGGGCATGGGTATTTTCTGGGTCGGCCTGGCCGACGTACTTCCTCACTACCAGGCGCTGGCCAGCGAAGCATTGCAGTGGCTGCGTGAACTGGCACGGGCGCGCTGAGCATGGCAGAGAGCGAAAGCGGTCAGGACAAGACAGAAGACCCCACCGAGAAGCGCAAGAAGGACTCGCGCGAGAAAGGTGAGATTGCCCGCTCCAAGGAGCTCAACACCGTTGCCGTGACCCTGGCCGGTGCCGGTGCCCTGCTGGCGTTTGGCGGTGGCCTGGCGGAAACCCTGATGGAGCTGATGCGGATCAATTTCAGCCTCTCGCGGGAGGTGCTGATTGATGAGCGCTCGATGGGCATCTTCCTGATGGCCTCGGGGAAAATGGCCTTGCTGGCCACCCAGCCGGTGCTGCTGGTGCTGCTGCTGGCGGCGATCATCGGCCCGATCTCCTTGGGCGGCTGGCTGTTCGCGGGGGGAACGCTGGCGCCCAAGTTCAGCCGCATGAACCCGCTGGCCGGTATCAAGCGGATGTTCTCCATGCATGCCCTGGTCGAGCTGATCAAGGCCCTGGCCAAGTTCTTCGTGATCCTCATCGTGGCGCTGGTGGTGCTGGCCTCTGACCGTGACGACCTGCTGGCCATCGCCAACGAGCCCATCGAGCAGGCGATTATCCACAGCGTGCAGGTGGTGGGCTGGAGTGCCCTGTGGATGGCGGCGGGGCTGCTGCTGATCGCGGCGGTGGATGCGCCGTTCCAGCTGTGGCAGTCGCTGAAGAAGCTGAAAATGACCAAGCAGGAAGTGCGCGACGAATACAAGGACAGCGAAGGCAAGCCCGAGGTCAAACAGCGTATTCGCCAACTGCAGCGCGAGATGTCGCAGCGACGGATGATGGCGGCGGTGCCCGAGGCGGACGTGATCATCACCAACCCGACCCACTACGCCGTGGCGCTCAAGTACGACCCGGAGAAGGGCGCGGCGCCGCTGTTGCTGGCCAAGGGCACGGACTTCCTGGCCTTGAAGATCCGAGAGATCGGCCAGGAGCACAACATCCAGCTGCTCGAATCCCCGGCGCTGGCGCGTTCGATCTACTACTCCACCGAGCTTGAGCAGGAAATCCCGGCGGGCCTGTACCTGGCGGTCGCCCAGGTGCTGGCCTACGTCTACCAGATCCGCCAGTACCGGGCGGGCAAGGGCAAGCCGCCGGAGCCGCTCAAAGACCTGCCGATCCCGCCGGACCTGCGCCGCGACCAGTAGGAGCGGGCTTGCCCCGCGAGCCGATGTGTCAGGCACAACGCTATCGCGGGGCAAGCCCGCTCCTGCAGCCTAATTCCCCGGTATTTGAAAAGTTGGAAAGCTTCTTGCAAAGGCAGCGCTGCGCGCGTCATTTCGCGTCAAAGTTTTGCTTGAGCTAACGAGGAATACCGGTGGATCGCTCTCAGTTAATCAACAGTGCCCGCAACAACCTGGCCGGCCTGGGCCGGGGTAACCTGGGTGTGCCGCTGTTGCTGCTGGTGATGCTGGCAATGATGATGTTGCCGATCCCGCCGTTCCTGCTCGACGTGTTTTTCACCTTCAACATCGCCTTGTCGATCGTGGTCCTGCTGGTCTGCGTCTACGCCCTGCGCCCGCTGGATTTCGCCGCTTTCCCAACCATCCTGCTGGTGGCCACCTTGCTGCGCCTGGCCCTGAACGTGGCGTCCACGCGGGTGGTGATGCTCCATGGTCATGAAGGCCATGCCGCCGCCGGTAAGGTGATCCAGGCCTTCGGCGAGGTGGTGATCGGCGGCAACTATGTGGTCGGTATCGTGGTGTTCGCGATCCTGATGATCATCAACTTCGTGGTGGTGACCAAGGGTGCCGGGCGTATTTCCGAGGTGAGCGCACGCTTTACCCTCGATGCGATGCCGGGCAAGCAGATGGCCATCGACGCCGACCTCAACGCCGGCCTGATCGATCAGAGCCAGGCCAAGGCGCGGCGTTCGGAAGTGGCCCAGGAGGCCGAGTTCTACGGTTCTATGGACGGTGCCAGCAAGTTCGTGCGCGGTGACGCCATCGCCGGCCTGCTGATCCTGTTCATCAACCTGATCGGCGGCATGCTGGTCGGTATGTTCCAGCACGGCATGACCTTCGGCGACGCCGGCAAAGTCTACGCGCTGTTGACCATCGGTGACGGTTTGGTGGCGCAACTGCCGTCGCTGCTGTTGTCCACCGCCGCCGCAATCATGGTGACCCGTGCCTCCGGCTCCGAGGACATGGGCAACCAGATCAATCGGCAGATGTTCGATTCGCCCAAGGCGCTGGGCGTATCGGCGGGCGTGATGATCGTTATGGGCCTGGTGCCGGGCATGCCGCATGTTGCCTTCCTGAGCCTGGGCCTGCTGGCCGCCGGCGGTGCCTACCTGGTGTGGCGCAAACAGAATCAGGTCAAGCAAAAGGCCCTGGAGGAAGTGCAGCGTCAGCAGGACTTGTTGCCATCGCCACAGCGCGCGGCCGATACCAAGGAACTGGGTTGGGATGACGTCACGCCCATCGACATGATCGGCCTGGAGGTGGGTTACCGGCTGATTCCCCTGGTGGATCGCAACCAGGGTGGGCAATTGCTGGCGCGGATCAAGGGGGTGCGCAAGAAGCTCTCCCAGGACCTGGGCTTTCTCATGCCCACGGTACACATTCGCGACAACCTGGACCTGGCGCCCAGCGCCTATCGCCTGACCCTGATGGGGGTGATCCTGGCCGAGGCCGAGATCTACCCGGACCGCGAGCTTGCGATCAACCCGGGGCAGGTTTTCGGCACCCTCAACGGCATTGCCGCCCGCGACCCGGCCTTCGGCCTGGAGGCGGTGTGGATCGACGTCGGCCAGCGCAGCCAGGCGCAATCGCTGGGCTATACCGTGGTGGATGCCAGTACCGTGGTCGCCACCCACCTCAACCAGATTCTGCACAAGCACTGCCATGAGTTGATCGGCCACGAGGAGGTCCAGCAACTCTTGCAGGTGTTGGCCAAGGCATCGCCTAAGCTTGCCGAGGAGCTGGTACCGGGTGTCATTTCATTGTCGGGGCTGCTCAAGGTGCTGCAGGCGCTACTTGCCGAGCAGGTGCCGGTGCGTGATATCCGTAGCATTGCCGAGGCTATCGCCAACAATGCCGGCAAGAGTCAAGATACCGCCGCGCTGGTGGCAGTGGTGCGCGTCGGATTGTGTCGCGCCATCGTGCAAAGCATTGTCGGCGTTGAGTCCGAGCTGCCTGTGATCACCCTTGAACCAAGGTTGGAACAGATTTTGCTCAATAGTCTGCAAAGGGCCGGGCAAGGTCAGGAAGACGGTGTTCTTCTTGAGCCGAGCATGGCTGAAAAGCTTCAGCGTTCGTTGATCGAAGCTGCCCAGCGTCAAGAGATGCAAGGGCAGCCGGCGATCCTGCTGGTCGCAGGACCGGTCCGTGCAATGCTGTCGCGCTTTGGTCGCCTGGCTGTACCGAATTTGCATGTTTTGGCGTATCAGGAAATACCTGACAACAAGCAAGTTACCATCGTTGCCACAGTAGGCCCCAACGGCTGAGGTAGTGGGTTATGCAAGTTAAGCGTTTTTTCGCCGCCGATATGCGTCAGGCCATGAAGCTGGTTCGAGATGAGCTGGGGGCTGATGCCGCCATCATCGGCAACCGACGGATTGCTGGCGGTGTCGAGCTGACGGCTGCGCTGGACTACAAGCTGTCTGCCCTGGCGCCACGGGTTCCGAATGTGGAGCTGGAAGATGAACTGCGCAAGACGCAGTCGCGGATTGTCACGGCCCAGGCCGAGCTCAGTACCCGCAGCGACAGCGATGATGCCAACCGCCAGCTGTTTGCAGGCTTGCCGCTGACCGCCTCCGAGCCGCTGGTCGACTCCCATGTGGATGAGCCGGCCGCGCCCCAGGCGCCTGCACCGGCACCGGTCGACCCGCGCCTGTTCGATGCCATGCGCTCGGAGCTCAACGGCCTGCGTGAACTGCTCGAAGTGCAGTTGGGCTCGCTTGCCTGGAGCCAGCTGCAAGGCAGCCAGCCGCAACAGGCCAATCTCTGGCGGCGCCTGCAGCGCATCGGCCTGACCGGCCCGATTGCCCGTGAGCTGCTCGATCAGATCGTCGGTATCGACGAGCCGCGCCATGCCTGGCGCATGCTGCTCGCGCACCTGGCGCGGCGTATCCATGTGCCGGAGGTCGAGCCGATTGAAGAGGGCGGTGTCATTGCCATGGTCGGCCCGGCCGGCATGGGCAAGACCACCACCCTGGCCAAGCTTGCGGCGCGCTATGTGCTCAAGTACGGCGCGCAGAACATGGCCCTGGTGAGCATGGACAGTTTCCGTATCGGCGCGCAGGAGCAGCTCAAGACACTGGGTCGCATCCTCAACGTCTCGGTGACCCACGTCGACCCTGGCCAATCTCTGGCCCAGGCGCTGGAGCCGCTGCTGCGCAAACGGGTGATCCTGATTGACACCGCCGGCCTGCAGGCCAGTGACCCGGCCCTGCGCATGCAGCTTGAAACCCTGGCCGGACGCGGCATTGCCGCCAGGAATTACCTGGTGCTGGCGACGACCAGCCAGAAGCAGGTGCTCACTGCCGCCTATCACAGCTACAAGCGCTGTGGGCTGGCCGGGTGCATCCTGACCAAACTTGATGAAACGGCCAGCCTCGGCGAAGTCCTGAGCCTGGCCATCAGTCATGAATTGCCAGTGGCCTATCTAACCGATGGGCCGCGCATTCCTGACGATCTGCACTTGCCGCGTCGCCACCAGTTGGTGAGCCGTGCGGTCAGCGTGCAGATGCAGGAGGAGCCCAGCGAAGAGGCGATGGCCGATATGTTCGCTGATCTCTACCACAGCCACGGCAAGCGTGTTGGCTGAGGTGATTGTGAAGACGTTGCAAAGTATCTGCATTGATGGTCTGCCATGCATTTTTCAGGTGTTGAAAGCGCAGCCGGCTATGTGGCCTCAGTCTAAGCAAGACAAGGTATTGAACAAAAATGGGTAGCATGCATCCCGTACAGGTAATCGCCGTAACTGGCGGTAAAGGTGGCGTCGGCAAGACCAATGTGTCGGTGAACCTGTCGTTGGCGCTGGCAGAGCTTGGCCGTAGGGTCATGCTGCTGGATGCCGACCTGGGCCTGGCCAGCGTCGACGTTCTACTGGGGCTGACGCCCAAGCGAACCCTGGCCGACGTGATCGAAGGCCGCTGTGAATTGCGCGACGTGCTGTTGCAGGGGCCGGGCGGTGTACGCATCGTACCGGCAGCCTCCGGCACGCAGAGCATGGTGCACCTGGCGCCGGCACAGCACGCAGGCCTGATCCAGGCGTTCAGCGAACTGGGCGACAACCTCGACGTGCTGGTGATCGATACCGCTGCGGGTATCGGTGAGTCGGTGGTCAGTTTCGTTCGCGCCGCGCAGGAAGTGTTGCTGGTGGTGTGTGACGAGCCGACCTCGATCACCGACGCCTACGCGCTGATCAAACTGCTCAATCGCGATTACGGCATGAACCGTTTCCGTGTACTGGCGAACATGGCGCAGAGCCCGCAGGAAGGGCGCAACTTGTTCGCCAAGTTGACCAAGGTCACGGATCGCTTCCTGGACGTGGCCCTACAATACGTCGGCGCCGTACCGTACGACGAATGCGTGCGCAAGGCCGTGCAGAAGCAGCGCGCGGTCTATGAGGCATTCCCGCGTTCCAAGTGCGCGCTGGCATTCAAGGCCATTGCCCAGAAAGTCGACACCTGGCCGTTGCCGGCCAACCCGCGCGGTCACCTGGAGTTTTTCGTCGAGCGCCTGGTGCAGCCGACGAGTGCGGGCCCTGTGCTATGAGCGCCAGCGGATATCGGATGTACAGCAAGGCATCGCGAGATGCCCAGTATGAGTTGATCGAGCGTTATGCGCCGTTGGTCAAGCGCATCGCCTATCACCTGCTGGCGCGTCTGCCGGCCAGTGTGCAGGTGGAGGATCTGATCCAGGCCGGCATGATCGGCCTGCTCGAAGTGTCCAACAAGTACGACGCCAGCAAGGGTGCCAGTTTCGAGACCTACGCCGGCATCCGGATCCGCGGCGCAATGCTGGACGAAGTACGCAAGGGGGACTGGGCGCCACGTTCGGTTCACCGCAACACCCGTATGGTCAGTGACGCGATTCGCGCAATTGAAGCAAAAACCGGTCGTGACGCTAAAGATCACGAGGTTGCTGCCGAACTTCAATTGAGTCTCGATGATTACTACGGGATTTTGAATGACACCCTGGGCAGTCGCCTGTTCAGTTTCGACGACCTGTTGCAGGACGGCGAACATGAAGGCCTGCACGAGGATGGCGCCAGTGCCCAGCTCGAGCCGTCGCGCGACCTGGAAGACGAGCGCTTCCAGGCGGCCCTGGCCGACGCCATCGCCAACTTGCCTGAGCGTGAGCGTCTGGTCCTGGCCCTGTACTACGACGAAGAGCTGAACCTCAAGGAAATCGGTGAGGTACTGGGGGTCAGCGAGTCACGTGTCAGCCAGTTGCACAGCCAGTGTGCAGCGCGTTTGCGCAGTCGCCTGGGAGAATGGCGAGCGCGTTGAACGCAGGTTCAATGCAGTCGCGAAATGTAGTGCCCGAATTGATTGAATGCGCGTTCTGCGCTGAACGCGTTAAAGACTGCTTGGAGGTCTAATTGAACAAAGACATGAAAATCCTCATCGTCGACGACTTCTCGACGATGCGGCGGATCATCAAGAACCTGCTGCGTGACCTGGGCTTCACCAACACCCAGGAAGCTGACGACGGCAACACCGCGTTGCCGATGCTCGAAAACGGCCATTTCGACTTTCTCGTGACCGACTGGAACATGCCTGGCATGTCCGGCATCGACCTGCTGCGCAAAGTGCGCGCCGACGAGCGCCTCAAGCACCTGCCGGTGCTGATGGTAACCGCCGAGGCCAAGCGCGAGCAGATCATCGAAGCGGCCCAGGCCGGCGTCAATGGCTACGTGGTCAAGCCTTTCACGGCCCAGGTGCTGAAAGAAAAAATCGAGAAGATCTTCGAGCGCGTCAACAGCTGAAGACACGCCACGGGGGCGCTATGGAGCAAACACAAACATCCTTGGGCGAGTTCGAGTCCACGCTCAAGAAGCACGCCCAGGAACTGGTCGACAGCCTCGAGCGAGGCAAGTTCGGCGACGCGGTACAACTGATCCATCAGCTGAACCAGACCCGTGACCGTGGCCTGTACCAGGAAGTCGGCAAGCTTACGCGTGAGCTGCACAGCGCGATCGTCAGCTTCCAGATCGACCCGCACATGCCGCAGGCCGAAGAAGTGTCGCAGATCACCGATGCGACCGAGCGCCTGTCCTATGTGGTCAAGCTGACCGAAGGCGCGGCCAACCGCACCATGGACCTGGTCGAAGCCAGTACCCCGGTACTCAACGAACTGGGCGAAGAGGCGAGGGCGCTGAGCGTTGACTGGCAGCGTTTCATGCGCCGCGAAGTGGCCGCGCCGGAGTTCCGTGAGCTGGCCAAGCGCGTTGACAGTTTCCTGACACGCAGCGCCGAGGGCAACCGCAAGGTCGCCGGGCACCTCAACGACATTCTGCTGGCTCAGGACTACCAAGACCTGACCGGTCAGGTGATCAAACGCGTCACTGCACTGGTCACCGAAGTAGAAAGCAATCTGCTCAAGCTCGTGCTGATGGCCAGTCAGGTCGACCGCTTTGCCGGTATCGAACATGACCACCAGCAGCTGCGCGCTGAAAAAGATCAAGAAAAACATCCGGCCCGGGGTGAAGGTCCGCAGATTCATGCCGATAAACGTGAAGACGTTGTGTCCGGTCAGGACGATGTCGATGATCTGCTATCCAGCCTGGGTTTTTAGGGAGCACGTTTAATGAGCTTCGGCGCCGATGAAGAAATCCTTCAGGATTTTCTGGTAGAAGCCGGCGAGATTCTTGAGCAACTGTCCGAGCAACTGGTCGAGCTGGAAAGCCGCCCGGATGATGCCGACCTGCTCAATGCGATCTTTCGCGGTTTTCACACTGTAAAAGGGGGCGCCGGCTTCCTCCAGCTCAACGAGCTGGTGGAGTGCTGCCACATCGCCGAGAACGTTTTCGACATCCTGCGCAAGGGTGAGCGGCGCGTCGATGCCGAACTGATGGACGTGGTCCTGGAAGCCCTGGATACCGTCAACAGCATGTTCGGTCAGGTGCGCGAGCGCACCGATGTCACCCCGGCCACGCCTGAGCTGCTGGCGGCCTTGTCGCGCCTGGCCGAGCCGGCGGGTGCCGAACAAGCGCCGGCCCCTGTGGCCGAGCCTGTGCAGGAGACAGCCCCCCAGGCCGCCGCCGAAGCAGACATCACCGACACCGAATTCGAGCAGCTGCTCGACTCGCTCAATGCGGTCAAGGCCGAGGCTGAAGCCCAGGCCCAGGCACCCGACGCAGCCAGCGATGAAATCACTGACGCCGAGTTCGAGTCGTTGCTCGACCAACTGCACGGCAAGGGCCAGTTCGCCCCCGACAGCCTTGCGGCACCAGCAGCGGCCGAGCCGGTAGCGGCCCAGGGCGCCAGCGACGAAATCACCGACGACGAATTTGAAGCGCTGCTCGACCAACTGCATGGCAAGGGCACCTTTGCCGTCGATGCATTGCCTGCGGCGGCGGCCCAGGCACCTGCGCCAGTAGCCGAGCCTGCTGCCGATCACATCAGCGAACACGAATTCGAAGCCCTGCTCGATGAGCTGCACGGCAAGGGCAAGTTCACCCCAGACAGCGTGGCCCCGGCCGCGTCGTCAACCGCTGCGGTAGCGGCCAAGCCTGTCTCGGCTCCGGCCCAGGCCCCGGTGGCGGCTGCCAAGCCTGCTGCCGCTGCTGCGCCTGCCAAGGCGGCTGCACCGGCACCGGCCCGACAGGCGTCGCCCGCTGCCGAGAAGCACCCGGCCAGCGAAGCGGAAACCACCGTGCGGGTCGATACCGCACGCCTGGACGAGATCATGAACATGGTCGGCGAACTGGTGCTGGTGCGTAACCGCCTGGTGCGCCTGGGCCTGAACAGCGGCGATGAAGCCATGTCCAAGGCGGTGTCCAACCTGGACGTGGTCACGGCCGACCTGCAGACCGCGGTGATGAAAACCCGCATGCAGCCGATCAAGAAGGTCTTCGGTCGCTTCCCGCGCCTGGTACGCGACCTGGCCCGGCAACTGAAGAAAGAGATCAACCTTGAGCTGGTCGGTGAAGAAACCGACCTCGACAAGAACCTCGTCGAGGCGCTGGCCGACCCGCTTGTGCACTTGGTGCGCAACGCCGTCGACCACGGCATCGAAACCCCCGAAGAGCGCGAAGCCGCCGGCAAGACTCGCAGCGGCAAGGTGGTGCTGTCGGCCGAGCAGGAGGGCGATCACATCCTGCTGTCGATCTCCGATGACGGCAAGGGCATGGACGCCAACGTCCTGCGCGCCATTGCGGTCAAGCGCGGGGTGATGGACAAGGATGCCGCCGAGCGCCTGAGCGACACCGAGTGCTACAACCTGATCTTCGCCCCGGGCTTCTCGACCAAGACCGAGATCTCGGACGTGTCCGGGCGTGGCGTCGGCATGGACGTGGTGAAGACCAAGATTGCCCAGCTCAACGGCTCGATCAATATCTACTCGACCAAGGGCCTGGGCTCGAAGATCGTCATCAAGGTCCCGCTGACCCTGGCGATCATGCCGACCCTGATGGTGATGCTGGGCAACCAGGCGTTCGCCTTCCCGCTGGTCAACGTCAACGAGATCTTCCACCTGGACCTGTCGCGCACCAACGTGGTCGACGGCCAGGAGGTGGTGATCGTGCGCGACAAAGCCTTGCCGCTGTTCTACCTCAAGCGCTGGCTGGTCAGTTCCGCCGCTCATGAAGAGCAACGCGAAGGGCACGTGGTGATCCTTTCGGTAGGCACCCAGCGGATCGGCTTCGTCGTCGATCAGTTGGTGGGCCAGGAAGAAGTGGTCATCAAACCGCTGGGCAAGATGCTCCAGGGCACTCCCGGCATGTCGGGCGCCACCATTACCGGTGACGGGCGCATTGCGCTGATCCTCGATGTGCCAAGCATGCTCAAGCGTTACGCCGCCCGGCGTATTTGATTCTGGTGGCGCGGCCGCATGCCGCGCCCCCTAATGGAGTGTTTATGGCAGTCAAGGTCCTGGTGGTGGATGATTCCGGTTTCTTCCGCCGCCGTGTCTCGGAAATTCTTTCAGCGGACCCGACTATCCAGGTCGTCGGTACCGCAACCAACGGCAAGGAAGCGATCGACCAGGCACTGTCGCTCAAGCCCGATGTCATCACCATGGACTACGAAATGCCCATGATGGACGGCATCACCGCAGTGCGACACATCATGCAGCGCTGCCCGACCCCGGTGTTGATGTTCTCCTCGCTGACCCACGAAGGCGCCCGCGTCACCCTCGATGCGCTGGATGCCGGCGCGGTCGACTACCTGCCCAAGAACTTTGAAGACATCTCGCGCAACCCCGAGAAGGTCAAGCAACTGCTGTGCGAAAAGGTCCACACCATTTCGCGCAGCAACCGGCGTGTCAGCGCATATGCCAGCCCCACGCCCGCCCCGCAGTCAGTGGCCCACGTCCAGCCAAGTGTCAGCAGCCTGGGCGCCAGCCCGGCACCACGCCCTGCGGCCCCGGTGCGCAGCACTGCGGCCGCGACGTCGCCGGCACCCAAGCGCAAGCCCTACAAGCTGGTGGCCATTGGTACCTCCACCGGTGGCCCGGTGGCACTGCAACGGGTACTGACCCAGTTGCCGGCCAATTTCCCGGCGCCGATCGTGTTGGTCCAGCACATGCCGGCGGCCTTCACCAAGGCCTTCGCCGAGCGTCTCGACAAGCTGTGCAAGATCAGCGTCAAGGAAGCCGAGGACGGCGACATGCTGCGCCCCGGCCTGGCCCTGCTGGCTCCGGGTGGCAAGCAGATGATGGTGGACGGCCGCGGTGCGGTGAAGATACTGCCCGGCGACGAGCGCCTGAACTACAAGCCCTGCGTGGACATCACCTTTGGTTCGGCAGCCAAGTCCTACGGCGACAAGGTTCTGTCGGTGGTGCTCACCGGCATGGGCGCCGATGGCCGTGAAGGCGCGCGCCTGCTCAAGCAGGGCGGCAGCACGGTGTGGGCCCAGGATGAAGCCAGCTGCGTGATCTATGGCATGCCCATGGCGATCGTCAAAGCCAACCTGGCCGATGCGGTGTACAGCCTGGACGAGATCGGCAAGCACCTGGTCGAGGCCTGCGTCTGATGGATGTCCTGAGCCTGATCGGCATCATCCTGGCCTTTGTCGCGATTGTCGGTGGCAACTACCTCGAAGGCGGTCACCTGTCGGCGCTGATCAACGGCCCGGCGGCGCTGATCGTCCTGGGCGGTACCCTGGCGGCGGCATTGCTGCAGTCGCCCATGAGCGCCTTCAAGCGCGCGCTGCAGATTGTCCGCTGGATCATCTTCCCGCCCCGGGTCGACCTGGCCGGTGGCATTGACCGGGTCGTGAACTGGAGCCTGACCGCGCGCAAGGAAGGCCTGCTGGGCCTTGAAGGCGTGGCCGATGCCGAGCCTGACCCCTATGCGCGCAAGGGCCTGCAGTTGCTGGTCGATGGCGCCGAGCCCGAAGCCATCCGCAGCATTCTTGAAGTTGATTTCTACACCCAGGAAAGCCGCGATATCCAGGCGGCCAAGGTGTTTGAGTGCATGGGCGGCTACGCGCCAACCATCGGCATCATCGGTGCGGTCATGGGCCTGATCCATGTAATGGGCAATCTGGCCGACCCTTCGCAACTCGGTACCGGCATTGCGGTGGCCTTCGTGGCCACGATCTATGGCGTGGCCAGCGCCAACTTGATCCTCCTGCCAGTGGCCAACAAGCTCAAGGCCCTGGCCCTGCGTCAGTCGCGCTACCGGGAAATGCTCCTGGAAGGGCTGTTGTCAATCGCCGAAGGCGAGAACCCGCGCTCGATCGAGCTGAAGCTTCAGGGCTTCATGGAGTAACACATGGCGCGCCGTCGACCACCCGAGGAACATGAAAACCACGAACGCTGGCTGGTGTCCTACGCGGACTTCATCACCTTGCTGTTCGCCTTCTTCGTGGTCATGTACTCGATATCCTCGATCAACGAGGGCAAGTACAAGATCGTTTCCGAGGCCCTGATCGGCGTGTTCAACGACCCCGAGCGGAGCATGCGGCCGATCCCGATCGGCGATGAGCGTCCGCTCAGCGTCAGGCCCGCCGAACCCCTGGTCAAGGACAGCGAGCAGGTTGATGCAGGCGTTGCGGGCGCCAGCAATGATCCGCTCAAGTCGATTGCCGACGATGTGCGCGATGCCTTTGGCGACCTGATCAAGTCCGACCAGATGACCGTGCGTGGCAACGAACTGTGGGTGGAGATCGAGCTCAACTCCTCGCTGTTGTTCGGCAGCGGCGATGCCATGCCAAGCGACATTGCCTTCAGCATCATCGAGAAGGTGGCCAGGATCCTCAAACCCTTCGCCAACCCCGTGCATGTCGAAGGCTTTACCGACGACTTGCCGATTCGCACCGCGCAGTACCCGACCAACTGGGAGCTGTCATCGGCACGGGCGGCGAGCATCGTCCGCTTGCTGGCCATGGACGGTGTCAATCCGGCGCGCATGGCCTCGGTGGGCTATGGCGAGTTCCAGCCCATTGCCGGCAACGACACGGCCGAGGGGCGCGCGCGCAATCGGCGGGTCGTGCTGGTGATCTCGCGCAACCTTGAAGTGCGCCGCAGCCTGACCGCTTCGGGCAGCGCCAATGCCACGCCGGACGCGGCGTTGAAGCGTGCTGGCACACAAACTGCACCGCCAGCACAATCACCGCCGTCGGGGGGCAGTCGCGTCAATCCTCCGTCACCGAACTTATAACCGTTCCCGGCAGGGCAGCCGCCGTACCGGGAGGAAGCAACGTAATGAGAGTCTGGGCAGTAGCCAATCAAAAAGGTGGCGTCGGCAAGACCACCACGTCCATCGCCCTGGCCGGTTTGCTGGCCGAGGCGGGCAAGCGTGTGGTCGTCGTCGACCTCGACCCCCATGGGTCCATGACCAGCTACTTCGGGCACAACCCGGACGTGCTGGAACACAGCTGCTACGACCTGTTCCTGCACAAGGGTGCGGTGCCTGAAGGCTTGCCCGGGCAACTGCTGCTGCCAACCAGCGACCCGAATATTTCCCTGCTGCCCTCCAGTACCGCGCTGGCCGTGCTGGAGCGTCAGTCGCCCGGGCAAAGCGGCCTGGGCCTGGTGATCGCCAAGTCTCTGGCGCAGCTGTGGCAGGATTTCGACTACGCCATCATCGACAGCCCGCCGCTGCTCGGCGTGCTGATGGTCAACGCCCTGGCGGCCAGCCAGCAGCTGGTGATCCCGGTGCAAACCGAGTACCTGGCGGTCAAGGGCCTTGAACGCATGGTCAGCACCCTGGCGATGGTCAACCGCTCGCGCAAGCAGGCCTTGCCCTATCACATCGTGCCGACCCTGTTCGACCGTCGCACCCAGGCCTCGATGGGCACCTTGCGCATGCTGCGTGACGCGTACCCGGAGACCATCTGGCAGGGCTACATCCCGGTGGATACCCGCCTGCGCGATGCCAGCCGGGCCGGGCAGACACCCTCCCAGTTCGACGGCAAGAGTCGCGGGGTGGTGGCCTACCGGGCACTGCTCAAGCATCTGCTGACGCACAACCTCGCCCAGCAGGTGGCCTGATGAACCGTCCATTACAGCTGGCCTCCGGCCCGCAGCTGGCCCTGCAGTCCTACCTCGACGGCTTGCTGTATGAGGCCACCGAGGCCCTCGAGCTGCCCGAGCCGGCAGCCGAGAGCGATGACTTCGAGGCCGCCGTGCTCGAGGAGCAGGTTCGCGACGCTAAGGTCGCCAGCGCGCCCGTCGCCGTCGCGGTAGAGGCGGTACCGCTGCGGGTTTTCGCGCCGGAACCTCCAGTGCTGTCAGCTGACATGCCAGAAGTTGACCCCGTGCCGGCTGCGGTCGAGCCGCTGGTGGACGTGCACCTGCCGGCTTCAATCAGCCAGCCAGTGCCGCCCGTGACCGTGGACGGTCGCCCGGCCTGGGCTGGCGAGCCCTTTGAGTGCCTGCTGTTCGATGTCGCCGGGTTGACCCTGGCGGTGCCGTTGGTGTGCCTGGGCTCGATCTACTCGCTGGAAGGTCATGAGCTGACGCCGCTGTTCGGCCAGCCGGACTGGTTCCTGGGCATCCTGCCGAGCCAGGGTGGCAACTTGAAGGTGCTGGACACCGCGCGCTGGGTCATGCCCGACCGCTACCGCGACGATTTTCGCCAGGGCCTGCAATACGTGATTTCGGTCCAGGGCCATGAGTGGGGGCTGGCGGTACACCAGGTCAGCCGATCGCTGCGTCTGGACCCCAACGAGATCAAGTGGCGCAGCCAGCGTGGCCTGCGGCCTTGGCTGGCCGGCACGGTTATCGAACACATGTGTGCATTGCTCGACGTCGCCGAACTGGCAGGGTTGATTGCCAGCGGCGCGGTCAAGCACATGAACATCAGCCATAAATGATCGGTCGCACCGCGACCGCACTGAGCACACCGCCGAAGGCGGATTTTGAGGGATAGGGGAATGAAAAAGTCGTCTGCGCAAGGTTCCGAAGATCCGATCCTGCAGTGGGTTACCTTCAAGCTGGACAACGAGTCCTACGGCATCAATGTGATGCAGGTGCAGGAAGTCCTGCGCTATACCGAAATCGCCCCGGTCCCCGGTGCCCCAAGCTATGTGCTGGGCATCATCAACCTGCGCGGCAATGTGGTCACCGTGATCGACACCCGTCAGCGCTTCGGCCTGATGTCGAGTGAAATTACCGACAACAGCCGTATCGTCATCATCGAGGCGGACAAGCAAGTGGTCGGCATCCTGGTCGACAGCGTTGCCGAAGTGGTTTACCTGCGCCAGTCCGAGATCGAAACCGCACCGAATGTCGGTAACGAAGAATCGGCCAAGTTCATTCAGGGCGTGTGCAACAAGAACAACGAACTGCTGATCCTGGTCGAGCTGGACAAGATGATGACCGAGGAAGAGTGGTCCGAGCTGGAGAACATCTGAGTTGATCTTTGAGGCTGCAGTCATATTTCTGGCGCTGCTGTGGGCAGTGAGCCTGTGGCTCTTCTTGAGCTACAGCAAGCGCCAGCGTGAACTGGCCGCTCAGCAGGCCCAGGGTGATGCGTTGCGCGACCAGCGCATCAAGGACCTGGCCAAGCGCCTGGACGACTACCAGAACGGCAGCGTGCGTATGGGCGAGACCCTGCACGAGCTGTGCACCGTGGTAGCGCCGCTGCCCGACAAGCTGTTGCAACTGGAGCAGCGCGACCCCAACAGCCTGTCGTTCGCGCAAGCGGCGCGGCTGGTGAGCATGGGGGCGAGTGTCGACGAACTGACCCAGACCTGCGGCCTGACCCAGGCTGAGGCCGAGTTGATGAGCAAAGTGCACCGCAACTGAAACCCTGCGTAGGAGCGGGCTTGCCCCGCGATGCGATGTGACTGACAGATCGCTATCGCGGGGCAAGCCCGTTCCTACAACAAGCCCGTTCCTACCGTGGTTCAGGGCGGGGTGATATCCCGCTCCTGCGGCCCCTGGTCGACAAACCCCACCGGCACCTTGCCCTTGAGTTGCCAGGCAAAGGCGATGATTTCGGCAAGGGTCAGATACAGCGCCTCGGGTATCTGATCCCCCAGCTCCATGCGCGCCAGCAGCCGCACCAGTTCGGCGTTTTCATAGATTGGCACTTCGTGCTCGCGGGCAATGGCCAGGATCGCCTCGGCCAATGCGTCGTCGCCCTTGGCGCTCAGGGTCGGCGCCTGCTGGCCGTCATAGGTCAGGGCAATGGCCGTCTTATCAGTCATCAACATTCCCCTGTAGGAGCGGGCTTGCCCCGCGATAGCGTTTTGAAGGTTACATTGCATCGCGGGGCAAGCCCGCTCCTACACATTCTGTGGGTCATGCGGTTTCATCCACCCAGCGTTGTTCCAGGCGCGTGCGCGGCCCCTGGGGCGGTGTGCCGTGATGGCAGCACAGTTCCGTCACGTTCACGCCGCGTGCCAGCAGGCGCTCGCGCAGGTTGCCCAACTGACTGTCGATCAACCGTGCGGTACTGGGCAGCTCGGCCCACAGCTGGCTCGACAGGCTGCCCTGGCTGATCTGCGCCTGGACCTGCAGCGGCCCCAGTGGATGCAGGTCGAACGACAGCTCGATGCGCCAGAGCATTTCCAGCGGGTCGCGCTGTTCACGCTGTGGATCGTTTTGTTGTTCCGGCGTCTCTTCGCGTTGCAATTTGAACTGCAGGGGGATGAAGTCCTGACCGCTGCGCAGGGGAATTTCCAGCTGCCAGGTGGTTTGCAGGTTGCCGTCGGGCGTGGTGCCGGTCTGTTCGAGGCTGGCCAGTTGATGGCTCTGCAGGCGTGAGATGGCAGCGGCGGCCAAGCGCAGCAGGTGTTCAAGGTCAGCCTCGCCGTCCTGGCTCTTGAGCAGCCGGGAGGGCAGGGGAAAGCTGCCCGGGTGGGGGCGTGGGCTGACCTGGCCGAGCATCCCCAGGGCATTGCGGACCATGCCGGGCATTGCCTGGGCCAGGGTGCCGGCGGCGGCTGCCGGGTTGAAGGTGCTGGTGCCTGGCAGCCCTGGCAGTAACTGCGCCACCAGGCGCACTACCTGGGCCTTGAAGTCTGGCGCCAGCTGCTGGCCCAGGCCGCCCAGCAGCTTGGCTTCAAGAAATGCACCGCTGTTGTTCAAGGCCTGGGCCAGGCCCTTTGGATCGCTGAGCTGACGGGCATCGGGCAGGCTGGCCAGCAGCTTGTCGACGCTGTTGCGTAGCTCGCCGCTTTGGCCGCTGTCCTGACGCAGTTGCTGCAACGCGCTGAGCAACCCTTGCAGCGACGCCTGGCGGCTTTGCTGGGTGCCCAGTTGCTGGGCGATCGCCAGTTGATCCTGACGCCCGCTCAGGGGCACGAATTGCAATGACTGGTCACCTTGCACCCGTGCACTGAGCAGGCTGCCCACCGCCAGCGGCCGCGGGCTGTCCAGGGTAAGGGTGGTGCCGGCTTGCGGGCCCAGCAAGCTGACCAGCGAGCGGTACTGGGCCACCTGGCCTGCGGCCTGGGGCAGCGCCTGGCTGGTCACGACCTTGCCTTGCAGCAGGCTGCCCACCGGGGTCTGGCGGGTGTCGAGGCGGGTCAGGCTGGCGACGCTGCTGGCGAGCACTTGCTGCAGGCTGATGGAGAGGTTGCTGGCGCTGCTCTGGCTCACCGCCAGCAGGCTGCCCTGGGGCAGTGCCAGGTTGCTGTTGGCCTGAACGGTGAGCTGCTTGCCGTTTTCCTGGGTCAGCTTGAGCAACAGCTGGAAATCCTGCCCGACCTGGCGCAGGGCCAAAACCTCGGCTTTGGCCGTTTCACCGGGGGCCAGCAAGGCCTGTTGGGGCTGCAGCAGGCGCAGCAGTTCACCGGTCGCCGAAGCACGCAGCGAAGGGCCGGCTGGAGCCTGCGGGCCAAGGTTGTTAATTTCACCTGTCATCAGCTGGCAACCTGTTGAAATAGCCCTCTTTGCAGTAGGACATCACATGTATAATGCCGCCCGATCATTTGCGCTCAGCGCGATCGGGCCTTGTATCCGTTGCCACTATAACGGCAGGGCCGAGGCCGACTTGAGACAGGCATCCCAGCATAAGGCGAAACCGTGACCCCTCATCTCCAAGCCGTAGGCCTGGCCTGCGAGCGCGACTGGCGAATGCTCTTCGAGAACCTCGAGCTGCACCTGGCCGCCGGTGACATGTTGCAGATCAGCGGCCCCAACGGCAGCGGCAAAACCAGCCTGTTACGCCTGTTGGCCGGCCTGATGCAGCCGACGGCCGGCGAGATTCGCCTGCACGGCAAGCCCTTGCTCGGGCAGCGCCACGAGCTGGCGAAAATCCTCTTGTGGATCGGCCACGCCGCCGGCATCAAGGATTTGCTCAGCCCCGAAGAAAACCTCGGCTGGCTCTGTGCGCTGCATACGCCGGCTGATCCCGCAGCCATCTGGAAGGCACTCGAAGCGGTGGGCCTTCGCGGTTTTGAAGATGTGCCCTGTCATACCCTGTCGGCCGGCCAGCAGCGCCGTGTGGCCCTGGCCCGTTTGTACTTGGACAGCCCGCCGTTGTGGATTCTCGACGAACCCTTCACCGCTCTCGACAAGCAGGGGGTTGCGCAACTTGAAGCGCACCTGGCCGCACATTGCGAGCAGGGCGGCATGGTCGTGCTGACCACCCACCACACCCTGGAACGCAAGCCGTCCGGTTACCGTGAACTGAACCTGGGGCAGTGGGCCGCATGAGTGTGTTTGTTTTGTTGTTGCGCCGTGAAGCGCGCCTGCTGTGCCGACGCCCCGCAGAGCTTGCCAACCCCCTGGTGTTCTTCGCTATTGTGATCGCGCTGTTCCCATTGGCGGTCGGTCCTGAGACTCAATTGTTGCAAACCTTGTCTCCGGGGCTGGTCTGGGTCGCTGCACTTTTATCGGTTCTGCTCTCGCTGGACGGGCTTTTTCGCAGTGATTTCGAGGATGGATCGCTGGAGCAGTGGGTCCTTTCGTCGCACCCCCTACCTCTTCTGGTACTGGCGAAAGTGCTGGCACACTGGGCCTTTTCCGGGCTGGCACTGGTATTGTTGGCACCCTTGCTGGCACTGATGCTGGGATTGCCTGCGGCGTGCCTGCCGGTATTGCTGGCATCGTTGTTGCTGGGTACTCCCGTACTGAGCCTTCTGGGTGCAGTGGGGGCCGCCCTGACCGTTGGTTTGAAACGTGGCGGCCTTTTGTTGGCGCTACTTATTTTGCCGTTATATATCCCGGTGTTGATCCTGGGCAGTGGCGCCTTGCAGGCGGCATTGCAAGCTATGCCGGCGACCGGTTATCTGCTCTGGCTTGGCAGCCTGACCGCCCTGGCAGTAACTCTGGCACCCTTTGCAATAGCGGCTGGCCTGAAGATCAGCGTCGGCGAATAATGAGGTCTGGGCACAGCCCAGCAAAGACCCTGGATGTACCGTGATGAAAAGCAGCGCAATCAGCTGGACGTGGTTTCATAAACTGGGTTCGCCCAAGTGGTTCTATGCCATCAGTGGCCGCATGCTGCCCTGGCTTGCGGTCGCCGCGATCCTGTTGATCGGCATCGGCGTGATCTGGGGCCTGGCCTTTGCGCCGCAGGACTACCAGCAAGGCAACAGTTTTCGCATCATCTACATCCATGTGCCCGCGGCCATGCTGGCCCAGTCGTGCTACGTGATGCTGGCGGTAGCCGGGGTGGTGGGGCTGGTCTGGAAAATGAAAATCGCCGACGTCGCCCTGCAGTGCGCAGCGCCCATCGGTGCCTGGATGACCGCCGTGGCGCTGGTCACCGGCGCCATCTGGGGCAAGCCGACCTGGGGCAGTTGGTGGGTCTGGGATGCACGCCTTACGTCGATGCTGATCCTGCTTTTTCTGTACTTCGGTCTTATTGCCCTGGGCCAGGCTATCAGCAATCGTGAGAGCGCGGCCAAGGCCTGCGCGGTGCTGGCCATTGTCGGGGTGATCAACATCCCGATCATCAAGTATTCGGTGGAGTGGTGGAACACCCTGCACCAGGGCGCCACCTTCACCCTGACCGAGAAGCCGGCGATGCCCGCCGAAATGTGGCTGCCGCTGCTGATGACGGTCCTGGGCTTCTATTGCTTCTTCGGTGCGGTGCTGCTGCTGCGCATGCGCCTTGAAGTCCTCAAGCGCGAAGCACGCGCCAGTTGGGTCAAGGAGGAGGTCATGAACTGCCTGGGTCGGGGGATGGCACGATGAGTTTCGCCTCCTTCAGTGATTTTCTCGCCATGGGCCATCACGGCCTGTATGTCTGGTCGGCCTACGGCATCTGCCTGCTGGTGCTGGCTGTCAACGTTGCCTCGCCCTTGCTGGCCCGGCGCCGTTACCTGCAAGAAGAGGCGCGCCGTCTGCGCCGGGAGAGCAACCAGTGAATCCGCAACGCAAGAAGCGCCTGTTTATCATTCTCGGCCTGCTGGCGGGCGTGGGTGTCGCCGTGGGCCTGGCCCTGAGTGCGCTGCAACAGAACATCAACCTGTTCTACACCCCCACCCAGATCGCCAATGGCGAAGCGCCGCTGGACACCCGTATTCGCGCAGGCGGCATGGTCGAAGCCGGCTCGCTGCAGCGATCGGGTGATTCGCTCGACGTGCGTTTCGTGGTCACCGACTTCAACAAGTCGGTGCCGATCACCTACCGCGGCATTCTTCCCGACCTGTTCCGTGAAGGGCAGGGCATCGTCGCCCTGGGCAAACTCAACGCCGAGGGCGTTGTGGTAGCCGACGAGGTGCTGGCCAAGCATGACGAGAAGTACATGCCGCCCGAGGTCACCAAGGCCCTGCAGGAAAGCGGCCAGGCCGCGACCACCACCGGAGCCAAGCCATGAACGCGGCGCTGATCATTCCTGAGCTCGGCCAGCTGGCCATGATCCTGGCGATCTGCTTTGCCGCCGTGCAGGCCATCGTGCCGCTGCTCGGCGCCTGGCGTGGCGACAGCCTGTGGATGAGCCTGGCAAGGCCTGCGGCCTGGGGTCAGTTCGCCTTCCTGGCGTTTGCCTTTGCCTGCCTGACCCACGCCTTCATGACCGACAACTTCTCGGTCGCCTATGTTGCCAACAACTCCAACAGCGCCTTGCCCTGGTACTTCAAGTTCAGTGCCGTGTGGGGCGCCCACGAAGGTTCGTTGCTGCTGTGGGCAATGATCCTCGGTGGCTGGACCTTCGCCGTGTCGATCTTCTCGCGCCAGTTGCCACAGGTGATGCTGGCGCGGGTGCTGGCGGTGATGGGCATGATCAGCGTCGGCTTCCTGTCGTTCCTGATCGTCACCTCCAACCCCTTCAAGCGCCTGCTGCCGCAAGTGCCGACGGACGGCGCCGACCTCAACCCCTTGCTGCAGGACATCGGCCTGATCGTTCACCCGCCGATGCTGTACATGGGGTATGTGGGCTTCTCGGTTGCCTTTGCCTTTGCCATCGCCGCGTTGCTCGGTGGTCGCCTGGACGCTGCCTGGGCGCGCTGGTCGCGGCCCTGGACCCTGGTGGCCTGGGCGTTCCTGGGGATCGGTATCACCCTGGGGTCGTGGTGGGCGTACTACGAACTGGGCTGGGGCGGCTGGTGGTTCTGGGACCCGGTGGAAAACGCCTCGTTCATGCCGTGGCTGGTGGGCACTGCCCTGATCCACTCCCTGGCCGTCACCGAAAAGCGTGGTGTGTTCAAGAGCTGGACCGTGTTGCTGGCCATCGCGGCCTTCTCCCTGAGCCTGCTCGGCACCTTCCTCGTACGTTCCGGGGTGCTGACCTCGGTGCATGCCTTTGCCTCGGACCCCGAGCGCGGCGTGTTCATCCTGATTTTCCTGCTCTTCGTGGTTGGCGGCTCGCTGACGCTGTTCGCCCTGCGTGCACCGGTGGTCAAGAGCCAGGTCGGATTTGCCCTGTGGTCCCGTGAAACCCTGCTGCTGGCCAACAATATCGTGCTGGTGGTTGCCGCCTCGATGATCCTGCTCGGCACGCTCTATCCGCTGTTCCTGGACGCCCTGACCGGGGCCAAGCTATCGGTCGGCCCGCCGTACTTCGACGCGCTGTTCCTGCCGTTGATGGCCTTGCTGATGGTGGTCATGGCCATTGGTGTGATCGTGCGCTGGAAAGACACCCCGACCCGCTGGCTGGTCAGCATGCTCACCCCGGTGCTGATCGCCAGCGCCGTGCTGGCCCCCGTCGGTGGCTTGCTGGTCGACGATTTCGACTGGGAAGTGCTGACCACCTTCGCCCTGGCGGCGTGGATCGTGCTGGCCGGCGCCCGTGACATCCTCGACAAGACCCGCCACAAGGGCCTGGTCAAGGGCCTGCGCGGCCTGAACCGTAGCTACTGGGGCATGCACGTGGCGCACCTGGGCCTGGCGGTGTGCGCCCTGGGCGTGGTGCTGTCGAGCAACAACAGCGCCGAGCGCGACCTGCGCCTGGCACCCGGCGAGTCGGTGGAACTGGCGGGTTATCACTTCACCTTTGAAGGCGCCAAGCATTTTGAAGGGCCGAACTTCACTTCCGACAAGGGCACCGTGCGGGTGGTCAAGGACGGTCGCGAGGTCAATGTGCTGCATCCGGAGAAGCGCCTGTATACCGTGCAGCAGTCGATGATGACTGAAGCAGGTATCGATGCGGGCTTTACCCGTGACCTCTACGTCGCCCTGGGCGAGCCGCTGGAGAACGGCGCCTGGGCTGTGCGCGTACACGTCAAACCCTTCGTGCGCTGGATCTGGCTGGGCGGTTTGTTGACCGGTCTTGGCGGGTTGCTGGCGGCAATGGACGGTCGTTATCGAGTCAAGGTCAAAGCCCGGGTGCGTGAAGTGCTGGGCATGTCTGGAGCAACTGCATGAAGCGTTGGATCATGGTGCTGCCGCTGGCGGTGTTTCTGCTGGTGGCGGTGTTTCTCTACCGGGGCCTGTTCCTGGACCCGACCGAGCTTCCGTCGGCAATGATCGGCAAGCCGTTCCCGGCCTTTGCCCTGACCTCGGTACAGGATGGCAAGGCGCTGACCCAGGCCGACCTGATCGGCAAGCCGGCCCTGGTGAACGTGTGGGCCACCTGGTGCCCGTCGTGCAAGGTCGAGCATCCGTACCTGAACAAGCTGGCCGAGCAGGGCGTAGTGATTCACGGGGTCAACTACAAGGACGACAACGCCGCCGCACTCAAGTGGCTGGCCGAGTTCCACAACCCCTACCAGCTGGACATCCGCGACGAGCAGGGCAGCCTGGGCCTGGACCTTGGGGTGTATGGCGCGCCGGAAACCTTCGTGATCGACGCCAAGGGCATCATTCGCCACAAGCACGTCGGTGTGGTCGATGCCACGGTCTGGCGTGAGCAGCTGGCACCGATCTACCAGGGCCTGATCGATGAGGCCAAGCCATGAAGCGCTGGCTGGCAGCCGCAGTCCTGGGCTTGAGCCTGGCCGGGGTCACCCAGGCGGCCATCGACACCTATCAGTTTGCCGACGACGCCGAGCGCGAGCGCTACCACGACCTGACCAAGGAACTGCGCTGCCCCAAGTGTCAGAACCAGGACATCGCCGACTCCAACGCACCGATTGCCGCCGACCTGCGCCGGGAAATCTTCCGCATGCTGGGCGAGGGCAAGAGCAATCAGCAGATCATCGACTTCATGGTCGACCGCTATGGCGACTTCGTTCGCTACAAGCCTGCGCTGACGTCGCGTACCTGGCTGCTGTGGTTCGGGCCGGGCGTGTTGCTGGTGGGCGGTTTCGGCTTGCTGGCCATGATCGTGCGCAAGCGTCGCGCGCAGAGCGCTGCAGACGCTGTCGACCTTTCCCCCGAGGAGCGCGAGCGCCTCGCCAAATTGCTGGACAAAGAACAGACCCATGACTGATTTCTGGCTTGCTGCAGGCCTGCTGTTGCTGGTGGCCCTGAGCTTTTTGCTGATCCCGGTGTTGCGCGGCCGTCGTGCGCAACTGGAAGAAGACCGCACCGCATTGAACGTTGCCCTGTATCAGGAGCGGGTCGCGGAATTGACCGCCCAGCAAGCGGCCGGCGTCCTCGATGACGCGCAACTGGCCAAGGGGCGTGATGAAGCGGCCCGCGAGCTGCTGGACGATACCGAGAACGCCGAACCCCAGCGCCTGGCGCGCCTGGGCAAGCCATTGCCGTTGCTGGCTGCTGTGCTGGTGCCGCTGATGGGCCTGGGCCTGTACCTGCATTTCGGTGCCAGCGAGCAGGTCGAGCTGACCCGGCAGTTCGCCAACGCGCCGCAGTCGATGGAAGAGATGACCGCGCGCCTGGAGCGTGCCGTCGAGGCCCAACCGGATTCGGCCGAAGGCCTGTACTTCCTCGGCCGCGCCTATATGGCCCAGGAACGCGCCGCCGATGCCGCCAAGGTCTTCGAGCGGGCTGCGACCCTGGCCGGGCGCCAGCCGGAGCTGCTGGGGCAGTGGGCCCAGGCCCTGTACTTTGCCAACGACAAGCAGTGGACCGAACAACTGCAAGCGCTGACCGACGAAGCCCTCAAGGCTGACCCGAACGAAGTCACCAGCCTGGGGCTGCTCGGCATTGCAGCGTTCGAGCGCGAGCACTACCAGGACGCCATCGACTACTGGAACCGCCTGCTGGTGCAACTGCCTGAGGGCGACACCTCGCGCGCGGCCCTTCAGGGTGGCATCGACCGGGCCCAGGACCGGCTCAAGGCAGGCGAGGGCAAGACCGCATCGCCAGCACCTGAAGCAGCGTCGGCCGTTGCCGCCACGGCACGGCTCAAAGTCCGGGTAGAGCTGGCGGCGGCGCTCAAGGACAAGGTCAAGCCAGACGACACCGTGTTCATCTTTGCCCGCGCCAGCTCCGGTCCGCCCATGCCACTGGCGGCCAAGCGCGTGACCGTGGCCCAGCTGCCGATCGAGGTAGAACTGAGCGACAGCGACGCAATGATGCCGAACATGAAACTGTCGAGCTTTCCCGAAGTCCAACTCGTTGCGCGCGTCTCGCGTGCTGGCAAGCCGACCCAGGGTGAGTGGATCGGTCGCAGCAGCCCGCTGGCCAGCAGCACGACCGCCGCGCAGCACCTGACCATCGACAGCCCGGACCAGTAAGAGATCACTATGAACAGCATTGCACGCCTTGCCCTTCTTTCCCTGGCCGTTGGCCTGAGTGCGTGTACTGTTCATCAGCCCTCCGAACCTACCGCGCCCCCTATCGAAACCTTGCCGCCGGGGCCAAGTACCAAGCCGACACCGCCCCCGAGCACGAAGCCGAGCAAGCCGGTAATCACCCCCGCACCCAAGCCGATGCCACGCACCTCGGCAAGCTTTGCGCCACCGCCCGGTGGCGCCAGCCATTGGGACCCGCGCCTGGGGGTGTACGTGCTCGAAGGCCAGACCAATACCTTCTATCGCCAGCGCACCTACTACCGCTGGAACAACGGCTGGAGCTGGTCGACCAACCTCAATGGCCCCTGGCAGGAAACCGATAGCAGCGGCGTGCCGGGCGGTCTGGGACGGGCTTTCGCCCAGTAACCGGAAGTCCGCATAATGCGCCCTCGCAAATAGCCGGGAGCATGGCATGACACAGACGGTACTGGTGCTGGTAGAAACGGTCGACGACTACCTGCCACTGTTGGAAGACAACGGCTTTCGCCTGATCCGCGCACAGACCCCGGCCTTGCGCGCCGAAGCCATTGCCCGCCATGGCGGCGAGATTGACGCGGTGCTGACCCGTGGGCCGCTGGGCCTGAATGCCGACGAGATCGCCGCATTGCCCGCCTTGAAAATCATCTGTGTCATCGGTGCCGGCTACGAGCAGGTCGACCTGGCCGCTGCAGCCGCGCGCGGCATCACCGTCACCAATGGTGCGGGCGCCAATGCCACGGCAGTGGCCGACCATGCCATGGCCTTGCTGCTGGCGGTGGTGCGCGACATTCCCCGCGCCGATGCCTCCACCCGCCGCGGTGAGTGGAACCGGGTCATCAGCCCCTCGGTCAGCGGCAAGCGCCTGGGTATCCTGGGCCTGGGCGCCGTGGGGCTGGCCATCGCCAAACGCGCGGCGCAAGGCTTCGACATGCACGTCAGCTACCACAACCGCAACCCGCGCAGTGATGTCGCTTACAGCTATTGCGACAGCCCGCTGGCGCTGGCCCGGGCTTCGGACTTTCTGGTCATTGCCACACCCGGTGGCGCCAACACCCGTCAATTGATCGACAAGCCGGTGCTTGAAGCATTGGGTGCGGACGGCTTTCTGGTGAACATCGCTCGGGCCAGCGTGGTCAACACCCCTGACATGCTCGAGGCCCTGGCCAATGGCGTGATCGCCGGTGCCGCGCTGGATGTGTTCGATGACGAACCTGCGGTGCCGGACGCCCTGAAAGCCTTGCCCAACACCGTGCTGACCCCCCATGTGGCCGGTCAGTCGCCGGAGGCCGCGTACGATACCGTGGCGTTGGTGCTCAAGAATCTGCAGGCCTTCTTTGCCGGCAAACCGGTCCTGACGCCCGTCACTTTGTAGGAGCGGGCTTGCCCCGCGATAGCGGTGTGACAGGAAAACCGTCATCGCGGGGCAAGCCCGCTCCTACAGGTCTAAACTTTGCGCCTCACGTCCTTGCCAGGAGCCTCGGTCATGTCCTTTGAAAAACACGGCAGTTGCCTGTGTGGCGCCGTCAAACTCAGCATCAATGTGGAAAAAGCCAGTGTCGATGCCTGCCACTGCAGCATGTGCCGCAAGTGGGGGGGAGGGCCGTTGCTGTCGGTGCATTGCGCGGCGCCGGTCACCTTCACCGCCGGGCAACCGGTGATCTATGACTCCTCCGCCTGGGCCGAACGCCTGTTTTGCGGCCAGTGCGGCACGCACCTGCTGTATCGCCTGAAGTCCGGCGATTTCGATTCGGTGTCGGTGGGCGTGCTGGAGGGGGACACCGATTGGGTATTCGATCTGCAGGTCTATATCGACGAGAAGCCGAGCTACTACTGCTTTGCCAACGACACCAAGACCATGACCGCGGCCGAAGTCGAGGCCCTGTTCAACTGAGCCCCAGCAGCCAGCCCTGGAACACTTGTGCGGCGGGTGAGCAGGGGGCCTGTTTGTCGTGCACCAGGTAGTCGGCCTGGCCTGTGTGTACGACAAACCCCGACACCGGGTAGATGTCGCCATTGTCGATGCGCTCCCGCGCCATGAACTCCCAGCCCAGACCCACGCCCATTCCTTGCAGCACAGCCTCGAACACCAGGTTCACCTGGTTGAACGTCACCGCATCGGCCGGGGCCTTGTAACGCACGCCCTGGTGGCCGAACCAGTCCTGCCAGTCCAGGCAGTTCCAGGCCGATGCATCCAGTTGAATCAACGGCAGTGTCTGCAGCTCACTCAATGAACTGACAGCGGGCAGGCTGCGCTTGACGCTGACGATCGGGTAGATGGTTTCGTCGAACAGTTTGTCGGCATTGAGCGAACTCCAACGGCCATGGCCATAGAGAATGCCGAAGTCGTAGTGGGCAATGTCGCTTTCGCTGATTTCGTTGCTGGCGTGAATATTCACGGTCAATTCAGGGTGCTGCGCATTGAAGCGCAGCAGCCGTGGGAACAGCCAGTACTGTGCCACCGCATGGGTACAGATGACGCTGACATTGCGGCTGCTGTTCCCGGATTTCAGGCGCAGCACATTGGCCAGCAGGCTTTCTAGCATGGGCTCGACGATGCTGTTGAACCCTTCGCCAGCCGTCGTCAGGGCGATGCCTCGGGCACGGCGCTCGAACAGCACCGCCCCCAGGTGATCCTCAAGCACCTTGATCTGTTTACTCACCGCGCTCTGGGTCAGGTACAGCTCGCTGGCGGCGCGGGTGAAACTGCCGGTGCGTACCACCGCTTCAAAGGCAATCAGCGTGTCCAGCGGGGGCAGGTGGCGGGCAAAGCGGCTCATGCTGAAGGTCCGTTCTGGGGAATGGCTGCATCATAGGGTCGATGCTTTCACCGTGAAAGCCATTCCTTGTGGGAATGGCTGCATGCCGAATGATCTTTTGTCCTGATTCCGGCCGGACGGTAGCCTGCGCACTTCTCAGAACAGGAGCAGGCAACGTGAAACAGGGTGTGGCCTATGCCGGTGTAGCCGGCGCGATGTGGGGGTTGGTGCTGATGGTGCCGCAGTTGTTGCCGGAGTTCAGCCCGGTGCTGCTCAGTTGCGCCCGCTTCGTCTTGTTCGGGCTGGTGACCCTGGTGCTGGCCATCCCGATGCGCAAGGCCCTGGGACGCATGACCCTGTCTGATGTGTGGATGCTCGGGCGCCTGGCGCTGATCGGTAACCTGCTGTACTTCATCTGCCTGGTAGCGGCGATCCAGCGCCTGGGTGTGGCACCGGCGTCGCTGATCGTGGGGGTGCTGCCCCTGACCATCACGCTCTACGGTCGTCACGACAGTGGCGGGGTGGCGCTCAAGCAACTGTTCGTACCCTTGATGCTGATTCTTGCCGGCATGCTCTGCATCAACCTGCAAACCTTCGCCGTCGAGCAAGGGGCGTTGGGCGACAAGGTCGCCGGTGTGCTCTATGCCCTCGCAGCGCTGGCCTGCTGGACCTGGTACGCCGTCCACAACAGCCGTTACCTCAAGCAGTGCGGCCATTTCGACAGCCACCAATGGTCAGTGCTGTGCGGGGTGATGACCGGTGTGTTCAGTCTGGTGCTGGTGGGTGTCCTGGCCTTGTGGCAGCCCGCGCAATTGCAGGTGCAGGCATCGGCCGAGCGCTGGTGGCTGTTCTGGGTATACAGCCTGGCCTGCGCGATTTTTGGCTCGTGGTTGGCGGCGGTGCTGTGGAACGCGGCGTCCAAGCGCATGCCGCTGACCTTGAGTGGCCAGTTGATCGTGTTTGAAACCTTGTTCGCCCTGCTGTACGCCTTCATCTGGCGCCAAAGCGGCCCGAACCTGCTGGAGGCCGCCGCCATTGTGCTGGTGATCGGAGGCGTATGCCTGTCAATGCGCCAGCACGGCCAGGTAGGAGCGGGCTTGCCCCGCGAAGCAGTGTGACGGGCCAAATGCAATCGCGGGGCAAGCCCGCTCCTACGGGCCTTGCAAACAGCGTGCATTCCTGCGAAAAGGCTGCCACGAAATAAAGCGCTTGAACGAGGTAAACCATGAGCAGCGAACTGCAAATCATCGATCTTGAGCTGGGCGAGGGCAAGGAAGCGGTCAAGGGCGCCCTGATAACCACCCAGTACACCGGCTGGCTCGAAGACGGCAGCACATTCGATTCCTCCTATGACCGAGGCAAACCGTTCCAGTGCGTGATCGGAACGGGCCGGGTCATCAAGGGCTGGGACCAGGGCCTGATGGGCATGAAGGTCGGTGGCAAGCGCAAGCTGGTGGTGCCGTCGCACCTGGCCTATGGCGAGCGCAGCATGGGCGCGATCACTCCGCACTCGAACCTGACCTTCGAGATCGAGCTGCTGGAAGTCCTGACCCGCGACGATTGATGGCCGTTGGTCTTATTTGTGCAATATCAAGGTATTAAAGTCACTCGTGCTCAGGGTCGAGCACTCAAGGATCGAACCAAACGGGCTTATCGCACTCTCAGTTAGCCCGCTCCACGGATGGAACGACAGACAGGGATCACCCGCGGCCTCGGCCGCGGCGTGTCACAGGCGGGTCAGCCACATCCCTTTTGCCGTAGAAGAGCCCGCTCCATGAAGTTGTCGATCCTGTTCAAGCGTCACCGCCACGCCTTGTGTTCCCTGGCCCTGCTCGGTGGTGTCACGCTGCTGGCCGTGGAAGCCGTCGAAAGCCGCGCCGAGCCTGTGGATGGCGTCCAGACCCTGGTGTTTCTGCGCCACGCCGAAAAACCTGGCGAAGGCTTGGGGCAGCTCAATTGCCAAGGACTCAATCGTGCGCTGGACCTGGCCACCGTGCTGCCGGAAAAGTTCGGCAAAGCCGACTATGTGTTTGCCGCCAACCCTTCCCGACATGTGGAAGAGGGCAGCAAGGATGACGCCTACAGCTACATTCGCCCGCTGATGACCATCAGCCCCAGCGCCATCAAGCTCGGGTTGCCGGTGAACATCGACTTCGGTGCCAACGACACCGCCGACCTTGCCGACGAACTGCTGCAAGACAAATACCGCAACGCCACCGTCTACACCGCCTGGTCCCACGGCTACCTGCCCGAGTTGATAAACACTGTGGCCGGCAAGGCCGTGGGCAAAAAACAGGTCATTACCGAAGACTGGGACGGCGGCGACTTCGACTCGCTCTATGTGCTGACCCTGACCTGGCATAACGGTAAGGCCAGCCTGCTCAGCCGCAACTACAAGCAGGGCCTGAACAACGGTGCGCAAAGCTGCCCGACCTGATGAGCCAGGCGCTCAACGCGCGACTTTGGCGATCTGCTCGCGGGCGCGCTGACTGAACAGTTGCAACAGGTCATCCAGGTGATGGGGATGACTTTCGTTGGCGCGGGTCAGGGCGTAGAGGGTGATCGGCAATGGCGGATCGAGTGGCCGCACGCGGGTGTGCTGCGAGCCGAGCGCGGTGAAGGGGTCGATCAGCGCAATACCCGCGCCGGATTCGACCATGGCCCGGGCCAGTGAGTAGGTCTGCACGCGAATGCCGATGCGCGGGGCCGGTTCCAGGTGTTTGAGGTAATTGCCCACTTGCGCTGCCAGCGGGTCACTGCTGCTCAGGCCGATCAGCGGCGCACCGGCCAGGGCCTGGACCGGCAACGGTGAGCCCTGGCTTTGCTCATCCCACCAGCCTTCCGGGGCCAGGGCGACCAGCACGCCGTGGGCCAGCGCCTGCGTGTTCAGGCCCGGGTGGTCGGGATGGCGCAAGGTCAGGGCAACATCGACTTCGCGCATCAGCAACTGTTGCACCAGTTCACGGCTGTGATAACTGGAAAGCTCGCATTCGGACTGCGGATGACGTTCGGACCACAGACTGATCACCGGCCCAAACAGTGACAGCGCCAGCGCCGGGGTGGCACCGATACGCAAACTCATACCCGGCTGGCGACGCAGGCTGGCAGCCAGGCGGCGAACCCCTTCGACACTGTCGCTGACCTTGTCCACCTCACGCTCCAGGGCCAGGGCCTCCGGCGTGATCTGCAGCTTGCCGCGCACTCGCAGGAACAAGGGAAACCCCAGCTGCGCTTCGGCGTGCTGGAGGATTTTCGACACCGCCGGCTGCGTCACGTGCAGCAACTGCGCTGCGCCGCTGATCGAGCCGGTCTGGCGGATGGCCTGGAATACTTCGATGTGACGCAAGCGCATGGCGTACCCCATAACCTTTGTTTATGGCCGGGCCATTTTTATTCATTATCCCGCGGCTGTCACTGACCCTAGGCTGAAGGCCTGCGGATGGGTGGGTGAAGGCATATGGCACAGCGGGTAACAGTGATCGGCGGCGGCGTCATCGGCCTGGCAACGGCCTACGCCCTGGTGCGCGAAGGTTTTGCGGTTGACCTGATCGAGGCGCGTGAGCGCCTGGCCGCTGGCACCAGCTACGCCAATGGCGGCCAGTTGTCCTACCGCTATGTGTCGCCGCTGGCCGATGCCGGGGTGCCGTTGCAGGCACTGGGCTGGCTGTTGCGCCGCGACTCGCCGCTCAAATTGCGCCCCCGCCTGGACCTGGCCCAGTGGCGCTGGATGGGGGCGTTCATGGCCGCGTGCCGCACCTCGGTCAATCGCACCAACGCGGCCCACTTGTTGCGCCTGGCCCTGCACAGCCAGGCCACCCTGGCCCAATGGCGCGAAGACGACCAACTGGACGGGTTCGCCTGGCGGCGCAATGGCAAGCTGGTGACTTTTCGCAACCCGGCCAGCTTTGCCCATGCCCGCGCTCATCTGCTCGATCCGCAGGGGCAGCAGGTGCTCGATGCGGCCGGCATTGCCGTGCTGGAACCGGCCCTGGCCGATGCGCCCTTCATCGGCGGGGTGTACACCGCCGATGAAGAAGTTGCCGACTGCCACCGCTTTTGCCTGGCCCTGGCGCAGCGCCTGCAAGCCTCGGGGCAGTGCCGTCTGCTGCTGGGCCAGAGCGTGACCCGCATTCGTCATGCCAATGGAGTGGTCCAGGCGCTGGAACTGGGCGACCAGGTTTTGCCGGTGGAACGCCTGGTGCTCTGTGCCGGGTACCGTAGCGCCAGCCTCGGCCTGCCGGGCCTGCAGTTGCCGATCTACCCGCTCAAGGGCTACAGCCTGACCGCACCGATTCGGGCGGGGCATCGGGCGCCGGAGGTCAGCATCACGGATTACGACCGCAAGATTGTCTACGCCCGGCTTGAATGCCAGCTGCGTGTGGCGGCGATGGTCGATATCGTCGGCGGCGACGAGTCCGTCAACCCTGGTCGCCTGGCCACCCTGCATCGCCTGGCCGCCGCCACGTTGCCGGATGCCGCCGATTATGCAAATGCCCGGGAGTGGGCCGGCATGCGCCCGGCAACGCCCACCGGCGTGCCCTTGCTGGGCGCCACCTGCTACCGCAACCTCTGGCTCAACCTGGGGCATGGTGCGCTGGGTTTTACCCTGGCCTGTGCCAGCGGTGCGCTGCTGGCCGAACTGATCGGCGGCCGCGCCCCCGCAATCGACCTCAAGGGATTCACAGCACGGTAGGAGCGGGCTTGCCCCGCGATAGCGGTGTGTCATGCAGAGCGCATCGCGGGGCAAGCCCGCTCCTACGAGGTTATGCCATGGGTGGGAGGCGGCGTTTGACCGGGGTTTTCTTGACGATCGCGGTGTTGGTCTCGGCATGGCCGTTGAGTTTGTCGAGGATCGTGTCGAGCTCTTCCATCGAGCGCACATGCAGACGTGCGATAAAGCAGTCATCCCCGGTCACCTTGTCGCACTCGGTGAACTCGGGGATGGCCATGATCTGGCGCTCCACCTCCTGCAACTGCCCCGGCAACGGCCGCACGCGGACGATGGCCTGCAGTTGGTAGCCGAAACAGCGCGGGTCGATCTCTACCGTGTAGCCCTTGAGCACGCCGCGTTCTTCCAGGCGGCGCAGGCGTTCGCTGACACTGGGGGAGGACAGGCCGCTCAGTTGCGCCAGGGCCTTGAGCGAGCGCCGGGAGTCCTCCATCAGCGCCTTTATCAATAACTGGTCGATGTCGTCGGTCATGTCGGCCTCGTTAGGCGGATTGCGAAATTTGCCTTGATAGTAAAGGCAGATTCTCAGCTTAGCCTGTTTTATCCGCTGGAATCGCCCCCGGCGCACTGGTCATAATTTACCCATCGTCTAGGAGGTGGGTGATGGACAGTTCAATACGCCGTGGGTCGTTCGAGATGGTCGCCGCGATGCTGATTTCGGGGACCATCGGCTGGTTTGTGCTGGTGTCCGGGCAGCCGGTGCTGGATGTGGTGTTCTGGCGTTGCGTGTTCGGTGCCGGCACCTTGCTGTTGATCTGCCTGGCCATGGGCTTTCTGCGGCCGGGCATCCTCACCCGCGTCACGTTCGCCCTGGCGGTGTTCAGCGGGGTGGCGATCGTGGGTAACTGGGTGTTGTTGTTCGCCTCCTATTCGCGCGCCTCGATTGCCATCGGCACGGCGGTGTACAACGTCCAGCCGTTCATGCTGGTGGGGCTGGCGGCGGTGTTTCTTGGCGAGAAGATTACCGTGCAGAAGCTGTTCTGGCTGGCGCTGTCGTTTCTCGGGATGCTGGCAATCGTCAGTGCCCATGGCAGCCAGGGCGGCAGTGGCAGCGACTACCTGGTGGGCATTGGCCTGGCCCTTGGCGCAGCGTTTCTCTATGCCGTGGCGGCGTTGATCATCAAGCGCTTGAGCGGTACACCGCCACACCTGATCGCGTTGATCCAGGTGTGCACCGGCATCCTGCTGCTGGCGCCCTGGGCCAATACCTCGGGCCTGCCCAGCGAGGCCGGTGCGCTCGGCTCATTGATCACGCTGGGGATTGTCCACACCGGGGTGATGTATGTGCTGCTTTATGGGGCGATCCAGAAGCTGCCGACCGCCTTGACCGGGGCCTTGTCGTTCATCTACCCGATCGCGGCGATCTTCGTCGACTGGTTCGCCTTTGGTCATCGCCTGGAGCCGCTGCAGTGGCTGGGCGTGGCGGCGATCCTGCTGGCGGCGGCCGGCATGCAGCAGGGCTGGTGGTTCAAGCCGGCGGCCAAGGCGGTTGCTGTCAAGCCAGACTGAGGGCTGCGCGGTCGATCAGGGCCGCCACTTCGGCGGCCCTGGAGGCCAGCGAGGCATGGCTGGCGTCGAGGTTGAGTGTTTCTTTGGGCTTCATGCGCTCGGCCATGAATGCCTGGTTGTCCGGGTGGATCATCCGGTCGTGCGTCGAGCGCTGGTACCAGCAAGGTTTGTGCTTCCACGCCGGGTTACTGATGGTGTCGCCAAAGGTGCTGGCCAGCGGTGCCTTCTGGGTCACGCTCATGACCAGCCCTTCATCCTTGCTCAGGTCCTGGCAGAAACTTTCGTGGAGTTTGTCGGGTTTGATCCATAGGTAGCCATCAGTGTCCGGTTGCAGGTTGGCCGCCGCTTCAGGTGGATTCTTGCCGGTGATGCTGCCCGGGCTTTCGCCGTCATCGGGGGCGAAAGCGGCGATGTACACCAGGCCTGCGACGTTGGGCTGATTGCCCATCTGGGTAATGACCGCGCCGCCATAGGAGTGACCGACCAGCAACACCTTGCCGGGAATCGAGGCGACCATCTTGCGCGTACGCTCGGCATCATCGGCCAGCGAGGTGAGGGGCATCTCCACGGCGTGCAGGTCGCGGTGACCCAGGCGTGACAATTCTAGGATGACCTTGCTCCAGTGGGCGGCGCCGCCCCAGAAGCCGTGAACCAGAACAATGGTGGGTTTCTCGCTCATGATCGTTGCCCGGAAAAAGTGGTGGGAGTGGAAGTTTAGGTGCATTTTCCAGACACCGACGGCTGGCGATCGGCAGGCTGATCAGGGTTCTGCCGACACTGGGCGGGCAGGGTAGAATAGGCCGCTTTACGCCATCGAAATTGCCCATGACTTCTGTGATCGACACCCTCCAGCACCACCTGCTCGCGGCCCTTGACCCGGCGCCGGCAGAAACCCGCCGGCTGTTCCATGGCCGTGGCCGCTGCTGGCCGGGGCTTGAGCAGATCACCGTGGACTGGTTGCAGGGCGTGTTGCTGGTGTCGCTGTTTCGCGAGCCGCCCGAGGGCCAGTTGCCGGCGCTGGAGCAGATGTTGCTGGCGCTGGCCGAGGCGCCTTGCTGGATGGGGCAGGCGATCCTGATCCAGCACCGCTACCTGCCTGACAGCCCCGGCAACTGGCTTGTGGGTACCCCCAGCGAGCACTGGCTGATCGACGAGGATGGCCTTCGCTATCAGCTGGACCTGGGCGTGAAGCAGAACACCGGCCTGTTCCTCGACATGCGCTATGGCCGCCGCTGGGTACGTGAGCAGGCGGCGGGCAAGCGGGTACTGAACCTGTTCGCCTACACCTGCGGGTTTTCCGTGGCGGCGGTTGCGGGCGGTGCCGAGCACGTGGTCAACCTGGACATGGCGCGCTCGGCCCTGAGCCGGGGGCGTGACAACCATCGGCACAATGGCCATGACCTGTCGCGGGTCAGCTTTCTGGGGCATGAACTGTTCAAGTCCTGGGGCAAGGTGCGCAAGTCCGGGCCTTATGACCTGATCATCATCGACCCGCCGACCTTCCAGAAAGGCAGCTTCGTGCTGACCCAGGATTACCGCAAGATCCTGCGCCGCTTGCCTGAATTGTTGCGTGAAGGGGGGACGGTGTTGGCGTGCGTGAACGACCCGGGGATCGGGCTTGAGTTCTTGCTTGAGGGCATGGCCGAAGAAGCCCCAGCCCTGACGTTCGTGGAGCGCCTGGCCAACCCCCCGGAGTTCGCGGACATCGACCCGGCCGGCGGCCTCAAAGCGATGGTGTTCGTGTAGGAGCGGGCTTGCCCCGCGATGCGATGTAACTGCCCGATCGCTATCGCGGGGCAAGCCCGCTCCTACCTGGTCAGTGCTGACTCAGTGGCGAAGCCGTCGCCAGCCCAGCACGATACCGCTGACGCTGATCACCAGCCCACCAATGCTGAGCACCACCATCCACACGTCCCACAACGGCCGCCGTTCCAGCAACGGCAGCCAGTCCCAGCTATGCAGCAAGGCAAACAGCCAACGCGACGCACGCCGGGGCTGGTCCATCACCCCCAGCAGTTCGCCGGTGTACAGGTCCAGGTGCAGCCAGCTCTGCTGCGGGTCATCGAACCGTACTCGCAGCACCGGCAAGCGTTTGTCCAGATGCCCGAGCATGCTCTGTTCGGCCCGTGCGTAGTAGTAGAAGTCGTAGGCGTCGAGCTGTTCGCTGTGCATCTTGACCGTCGGCAGAATCGCCTGGGCAGCACCTTCCACTACCTCCTTCGGCAAGCGCCCAAGCACCTGCCCGTCGGCCAGCAGCCGGGTGCGGCCGCCACCGTCATGACCTACCAGGTACCCCGTACCGCCAATCAACCGCCACTCCAGCTCCCGCACCACAAAGCCCTCATCGGCAAAGCGTGCGATTGCCTGCTGGGCGGACACCGGGAAGGCCTCGGCCTGCAGTACCCCACCCTGATAGGCCGCGGTATTGAGCGGCGCATCGCTGCTGAACAGCCGCCACGGATTCATCGACATCAAGCCGCTGAAAATCCAGGTGATCGCCAGCACCCCGAACACCAAGCCACCGATATGGTGCCAGCGGGCAAAGCCCCGGTAGGGCGAGCGCGAGCCGCTGCGGTAGGGCTTGCGCAGGCGCCAGCGCAACACGCCGATCACCGCCCCCAGCAACGCCATCAGCGTGGCGCCCAGCGACAGGTAAATCACCAGGTTGCTCCACAGCCCGTCCAGGCCGATGCCGCGCAGGGGGTACAGCCAGTGCAGCCAGGCGCCGACCAGGTTCCAGCCACGCTCCACGGCGCTGGCATCGCGCACCACTTCGCCGGTCTGGCCGGAGACGTAGAGCAAGGTGCCTTGGGCATCGTTGAGCTGCACACGCTGCAACGGACGGTCGGCATCCAGGGCCCGCGAGTGCGTCCACAGGTCTTCCTGCACCTCCCCTTGATAGCGCGCGGTTGCCAGCGGGTCGTACTGGTAGGCGCTGGTCAAGGCCTGGTCGCGATCGGTGGCGCCAAGGCGTTGCCCGCTGCGGGCATCCACGGCCACGTTGGCGCCACCGCTGTAGCCGAGCAGGTAGCGCGGTGTACCCGCCACGGTGCTCAAACAGATGCTCGACGGTGCCCGCTCGGGGTCGGCGGCAGCCAGGGCGCTGCGCAGGTCGACACAGCAGCCCTGCAGATTCAGCACCGGCAGGTGCGCCAGGTGCTCCCGGGGTGTCAGCTTGGGGTAGCCGACATACAGCATGACCACGCCCGAGAAGAACCACAGGGCCATGAACAGGCACAGGCCGATGCCGAGCCAGCGGTGCCACAGGTACAGGTAGCGTTTCATCGCGGGCGTCCTAGAAGCGCGTCTGCACGGCCAGCTCCAGGGTGCGCGGGGCACCCAGGTAGAGCATGCTGGCGCTGGTCCAGCGGGCATAGACTTCATCGGTCAGGTTGCGTACCCGGGCGGTGATGCGGGTGTCGGCATCGACCTTGTAGCCGACAAAGGCACCGAACACCGTGTACGACGGCGCATGCCGGGTGTTGGCCGCATCGGCGTACACCGACGACACATAGCGACTGTCGCCGCCCACCTGCCAGCTGGGGTCGATGTCGTAGGTCAGCCACAGATTGGCCACCCGCTCGGGGATGTTGGTCGGGGTGTTGCCCTTGCGCGACACGCTGGTGCCACCGACGTTCTCGTTGAACTCGTCGTACTGGGCATCGACGTAGGCGAGGTTGCCCTTGGCCAACAGCTGCGGGGTCACGCGCAACGAGCCCGCCAGCTCGACGCCGTGCGACGACTGCTTGCCCACCGGCTGGGTGAAGCCGGGGTTGGCCGGGTCTGTGGTGGCCAGGTTCTTGCGCTCGATGTGGTAGGCGGCAAGGGTGGCGGCGCCACGGCCGTCGAGAAAGTCGAACTTGCTGCCCACCTCGATCTGCTTGCCGGTGCTCAGGTCAAAGTCGCGCACCTGGGCAAAGGTCGCGGTGGTGAGGATACCGGCGGGCGGGTCGGCGGCGGTGCTGTACTGCACGTAGACGTTGGCGGCCGGTGTCAGTTGGTAGACCAGGCCGATGCGCCCGGTGGTGGGTTCGTAGGTTTGCTTGAAGTCCAGGGGGTTGTTGGCATCGACGGTGCGGTAGTTGTGGACCTCAAGGTCGATATGGTCGTAGCGCAGGCCGGTGAGCAGCGACAGGCGCTCGGTCAGTTGCAGGCGGTTTTCCAGGAACGCCGCCCAGGTGTCCACGGTGTTCTGGCGGTTTTTCTGATAGCCCGGGAGCATGCCCTTGAGGTCGTAGAAGTGACCGGGATCGAAGTGCGCAGGGTCGACACTGTCGAACACCCCGGTGACTGAGCGCGGGTAGTTCATCTGCACGTTATGGCTGTAATCCATCCCGGCCGACCACTGGCTGTTCATGCCCAGCAACTGGCCCTGGTGCAGCAGCTCGAAGCGGTTGCCGTTGAGCTCCTGGTCGTGACGCTGCAGCAAGGCGTTGGAGCGGTTCACGTGGCTGTTGTCGGCGGTGTAGGCGTAGGTTTCAAGGTTTCGGAAGTTACGCTCGGTGTTGTAGTGGTAGAGGGTGTTGCGCACCGAGGTGTCGTCGTTGAAACGGTACTCGGTGATCGAGCGCAGCCAGCGCACCCGCTGCTCGTAACGACCGTCCTCGACGTTGTAGTTCTCGAAGCGCCGGCTTTCATCGACCTTCATTTCGCCACCCAGGGGGTTGAGCACCGGGCTGCCCCAGTAGGGGCTGTCGACGGTCTCGTTCTGGTATTCCAGGGCCAGGGTGTGGGAGAGCTGGTCGTTGATGTCGGTGAGCAGCGAGAAGGCCACGCTCCAGGCATCGCGCTCTTCGCGGTCGACATAGCCGTTGCTGTGGGTGTGGCTGAAGTCCAGGCGCGCGTAGTTGCGGATGCCGTCGCCCTCGTTCAGCGCATGGTTGAAGCCAAACGAGGTTTCGCTGCTGTCGTAGGAACCGTACTTGATGCGACCCTCGTTGAAGTTCTCGTCGCGGCTGGCGAGCTTGGTGATGTAGTTGATCGAACCGCCCACGGCACCGGCGCCGAACAGGAAGCTCGAGGGCCCGCCGATGGCTTCGACGCGGTCGTAGATCCAGCTGTCCACCGGGCGTGCGGCAATGGAGTCGTATTGCACGCTGATGCCGTTGAACAACTGGGTGATCTGCGCACCGGAAAAGCCCCGGTAGGCCACCGAGCCTGCGGAGCCCGGTGGCGAGGCGGCGGTCATGCCGGGGACGCCGTTGAGGGCGTCCTGGGTGGTCTGGGCGCCGCGCTGTTCAAGCTGCTGGCGGTTGACGATGTTCACCGACGCGGGGGTTTCCCGTGGGGTCAGGCCCAGGCGGGAGCCGGTTTGCGAGGGTGTGTCGAGCAGGACGCCTTCTTCGGTATCAGCGCGGCCTTCGATGCGCAGGTCGGGGAGCGTCAGCTGGGCCTCGGCCGAGGCATTGAAAGACAGCGCGCAGAGCAGCGCCGCGCAACCGGATAGGCGATTGGAGTAGGGCATGGGTCGAACTCTGGAAATTGAGCCAGCGGCCAGCGGTACCGGTCAGTCAGGTACGGCAATAGGGCCGATTACAGGCAGCCGCACAGGCGGCCAGGTGGTTCAAGCCAGAAGGGGGGAGGCGCGGGGGTTGGCGGCAGGCCAGCAATAGCGCGGTGGCGCCTTGCTGCGCAGTTCACGGTGGTAACGGCGGGTACGGGCGGCGGCCAGTAGCCAGCCGATGGCCAGCACCAGGCCCAGGCAGACCACGGCTGCGGCACACACCGGGCAGGTTTGCAGGCTGTCCCAGCCGGCGACCGACTGATCGCCGAAGTCACTCTTGAGGGTAGGGCCGGCGCTGCCCATGGCCGAGCAGAAGGCGCCGCCGATGCCGTTGAGCTTGAGGCCCATCATCTGCCCATGACCGATTCCGCAGGCGAACAGATTGAACAGGACACAGAAATACAAGGTCCAGGCAATCAGCGGGCGGTGGGCGCGGGTGGGATTCATGGGCGCGACTTTATCACCGATGTCAGGGGCTAGAAAGTTCAATCAGGCCTGCCCTTCACCACGGCCGGGCGGGGCTGGATAGTACTGAGCAAAGCTCACGTCATCGGTTTCGTCCACGCGCTTTTTCAGGCGTTCGTTGAAGGCCCGGTTCACCGCGTACTGGCCGCCAGAGCTGGTGCGAAACTGTGCGGTAAGCGTGATGCCGTTGAGGTTCATGCTGTCGACCCCGAACACTTGCAGCGGCCCTTGCAGGCTGTGGCGCAGCATCGGGTCTTCACTGATCGAGTGGCCCACTTCGCGGATCAGTTTCAAGGCGCTGTCGACGTTAGTGGCGTAGCTGAACTGCACCGAGAAAAACGCATAGGCGAATTGCCGTGACTGGTTGGTGACCGCCTTGATCTGGCCGAACGGAACCGAGTGCACGAAGCCCTTGGCGTCGCGCAGGCGCAGGGTGCGGATGGTCAGGCTTTCGACGGTGCCGGCGTGGCCGGAGTCGAGCACCACCCAGTCGCCGATGGCGATGGTGTCCTCGATGAGGATGAACAGCCCGGTGATCACATCCTGCACCAGTTGCTGGGAACCGAAACCGATGGCCAGGCCCACCACACCGGCACCGGCCAGCAGCGGGGCGACGTTGATGCCCAGGTTGGCCATGGTGGTGATGGTGCAGATCACCACCAGGATGATTTTGATGGCGTTGCGCAGCATTGGCAGGATGGTCCGCACCCGGGTGCTGGGCTGGCGCGAGGCACGGCGCCCGACCGTGGGTTTGAGCGCCTCCTGGATGGCAGTGTCGATCACCACCCACAGCAGCCAGGTCACCAGCAGGATCAGGCCGATGCTGCTCAACGAATCACTGATGGCGCGGCCCAGGCTGTTGCGCAGGGCGAAATCCAGTACGGAGAAGCCCCAGATGCGCCCCAGCAGCTCAATGAAGGCCACTGCCATGGCAATGCGCAGCAGGGCATGGGCCAGGTTGCGCAGCAGTTCCTTGTAGGGCCGCAGGCGCTGCCGTGCATCCTGCTCCTGATGCTTGAACATGCGTTGCAGGACGGTGCTGAGAAACACCGTGCCGATCAGCAGGATCGAGGTCAGCAGGGCCTTTTGCAACGCGCGCTGGCTTTCTTCGCCGGCGCCGATCAGGTGGATGGCCGAGACCAGGATCATCATCAGGATCGGCAGGAACCACAGCGCCGAGAAAATGCGCAGGGTTTCCTGTACCGCGCGATGCTCCAGGCGGTCGCGCAAGGCGCGGTTGCGGATCAGGTGCGCTACCGGGCGGCGCAGCTTGAGTATCAGCACCGCGAACGCCAGGGTCGCCAGCAGGCCCGTCACGGCGGCGACGCTGCTGGTGATGTTGCCGCCCAGTTGCCGGGCGATCTGCGGGCTGGTGAGCGCATCGCTCCAGGCCGCCAGAAAGCCGATCAGAAACAGCGGCCGAGGTGCCACCCGGCGAATGATGCGCACGGCAGTGCGTTTGTGCCCGGTGTCGAACAGGGTGATCAGGCAGAGGATGATCGAGGTCGAAAAGGTACCGCTGCTGGTGGCGTAGGCCAGGCTCATGCCCAGGGCGCGTCCGGCCGAGATTGCCAGGTAGTGGCTGATGTACAGGGTGATGATCAGGCTGGCCAGGGCAGGGAGGGTGTAGACCAGCAGGTACTTGACCACCTGGCTTGGGCGCGGTCGCTCGCGCAGCAGGCGCGAGCGGCTGCTGCTGCGTGCCAGAAAGCGCCCGAACTGGGTGAGCACGACAAAGGCGATCAGCCAGGTGATGGTGAGAATGGCGAAATCGCGCCACAGCTCCAGGGAGCTCAACCCCTCCGGCTTGGTTACCAACTCATCGACTTCATCGGCAGCGCGGTCGGCACGCAGGCGCCAGTTGTCGATCACGTGGTTGTCTACATCCAGCTCCTGGCTGACATCGTCCAGGCCGTCGGCAATCGCGCCCAGCAGGCCACCCTGGACCACCGGCTCGGCGGGTTCAGTGGATTTGTCGGCCTTGGGCAGCAGGGGGACGGCGAACGCCAACTGGATGCTCAGCAGGGCGCCGAGCAGCAGGGCGAAGAAGGATCGGGTCACTGGGTACTCCTTGAACCGTGGATGACGGAAAGGGTAGTCAATGAACGGATCGTTGTAGGAGCAATCGCGGGGCAAGCCCGCTCCGGCAGGAGCGGCCTTGCCCCGCGAAAAGGGCCTGATTACTGGCCGGTGTAGATCTGGTCGAACACACCACCATCATTGAAGTGGGTCTTCTGCACCGTGCGCCAGTCACCGAAGGTCTTCTCTACCGACAGGAAGTCGACTTTCGGGAAGCGGTCGGTGTACTTGGCCAGTACCGCGGTATCGCGCGGGCGCAGGTAGTTGTTGGCGGCGATTTCCTGGGCCTCTGGCGACCACAGGTACTTGAGGTACGCCTCGGCGGTGGCGCGGGTGCCTTTCTTGTCGACCACTTTGTCGACCACGGTCACCGGTGGTTCGGCTTCGGCGGAGACGCTTGGGTAGATCACCTCGAACTGATCGCGGCCGAACTCCCGGGCGATCATTTCGGCTTCGTTCTCGAAGGTCACCAGCACGTCGCCGATCTGGTTGGTCATGAAGGTGGTGGTGGCGGCACGGCCACCGGTGTCGAGCACAGGCGCCTGCTTGAACAGCTTGCCGACAAAGTCCTTGGCCTTGTTCTCGTCGCCGCCGTTCTTCAGTACATAGCCCCAGGCCGAGAGGTAGGTGTAGCGGCCATTACCCGAGGTCTTGGGGTTGGGCACGATGACCTGGACGCCATCCTTGAGCAGGTCGGGCCAGTCTTTGAGGGCCTTGGGGTTGCCCTTGCGCACGATGAACACCGTGGCCGAGGTGAATGGCGCGCTGTTGTTGGGCAGGCGCGTCACCCAGTTCTCGGGGACCAGTTTGCCGTTGTCGGCCAGGGCATTGATGTCGGTGGCCATGTTCATGGTGATGACGTCGGCCGGCAGGCCGTCGATGACCGAACGCGCCTGCTTGCTCGAACCACCGAACGACATCTGCACAGTGAGTTTCTCTTTGTGCTCGGCTTCCCAGTGCTTCTGGAAGGCAGCGTTGTAGTCCTTGTAGAAGTCGCGCATCACGTCATAGGAGACGTTCAGCAGCGGCGGCGCTGCATGGGCCAGGTTGCTCAGGGCGAGGCCTGCGGCCAGAAGCGAGGCACTGAAGAGTTTTTTCACTGCGCATTCCTTGTTCGATTAGGCGTTAAAGGCATATTGCCAGCGACTATAGCGGTTCGGCTTTAGGCGCTAAAAGATTAAAAAGTGCTGTGCTTATTCCATTTTCTTAAACAACGCATTGCCGCAACGGGAGCAGAACGCCGCCCCATGTTCGTGGTTGTTCTTGCGGCACACCGGGCAGTCGTGTTGCAGCTGCTCACCGCGCATGGCATTGGCCAGCTCCGCGGTGAAGATACCCGTAGGCACGGCAATGATCGAGTAACCGGTGATCATCACCAGTGACGAAATCACCTGGCCCAGGGGCGTCTTGGGCACGATATCGCCAAAGCCCACGGTGGTCAGGGTGACGATGGCCCAGTAGATCCCCTTGGGGATGCTGGTAAAGCCATGCTCGGGGCCTTCGACCACATACATCAAGGTGCCGAACACTGTCACCAGGGTCGAGACGCTGACCAGAAAGACGATGATCTTCTGCTTGCTGCCGCGCAAAGCCGCGAGCAGGTAATGCGCCTGCTTGAGGTAGGGGCTGAGCTTGAGCACGCGAAAGATGCGCAGCATCCGGATCACCCGGATGATCAGCAGGTACTGGGCGTCGCTGTAGTACAGGGCGATGATCCCCGGCACGATCGCCAGCAAGTCGACCAGGCCATAAAAACTGAAGGCATAGCGCAGGGGTTTGGGCGAGCAGTACAGGCGCACCGCGTATTCGATCAGGAAGATGGCGGTGAAGCCCCACTCGATCCCGGCCAGCACGCCGGCGTAGTTCTGGTGGACTTCATCAATGCTGTCGAGCACCACGGTGATCAGGCTGGCGAGGATGATCAGCAGCAGGATGCTGTCGAAGCGTCTGCCTGCGACGGTGTCGGTTTGAAAAACGATGATGTAGAGCCGCTCACGCCAGCTCAAAGGGGTATCCATGCTCAGCTCCACTACACGATGGAGCTGAGCCTAGGGGCAGCCCTTCAGCTATGCAAGCGACCGGCACGGCGCGCCAGCGGCTGGCGCGTGAGGCGCTGGCCGATCAGTACCAGCCAGCAGGCCAGGATGAACGGTGCGGTAAGGCCTGGGACCGGCAACTGCGCGACCGCAGGTTGCAGCACGATTGCCAGGATCATGGCCAGCAGCGGCAACCAGGGTTGCTTGCGGGTCTGGCTGAAGGCCAGGGCAGCGAGTGCGGCGTTGAAGCCGTAGAGGCCGGCATAGGCGGCACTGGCTTCGCCACCGAGCAGGGCGACGCTGCCGCCCAGCGCCGCGCCGAGCAGTGCCCAGGCAGCGGCATAGCGGTTGGCGATCAGCAGGCCGATGGCAATCAGCAGGCCGGCCAGCGGGTTGTCCAGCAGGAAGATCTGACCAAGGCCGCGGGCCAGCGCATAGAGCGCATTGTGCTCGATGGGGCTGGCAGTGCCGGCGGCCGGTTCGCTGACCACCAGCACCGCCCAGCCGATCAGCACGAAGGGCGCGGTGTAGGCCGGCAGCAACAGATTGGAGCTGGCGCGCTTGAGCCACTGGTGCACGAGCATGCTGCTCAGGCCGCCGGCGGCGATGATCAGCGGCGGCAGGATGGCCGACCAGGGCAGGGCGTAGCTCAGCAGCAGGCCGATCAGTACGCCGTTGTAGCTGTACAGGCCGGCCTGGCGATCCGTGCGGTTGTAGCCGCGGCGCTGGGCCGTCAGCAGCCCGGCGAGGGCGCCCAGCAAGGCGCCGCCGACCAGGTCGGGGGCGGTCAGGGTGATGGCCAGCAGGCAGAACAGGCCGCACAGCGGGCTGCGCTGCAGCAGGACCTGGCTGAAGCCATTGAGCAAGGCCGTGGCCCAGTCGGGGCACGGGTTGACGAAATTCTTGGTGTACATGGGGGCAGTCTGGGTTGATGTGGAGTGGGGAGGCCTCTGTCGGGCCGGGTTTTCCCACGTGGATTGTTTTGCAAGCCATCGCGGGGCAAGCCCGCTCCTACGGTAGGAGCGGGCTTGCCCCGCGATGAGGCTTCACCTTCAGATCAGTGTTTCGATCCGCAGCGTGTTAGTCGATCCCGGCTTGCCAAAAGGCACACCGGCAGTGATCAACAGGGTGTCACCACGGCTGGCCATGCCCTGGGCCTGGGCGATTTCCAGTGCGGTGGAGCAGATTTCATCGACCTGGCGCAGGCGATCGTTGACCACCGAGTGCACGCCCCAGGCCACGCTCAGGCGACGAGCGGTGGACAGGTTGGGGGTCAGGTTGAGGATCGGCGCCCGTGGCCGCTCGCGGGCGGCGCGCAGGGTCGAGGCACCCGACTCGCTGTAGTTGACCAGCACGGCCACCGGCAGGATGCCGCTGATCCGACGGATCGCGCAGCTGATGGCGTCCGACACGGTCGCTTCGGCCTTGGGACGACCGACGTCCAGCTGCGCCTGGTAGTCCGGACCGTTCTCGACCTGGCGAATGATCTTGCTCATCATCTGCACGGCTTCGAGCGGGTAGTCGCCCGAGGCAGTCTCGGCCGACAGCATTACCGCGTCGGCACCTTCCGCCACGGCGTTGGCCACGTCGGTGACTTCGGCGCGGGTCGGGGCCGGGGAGAAGCGCATCGACTCGAGCATCTGGGTGGCGACGACCACCGGTTTGCCCAGTTCACGGCAGGTGTTGATGATGCTCTTCTGGATCTGCGGCACGCTTTCGGCCGGCACTTCCACGCCCAGGTCGCCACGGGCCACCATGATCGCGTCGCTGAGCTCGGCGATGGCGCGCAATTGGGTCACGGCCGAAGGCTTCTCGATCTTGGCCATCAGGTAGGCACGGTCGCCGATCAGCTGGCGCGCTTCAACGATGTCTTCCGGGCGCTGCACGAACGACAGCGCCACCCAGTCCACACCCAGCTCCAGGCCGAAGGTCAGGTCGCGGCGGTCCTTGGCGGTCAGCGGGCTCAGGTCCAGCACCGCCTGTGGCACGTTGACGCCTTTGCGGTCCGACAGCTCGCCGCCGTTGAGCACTTCAGTCTCGATGGCATCGGCGTGCTTGGCGGTCACCCGCAGGCGCAGCTTGCCGTCATCGAGCAGCAGGTCCATGCCTGGCTCCAGCGCGGCGATGATTTCCGGGTGCGGCAGGTTGACCCGTGAGGTGGTGCCGGGGGTGGTGTCCAGGTCCAGGCGCAGGGCCTGGCCGCGCTGCAGTTGCACCTTGCCGTCGGCAAAGCGGCCGACGCGCAGTTTAGGGCCTTGCAGGTCCATGAGGATGCCCAGCGGGTAGTTGAGCTGGCTCTCTACCTCGCGGATCCACTGGTAACGCAGGGCGTGGTCTTCGTGTTCACCGTGGCTGAAGTTGAGGCGAAAGATGTTCACCCCGGCTTCGACCAACTGGCGGATGTCGTCGATACCGTTGATGGCTGGGCCGAGGGTAGCGAGGATTTTGACTTTTTTGTCAGGCGTCATGGTTGGCACTCTCAAGGATCAGAATGGCGCGAAAATCGTTGACGTTGGTCCGCGTCGGCTCGGTGACGATCAAGGCGTCGAGAGCGGCGAAGTAGCCATAGCCGTTGTTGTTGTCCAGCTCGTCGCTGGCCGACAGGCCCAGGGCCGCGGCGCGTGCGTAGCTCTGTGGGGTCATCAGGGCGCCGGCGTTGTCTTCGGAACCGTCGATGCCATCGGTGTCACCGGCCAGGGCGTAGACGCCGGGCAAACCCTTCAGGCTTTCGGTCAGGCTCAGGAGGAACTCGGCGTTGCGGCCGCCACGGCCATTGCCGCGCACGGTCACGGTGGTTTCGCCACCGGAGAGGATCACGCAGGGCGGCGATAGCGGTTGGCCGTGCAGCACGATCTGCCGGGCGATGCCGGCATGCACCTTGGCCACTTCCCGTGATTCGCCTTCCAGGTCGCCCAGGATCAGCGGGCTGAAGCCGGCCTGGCGGGCCTTGACCGCAGCTGCTTCCAGCGACTGCTGGGGGCGGGCGATCAATTGGAAGTGGCTGCGCGCCAGTGCCGGATCATCGGCCTTGACGGTTTCGGACGCCGGGTTGTTCAGCCAGGCGGTCACGGCGGCAGGCGCTTCGATGTTGTAGCGCTTGAGGATCGCCAGGGCTTCGGCCGAGGTGCTCGGGTCGGCCACGGTCGGGCCGGAGGCGATGACGGTGGCCAGGTCGCCCGGCACGTCGGAAATCGCGTAGGTGTAAACGGTGGCTGGCCAGCAGGCCTTGGCCAGGCGGCCGCCCTTGATCGCCGAGAGGTGCTTGCGCACGCAGTTCATCTCGCCGATGGTGGCGCCGGATTTGAGCAGGGCCTTGTTGATCTGTTGCTTGTCGGCCAGGGTCAGGCCTTCGGCAGGCAGGGCCAGCAGGGCAGAGCCACCGCCGGACAGCAGGAAGATCACCCGATCGTCGGCGGTGAGATTGCTGACCATCTCCAGCACGCGCTTGGCCACGGCCAGGCCTGCGGCATCGGGTACCGGGTGGGCGGCTTCGACCACTTCGATCTTGGAGCAGCTGGCACCGTGACCGTAGCGGGTCACCACCAGGCCGGAAACCGGGCCTTTCCAGTTGCGTTCGACCACTTCGGCCATGGCGGCTGCGGCCTTGCCGGCGCCGATGACAATGACGCGACCGCTGCGGTCGCTGGGCAGGTGGGCTTCAAGGACCTGGCGAGGGTGCGCGGCATCGATGGCTGTGGCGAACAGCTCGCGCAGAAATTGTTGCGGATCGAGCGACATGGCAGGCTCCAATCTTATTGTTCTTCAGAACTGAAAACGCCCCTGGTTCTGCCTCCGTGCAGGCCGACCCAGGGGCGGGTGTTGCTCTTCGCTTGCCTTGATTCAGAAGGCAATCAACGGGGCGCCTCTACCGCGGGGCAAGCCCGCTCTTACTCTTCGCGGATCGAGAAGTTGGCCATGTGCTCAAGGCCTTTGATCAGCGCAGAGTGGTCCCAGTTGGCGCCACCGATGGCTGCGCAGGTGCTGAACACTTGCTGGGCATTGGCGGTGTTGGGCAGGTTGATGTTCAGTTCCTTGGCGCCTTGCAGGGCCAGGTTCAGGTCCTTCTGGTGCAGGCTGATACGGAAGCCTGGATCGAAGGTGCCTTTGATCATGCGCTCGCCGTGTACTTCCAGGATCTTGGAAGAAGCAAAGCCGCCCATCAGTGCTTCACGCACCTTGGCAGGATCGGCGCCGTTCTTGGCGGCGAACAGCAGGGCTTCTGCAACGGCCTGGATGTTCAGGGCCACGATGATCTGGTTGGCAACCTTGGCGGTCTGGCCGTCGCCGCTGCCGCCGACGCGGGTGATGTTCTTGCCCATGGCCTGGAACAGCGGCAGTGCGCGCTCGAAGGCATTCGGGCAGCCGCCGACCATGATGCTCAGGGTCGCGGCCTTGGCGCCGACTTCACCGCCGGATACCGGGGCGTCCAGGTAGGTGGCGCCGGTGGCCTTGATCTTCTCGGCAAAGGCTTTGGTGGCGGTAGGGGAGATCGAGCTCATGTCGATCACCACCTTGTTCGGGCCAACGCCCAGGCCTACGCCGTTCTCGCCGAACAGCACCGAGTCTACCTGCGGGGTGTCGGGGACCATGACGATGATGAATTCAGCTTCCTGGGCCACTTCTTTCGGGTTGGCCAGGGCAACGGCGCCAGCGGCGACCAGGTCGGCCGGGGCAGCATCGTGGTGGGTGGACAGGAACAGGCTGTGACCGGCTTTTTGCAGGTTCTGCGCCATTGGGTGGCCCATGATGCCGGTGCCGATAAATCCGATTTTAGCCATGAGAAAAGCCTCTTGTAATGGTTGGATGTAGGAGCGGGCTTGCCCCGCGATAGCGATGTAGCGGGATGACCGCAATCGCGGGGCGAGCCCGCTCCTACCGGGAGTTCTCAGATTGCGTTGTGCGATTTCAGCCAGCCAAGGCCCGCTTCGGTGGTGGTCAGCGGCTTGTATTCACAGCCCACCCAGCCCTGGTATCCGATGCGGTCCAGGTGTTCGAATAGGAAGCGGTAGTTGATCTCGCCAGTGCCCGGCTCGTTGCGGCCCGGGTTGTCGGCCAACTGGATGTGGTTGATCTTGGCCAGGTTGCTTTCCATGGTGCGGGCCAGGTCGCCCTCCATGATTTGCATGTGGTAGATGTCGTACTGCAGGAACAGGTTGCTGCTGCCGACTTCAGCCTGGATTTCCAGGGCCTGCTTGGTGTTGTTCAGGTAGAAGCCCGGGATGTCGCGGGTGTTGATCATTTCCATGACCAGCTTGATCCCGGCGGCTTCCAGTTTGTCGGCGGCAAATTTCAGGTTGTCGACGAAGGTCTTGCGCACGGTGGCGCAGTCCGGACCTTGTGGACGGATACCGGCCAGGCAGTTGACCTGGGTGTTGCCCAGTACCTTGGCGTAAGCGATGGCCAGGTCCACGCCTGCGCGGAACTGCTCGACGCGGGCTGGATCGCAGGCGATACCGCGATCGCCGTTGGCCCAGTCACCGGCCGGCAGGTTGAACAGCACCTGGGTCAGGCCGTGGGCATCGAGTTGCTGCTTGATTTCAGCCGAGCTGAAGTCATACGGGAACAGGTACTCGACACCGCTGAAGCCGGCATCGGCTGCAGCTTTGAAGCGGGCGAGGAAGTCCTGCTCGGTGAACAGCATGGACAGGTTGGCGGCAAAACGTGGCATGGATATCTCCTTGCAAAAGTGGGCCCAGTGCATCACGCAGCAGGGCCGCTCAAGCGATCAGTCGAGCAGGGAAATCGCGGTTGGCGCGTCGTTGCCGACCAGGGCCAGGTCTTCGAATTCGTTGACCGCGTTGATTTCGGTGCCCATGGAAATGTTGGTCACGCGCTCGAGGATAACCTCGACCACTACCGGTACCTTGAACTCTTCAGCCAGCTTCTGCGCCTTGAGCAGGGCCGGGGCGATTTCGCCTGGCTCGGTCACGCGCAGGGCCTTGCAGCCCAGGCCTTCGACCACGGCGACGTGATCGACGCCATAACCGTTGAGTTCCGGTGCGTTGACGTTCTCGAACGCCAGCTGCACACAGTAGTCCATCTCGAAGCCGCGCTGTGCCTGACGGATCAGACCCAGGTAGGAGTTGTTCACCAGTACGTGAACGTACGGCAGGTTGAACTGCGCACCTACCGCCAGCTCTTCGATCATGAACTGGAAGTCGTAGTCGCCCGACAGTGCAACGACCTTGCGGGTCGGGTCGGCCTTGACCACACCCAGGGCTGCAGGGATGGTCCAGCCCAGTGGGCCGGCCTGGCCGCAGTTGATCCAGTGGCGAGGCTTGTACACGTGCAGGAATTGGGCGCCGGCGATCTGCGACAGACCGATGGTGCTGACGTAGCAGGTGTCTTTGCCGAACACCTGGTTCATTTCCTGGTAAACGCGCTGTGGCTTGACCGGCACGTTGTCGAAGTGGGTCTTGCGCTGCAGGCTCGATTTGCGCTGCTGGCAGTCTTCCAGCCAGGCGCTGCGGTCCTTGAGCTTGCCGGCGGCTTTCCACTCGCGGGCCACTTCCAGGAACACGTCCAGGGCGGCGCCGGCGTCGGAGACGATACCCAGGTCCGGGGTGAACACGCGGCCGATCTGGGTCGGTTCGATGTCGACGTGGATGAAGCGACGGCCTTCGGTGTAGACGTCAACGGAACCGGTGTGGCGGTTGGCCCAACGGTTACCGATACCCAGCACCACGTCGGACTTGAGCATGGTGGCGTTGCCGTAGCGGTGCGAGGTCTGCAGACCGACCATGCCGACCATCAGCGGGTGATCGTCAGGGATGATGCCCCAGCCCATCAGGGTCGGGATGACCGGAATACCGGTCAGTTCAGCGAATTCAACCAGCTTGTCGCACGCGTCGGCGTTGATGATGCCGCCACCGGCAACCAGCAATGGACGCTCGGCGGTGTCGAGCATGGCCAGGGCTTTTTCGACCTGGACGCGGTTGGCGGCAGGCTTTTGCACAGGCAGTGGCTGGTAGGCGTCGATGTCGAATTCGATCTCGGCCATCTGCACGTCGAACGGCAGGTCGATCAGCACAGGGCCTGGACGGCCGGAGCGCATTTCATAGAAGGCTTTCTGGAAGGCGTAAGGCACTTGGCCGGGTTCCAGAACGGTGGTCGCCCACTTGGTCACCGGCTTGACGATGCTGGTGATGTCGACGGCCTGGAAATCTTCCTTGTGCATGCGAGCACGTGGCGCTTGGCCAGTGATGCACAGGATCGGGATGGAGTCGGCGGAGGCGCTGTACAGGCCGGTGACCATGTCAGTGCCGGCAGGGCCGGAGGTGCCGATGCACACGCCGATGTTGCCGGCCTTGGTGCGGGTGTAGCCCTCGGCCATGTGCGAGGCGCCTTCAACGTGACGAGCGAGGACGTGATCGATACCGCCGACTTTCTTCAGGGCCGAGTACAGCGGGTTGATTGCAGCACCCGGAATACCAAACGCGGTTTCAACACCTTCGCGGCGCATCACCAGAACGGCTGCATCAATTGCTCTCATTTTGCTCATGGTTTTGTGCCTCTTTGATTTTGTAATTGTATACAAATGGCTTTTCGTCAGAGTGTATTCACGCCAGGCGACTCTGGTCAATCCATTTTCATCAGCGATGGGTGCTTTCGTCGGGAAGCCCGCAAAAAAGGCTTTTCGTCAGAATTGGGTTATCGCGTTGAAAATATTGTATACAAAAAAATTCGCCATTGTGTTCTATTTGTTCTATTGATTTTTACACCTGCCCTCGGGCTCCTAACAACAAGAGGACCTTTCCATGAACGCATTGACCTTGAAAGTCGCCGTCAGCCTGGTAAACGCCGCGCTGGTAGCGGGCCGCAAGATCAACTCTGCTCCCCTGACCGTGGCTGTACTCGATAGCGGCGGCCACCTGCTGGCGCTGCAACGCGAAGACGGCGCCAGCCTGCTGCGCCCGCAAGTGGCGATGGGCAAGGCCTGGGGGGCGATCGCCCTGGGCAAGGGCTCGCGCCTGCTGGCGCTGGACGCGCAGCAGCGCCCGGCGTTCTTCGCCGCGCTCAATGGTCTGGGGCAGAGCCCGCTGGTGCCGGCGCCGGGTGGCGTGCTGATCCGTAATCAGCAGGGCGTGGTGGTGGGGGCGATCGGTATCAGTGGCGATACCTCGGACATCGACGAGCAGTGCGCGATCAGTGCGATCGAAGAGGCGGGGTTGACGGCGGATGCCGGTGTAGCGGCTTAACCCTGTAGGAGCGGGCTTGCCCCGCGATGCGATGTGACTGTGGGATCGCTATCGCGGGGCAAGCCCGCTCCCACAACAAGCCCGCTCCCACTCCAAGCCCCGCTCCCACTGCAAGCCTGTCCTACCGTTTCAGGCGTCGGGCTCGCAGCCCTTGAGCACCAGGCGGATGATGGTCTGCGCGGCGGCTTCGTAATCGCTGTCATCGAGCTTGGCCTTGCCGGTGACCACCGAGATCTGCCAATCGAAATCAGCGTAGGTCTGGGTCGCTGCCCAGATGCTGAACATCAGGTGGTGCGGGTCGATCGGGGCGATCTGGCCGCGGTCGATCCAGCCCTGGATGCACTCGATGTTGTGCCGGGCCTGTTCGTTGAGCTGCTCGACCTGGCTCGGGCTCAGGTGCGGGGCACCGTGCATGATCTCGCTGGCAAATACCTTGGACGCAAAGGGCAAGTCGCGGGAGATGCGCACCTTGGAGCGTATGTACGCGCTCAATACCTCTTTGGCATCACCGTCGGCATTGAACGGGGTGGATGCCTGCATGATCGGTTCGATGATGCTTTCCAGGACCTCGCGGTAGAGGTTTTCCTTGGATTTGAAGTAGTAGTAGACGTTGGGCTTGGGCAACCCGGCCTTGGCGGCGATGTCGCTGGTCTTGGTGGCGGCAAAGCCCTTGTCGGCAAATTCCTCGCTGGCCGCGCGCAGGATCAGTTCTTTGTTGCGCTCGCGAATGCTGCTCATGGTTGACGCTGTTCCTCGTGTCGGGCCGCAAGCGGCACCGGGCCTGAAAGGGCGGTCGCGCATGGTAGCACCGCGTTCGCAAAGGGCTCAAGGTGGCGACTTTGGGCTATGCTGAGCACCTCTTAACCCGCTGGAATCAGGCAAACATGGCAGGAAGCAGTCTTCTGGTGTTGATCGACGATATCGCCACGGTATTGGACGATGTCTCGGTGATGACCAAGGTCGCGGCGAAAAAGACCGCAGGGGTGCTGGGCGATGACCTGGCGCTCAATGCCCAGCAGGTCACGGGGGTTCGCGCCGAGCGGGAAATCCCGGTGGTCTGGGCGGTGGCCAAGGGCTCGTTCCTCAACAAACTGATCCTGGTGCCGGCGGCGCTGTTGATCAGTGCGTTCATCCCCTGGGCGGTGACCCCGCTGCTGATGATCGGCGGCGCCTTCCTGTGTTTCGAGGGCTTTGAAAAGCTCGCCCACAAGTTCTTGCACAGCAAGGCTGAAGACCAGGCCGATCAGGCGCAACGGATCGAGGCGGTGGCGGATCCTGCGGTTGATCTGGTTGTCCTGGAAAAGACCAAGATCAAAGGCGCTATCCGTACCGACTTCATTCTTTCGGCAGAGATCATCGCCATCACCCTGGGTGCGGTCGCCAATGCACCACTGCCCCAGCAGATCATCGTGCTGTCGGGCATTGCCATTGTCATGACCATCGGCGTGTATGGCCTGGTGGCGGGCATCGTCAAGCTCGATGACCTGGGCCTGTGGCTGACCCAGAAAGCGTCCCGCGCTGCCCAGGCGCTGGGCAACGGCATCCTGCGGGCGGCGCCGTACATGATGAAGAGCCTGTCTGTCATCGGTACTGCGGCGATGTTCCTGGTCGGTGGCGGGATTCTGGTACACGGCGTGGCGCCGTTGCATCACGCCATCGAAGCCTTCAGTGACGGGTGGGGCGGGGTGTGGATGGCGGCGTTGCTCAATGGCGGGGTGGGGATTGTCGCCGGGGCTGCGGTGCTGGCGGTTGTGACGATTGTCGGCAAGGTTTGGCGGGCTGTGAAGGGCTGAAATGGATCGCGGGGCAAGCCCGCTCCTACCGGTGGGTAGGAGCGGGCTTGCCCCGGCGATTTTGATCAGAAGTGAACCTTGACCAGGAAGCTGGCTGTGTTCTGGTCGGTATCGAAGGCGTCGCTGTCCTTGATGCCGTACTTGTTCTTCCAGTAGTCGTATTCAAAACCGACGTACAGCTGCTTCTCGCCCCAGTTCAACGCCTTGCCCAGGTCGTATTTGACCTGTGGGTTGAAGTGCAGGTTGGCGTGGTAGGTGCCACGGCGGCTGGTGGCATCGTTGTCGACGACCCAGTCCATGAAGCCATCGATGAGGATGTCGGACTTGCCCACCGGAATGGTGTACGACCAGACGGGGGTGATCTGCCAGACGTTGTCACCGGCACGGCTGCCCTCGGTGTTGCGCTGGTAGAAGTTCAGCTGGAAGTAATCGAAGCCCGGGATTGCCAGGTCGAAACCAGGACCGATCAGGTAGGACTCGGTGTCGCCCTCACCAAATTCGTAGGTCATGGCCAGCAGCACGTCCTTGATCGGACCGAACTCCAGCTTCTGGTCGAAAATCTTGCCAAACGACAGGCGCGGTTGAATCTCGCCGTAGTAGGTGTTCGGACCGTTGTTGAAGTCCTTGTCGCCGTTATAAAAAATCTTGTCGACGAAGATGAAGTTGTCGCCGTACTTCCAGGCATCGGCGTGCTCGAAGGTCACGGTCTGCTGGATTTCCGGGTTGACGGCAAAGTTCTTGCCCCACAGATAGGTCAGGCTGTTGTTCTGCCATTGCAGCAGATCACCGGCGGTGGCGGCGGTACTGGCCGCCAGCAGGCCGCCGGCGAGAATCAGGCTATTGGTAATGCGCATCGCTGTGTTGCTCCCTTGATTGAATCTGTTGTCGGTACTCTGAGCGGCACCGTTGGGTTCATTACTTGTCTTTCGAGTCAGTTTTTTTCGATTGGCCACAGCTAATTGGCAAGAGCTGCGCCAACTTTCCGGGTACGGCACAACAATCCTGCTCGACGTCTTTCTGAACAGCTGAAAAAGGGACATCAGGTTGGCATCACGCCTGCCAACCGCCCGAATTCATTGACTGAGCGGTCAGCAAACGCGGGCAGAATCCATCCTGCCCTATCGAGGGGGCGCGCAGATTACTGGCTTGCGCGCGGGTCCTCAAGTGCTCCGTCATGGAGCGGGTGTGGCTAAAACTGTGCGTTTGGTCAGGTTTTAGAAGTGAACCTTCACCAGGGCACTGGTCACACTCTGGTTGGTATCGAGCCGTCCACTGTTCTCGATGCCGTATTTGTCTTTCCAGTAGCTGTATTCAACACCCACGTACAACTGCTTGGCGCCCAGGTTCAGGGCCTTGCCCAGGTCGTATTTGACCTGTGGGTTGAATTGCAGGTTGGCGTGGTAGGTGCCGCGGCGGGTCTCGTCGTTGTCGACCACCCAGTCCATGTAGCCGTCGATGAGGATGTCGGATTTGCCCACCGGCACGGTGAAGGAGAAGGTCGGGGTAATCTGCCAGACACCATCACCCGGGCGGCTGCCCTCGGTGTTGCGCTGCATGATGTTGAGGGTGAAGTAGTTGAAGCCGGGAATCGCCAGGTCAAAGCCGGGGCCAATCAGGTAGGCCTCGTTGTCGCCTTCGCCAGTCTCGTAGGTCATGGCGATCAATACGTCTTTGATCGGGCCGAATTCAAATTTGCGCTCGAAGATCTTGCCGAACGACAGGCGGGGGCTGAACTCGCTGTAGTAGGTGTTGCTGCCTTTGTTCCGGTCGGTGCCGCCGTTGTAGAAGATCTTGTCGACGAAGAAGAAGGTATCGCCGTATTTCCACTTGTTGGCGTGTTCGAAGGTCACCGTCTGCTGAATTGCAGGGTTGACCTGGAAGTCCTTGCCGTAGAGATAGGTCAGGCTGTTGGTGTGCCAGAGCAGCAAGTCCCCTGCGGTGGCTGGCAAAGCGGCCAGCACACTGCTGCCCAGCAGAAGGGAAGTGGTGATGCCTTTCATGTTGTGATTCCCGGCATTGTTATTGTTGGTCTTGGGTTTTTCGGCGCGAGGCGCCCCGGCCGACCCGCTCCTACGGGTCGACGGTCCTGCGTATTGCTCGGGTGAAACCGGGCGGCATGCGCCGCCCAAAGACTCAGTGCTGGTGGGCGGCGTCGTTGTGTGCTGCGCGCTCGGCGCCGCCCAGGATGTTGAACAACAAGTTGAGGATCAGGGCGCTGACGGTGGCCATGGCGATACCGCTGTGGGTGATCGGTTCCATCCACTGGGGCATCTGCGAGAAGAACTCGGGACGCACCACCGGGATCAGGCCCATGCCGACGCTGACGGCGACCAGCAGCTGGTTGCGGCGGTCGGCGATGTCGGCTTCCTGGAGGATCTTGATTCCGGTCGCCGCGACCATGCCGAACATCGCGATCGAGGCGCCACCCAGTACCGCAGGCGGGATCGAGGCGATGAGGAACGCGGCCTTGGGCAGCAGGCTGAGCAGGATCAGGAAACCGCCGGCAACCACGGTGACGTAGCGGCAACGCACGCCGGTCATTTGCACCAGGCCGATGTTCTGGGCGAACGAGGAGTGGGTGAAGGTGTTGAAGAAGCCCGCCACGAAGGATGCACCGGCGTCGCACATCAGGCCGCGGCGCAGCATGCCCGGGGTGACTTCACGGTCGGTGACCTTGCCCAGGGCCAGAAACATGCCGGTGGACTCGACGAAGATGATCACCACCACCAGGCACATCGACAGGATCGGCGCGAGGCTGAAGGTCGGCATGCCGAAGTGCAGCGGGGTCACCACTTGCACCCACGGCGCGTCGTCCAGGCCGGAGAGGTCGACCATGCCGATGGAGCCGGCGAGGATGTAGCCCAGGCCCATGCCGATCAGTACCGAGACGTTGACCCAGAAACCGCGCATGAAGCGATTGACCAGCAGGATGGTGGCCAGCACCAGAGCTGCAACGGTCAGGTAGACGGGAGAGCCGAAGGTTTCGGCTTCGGCGCCACCGCCGGCCCAGTTGACGGCAACCGGGAACAGCGAAAGGCCGATCGAGGTGATGACCGTGCCGGTCACCAGCGGTGGGAAGAAACGCACCACCTTGGACATGAACGGGGCGATCAGCATGCCGAAGAAACCGGCTGCGATGGTCGCACCAAAGATACCTTGCAGGCCGACACCGGGCATCCCGGCCATGGCCACCATGCTGCCGACAGCAGCAAAGCTTGCACCCATCATGACTGGCATGCGGATGCCAACTGCGCCAATGCCGAACGACTGGACGATGGTGGCGACACCAGCGACCAGCAGGTCGGCATTGATAAGGAAAGCGACTTCTTCACGAGAAAGGCCGGCGGCCTGGCCAATGATCAGTGGCACGGCGATCGCGCCTCCGTACATCAGCAAGACATGTTGTAGACCCACCAGGAACAGTTGGAGCATTGGCAGTGGCTGTCGTGGGGGCGCAACAGGGATGTACGCCTTGCGTGACTCGGACATGCAACACCTCGGTTTTGTTTTTATTCTTTGAGCTGCAAGCTCCAAGCGCCAGGCTTCAAGAAGAAGCAGGAATACGCGCTTGGCTTGCAGCTTTTTTTGCTTGTCGCTTACAGCTGGCAGCTTGCGGCTGCCTTAGTGCGTCGGTGCACCTTTGGCGATCCAGGCACCAATCAGTTCACGTTCCTGCTGGGTCATCTGAGTGATGTTGCCCAGTGGCATGATCTGCGTGGTAACGGCCTGCGCCTGGATGCGCGCAGCCTGTTGCTGGATCTGTTGCGGGGTGTCGAGCATCACACCGGCCGGTGGGGCGCTGAACAGCGGGCTGGTCGGCTTGGCCGAATGGCACACGGCGCAACGTTCCTGGATGACGCTGTGGATCTTGTCGAAGCCGGCGTCGTCGAGTTTGGCGACGGTTGCGGCCGGAGCTTCGGCAGGGGCGGCAGCCTGGGCAGGTTCGGCGGCTTTCTCTGCTGCTTTCTCGGCGGCGGTCTTGCCACCCAGCGCGGTTTCCGGCAGCGGCTGGTACTCGACCTTGGCGGCGGCTTGCTCAGGAGCGGTCGGCATCGGCGCAGGGCCGGTGACGTAGGCCAGGCAGATCATCGACAGGGCACCGACTGGCAGGGTCCAGGCGTACTTGTTGCTGTCATGACGGGTGTTGAAGTAGTGACGAACCAACACTGCAGCCACTGCGATACCGGCCAGGATCAGCCAGTTGTACTGGCTACCGTAGGTGCTCGGGAAGTGGTTGCTGATCATGATGAACAGCACCGGCAGGGTGAAGTAGTTGTTGTGCCGCGAGCGCAGCAGGCCCTTGGCCGGCAGTACCGGATCAGGTGTCTGGTTGGCTTCGATGGCGGCCACCAGCTGGCGCTGGGCCGGCATGATGGTGCGGAACACGTTACCGACCATGATGGTGCCGATGATCGCGCCGGTGTGCAGGTAGGCACCGCGACCGCTGAACACCTGGCTGAAGCCGTAGCATGCAGCAATGACCAGCACGAACAGCACCAGGCCCAGCAGGGCAGGGCGCTTGCCCAGTGGCGAGTCGCAGAGGAAGTCGTAGATGAACCAGCCAGCGATCAGCGAACCGATACCGATGGCGATGCCTTCACCACCCGAGAGGGTGCTGCCAGGAGCCAGCAGGTACAGGGTCGGGTTCCAGTAGAACACCAGGCACAGCAGGGCAATACCCGACATCCACGTGAAATAGGCTTCCCATTTGAACCAGTGCAGGTTCTCCGGCATTTTTGGCGGAGCCAGCTTGTACTTCTCCAGGTGGTAGATCCCGCCACCGTGAATCGCCCAGAGATCGCCGGAAAGGCCGTCGCGCGGGTTGGCGCGGTTGAGGTTGTTCTCCAGCCAGACGAAGTAGAACGACGCGCCAATCCAGGCCACGCCAGTGATCATGTGAACCCAGCGCACGCTCAGGTTCAGCCATTCCAACAGATGTGCTTCCACAGTCTTTACCTCTACCCTGGCATCCTGTCGCCGGATGCTCAGGTCTTCTCTTATTGGTGGGGGGCGAGGATCAGTTGCTCATCCTCATTGAAAAAATGCTCATCGCAGTTGTTGCCAGTGCCACTGCGATCAACCACCAGGAAGTCATCCCGCTTTTCGATCGTCAGCACCGGATGGTGCCAGACGCCGCGATGGTAATTGATGCCCTGCTTTCCATTACTGCGGAAGGCACGGACAAGGCCCGATACAGGTGCATCGCCAACGGGCGCGACCACGATCAGAAAGGGGTTGCCGAGCAGCGGAATGAAAGCCTGGCTGCCCAGCGGATGGCGCTCCAGCATGCGAACGGTCAGCGGCATGTCCTGCGCGTCGGCGCGGAAGATGCTGATGATCGCGTTGTCCTCGGGCTGGGCGGTTTCGACCGTCGCCAGCTTGTGGAAGCGCATGGTCGAACCGTTGTTGATCATGAAGTGGTCGCTGCCATCGGTTTCGATCACGTCACCGAAAGGGGCGAAGGCTTCTTTGGTCAATGGCTCAATCACTAAAGTGCGCATGCGGATTCTCTTTATTCTGTGTTGTGGAGGGTGTCGATTTTCTTGCCGGGGCCCTGGGTGCGCTCGCGTCGCGCACTCGGGCCCGCTGGCATCGGCGTCCCTTAAAGTTGCAGCAGGCGGAACAGGGCAATCAGGTTGATCTGCGCCAGTGCTTCCTTGAACTCGGCCTCGACCGAGTTGTGGATGCGCTTTTCGAACGAGGCGAGGATCTGGTGCCGGTTGCTGCCTTTTACCGCCATGATGAACGGGAACTTGAACTTGGCCTTGTAGGCGTCGTTGAGCTCGGTGAAGCGCTCGAACTCTTCGGCGGTGCACTGGTGGATACCGGCGCCGGCCTGTTCATTGGTGCTCGATTCGGTCAGTTCACCCTGGATGGCGGCCTTGCCGGCGAGGTCCGGGTGAGCGTTGATCAGTGCCAGTTGGGCGTCGTGCTCGGCGCTGAGCAGGATGTCGCTCATGCGCTGGTGCAGGGCTTCGATCTGGTCGACTTCCTGCAACTGGCCCAGGTCGTAGGCCTTCTCGGCAACCCAGGGCGAGTGTTCGTAGATGTCGGCAAAGGCTTCGACGAACGCAGCGCGCTCCAGGGACGAAGGCTTGAGGGTCTTGAAAGCGGTCATTAGACGTTCTCGGCTTTGTAAGGGTGGGTGGCATGCCAGTGACGGGCGATGTCCACGCGCCGGGCGAACCAGACCTGATCGTGGCTCTTGGCGTATTCGACGAAGCGCTTGAGTGCAGCCAGGCGGGCCGGACGGCCGACCAGGCGGCAGTGCAGGCCGATCGACAGCATCTTCGGTGCTTCGGCGCCTTCTTCGTACAGCACGTCAAAGGCGTCCTTGAGGTATTGGAAGAACTGCTCGCCGCAGTTGAAGCCCTGGACCTGGGTGAAGCGCATGTCGTTGGTGTCCAGGGTGTACGGGATCACCAGGTGCGGCTTGCCGGTCGGGTTGTTCGGTTCCCAGTAGGGCAGGTCGTCGTCGTAGGTATCGCTGTCGTAGAGGAAGCCGCCTTCCTCCATCACCAGGCGACGGGTGTTCGGGCCGGTGCGGCCGGTGTACCAGCCGACAGGGCGTTCGCCGGTCAGTTCGGTGAGGATGCGGATGGCTTCGAGCATGTGCTCGCGCTCCTGGGCCTCGTCCATGTACTGGTAGTCGATCCAGCGGTAGCCGTGGCTGCAGATTTCGTGGCCGGCTTCGGCCATGGCGCGGATCGCGTCCGGGTGACGCTGGGCGGCCATCGCGACGGCAAACACCGTCAGCGGGACGCCGGTGTCCTTGAACAGCTTGAGCAGGCGCCAGACACCGGCGCGGCTGCCGTACTCGTAGAGCGATTCCATGCTCATGTTACGAGCGCCCTGCAGGGGCTGGGCGGCGACCATTTCCGAGAGAAAGGCTTCCGATTCCTTGTCTCCGTGAAGAATGTTGCGCTCGCCACCTTCTTCGTAATTGAGCACGAAAGACAAAGCGATGCGGGCATTCCCCGGCCAGCGCGGATGGGGTGGGGTATTGCCGTAACCGATCAGGTCGCGAGGATAATCAGCGCTCACTGCAGTCTTCCTTCTTATACGTGTCAACGGAGGGCGTGGCGCCCGAGGTAGGGTATCGGCCACGTCGATGAGGTGATTGTATACAACTTTGTTTGCGGTTTGTAAGTCTGTTTTTTCGTATTTCTTTGCCTTTTTACCCCGAAACCCCTCTGGGAGAGCCTTGCAATAAACCTGCCTGATCGGTCAGTTAATGACGTTGGCGTCAGTGATTGGCGTGGTTTTGCGACTGATGGCGTATTTATAGGGGGGGAGCGGTGTGCCGGTAAAGAATACAGAATTATTGTGTACAATTTTACAGAAAAATGTCTTAATAATCCGACAGCCGTAAGCTGCCGTGTGGCTTGCGGGTATTTTTTGCCCACAGATAGAACAGAGGCGAGCAAGCAATGGGACGTTTGACCACGCATGTACTGGATGCCGCTCATGGCTGCCCTGGCAGCTCGATCAAAGTCGAGCTGTACCGGGTCGAAGGCCAGCAGCTGGAACTGGTGAACACCACCCTGACCAACAGCGATGGCCGTTGCGACGCGCCGCTGCTGCAAGGCGACGACTACCGCAGCGGTGTGTACCAACTGCAGTTCAGCGCCGGCGACTACTACCGTGCTCGTGGCGTGCAACTGCCAGAGCCTGCATTTCTTGACGTGGTGGTACTGCGATTCGGCATCAGCGCCGAGCAGGATCACTACCACGTACCACTGTTGATCTCGCCGTACAGTTACTCGACCTATCGCGGAAGCTAGTTGGTCGCTAGATGAATCTTCGTAGGTCCTTGCCCGCTCACACTGGCGGGCTTTTTTTTGCCTGGAATTCGGCTGCCTTACCCCGCAAGCAGGAGCGGGCTTGCCCCGCGAGAGGCATTGGAGGCAACAAAAAAGCCCCACCCGAAGGTGAGGCTTTGGGGTGTAGCAGGCTGCGCTGTTACAGGAATACAAACTTGGCGATGAAGATCGCTGTCAGTACCCACAGGCTCGCCGAGATCTCGCTGAAGCGACCGGTACCGGCCTTGAGCACCACGTAGGTGATAAAGCCCAGGGCGATGCCGTCGGCGACCGAGAAGGTCAGCGGCATCATGATCGCTGTGACGATCGCCGGGATGCTGTCGGTGGCTTCATCCCAGTTGATATGAGCCATGCTGCCCATCATCAGCATCGCTACGTAGATCAGTGCACCTGCGGTGGCGTAGGCAGGAATCATTCCGGCCAGCGGGGCAAAGAACATCGCGGCAACAAAGAACAGGCCCACCACGACTGCCGTCAGGCCCGTACGACCACCCGCGGCAACCCCTGCAGCACTCTCCACATAACTGGTGACCGGCGGTACACCCACCACGGCACCGAATACGCTGGACGCACTGTCAGCCTTCAACGCGCGCGAGAGGTTCTCGATGCGCCCGTCGGCATTCACCAGGTTGGCCCGCTGGGCCACACCCATCAGGGTGCCGGCCGTGTCGAACATGTGCACGAACAGGAAGGCAAACACCACGGCGATCATGCTGACGTTGAACACGCCGGCCACGTCCATCGCCATCCAGGTCGGTGCCAGGCTCGGTGGCAGCGAGAACAGCCCGCCGTATTCCACCAGGCCCAGGCCCCAGCCGGCGAGGGTGACGCTGATGATGCTGATCAGGATCGCACCGAACACCCGGTGGTAGCTGAGCACGGCAATCATCAGGAAGCAGATGGCTGCCAGCAGCGGGCCAGGCTCGTGCAACGAACCAAGCTTGATCAGGGTGGCCGGGCTGTCGACGACAATTCCAGCTGTTTTAAGACCGATCAGTCCGAGGAACAATCCGACGCCGGCACCCATTGCATGACGCAGGCTTACGGGAATGCTGTTGAGCAGCCATTCACGCACCCGCGACAAAGTCAGCAACATGAACAACACCCCGGAGACGAACACTGCGCCCAGTGCAGCTTCCCAGGTGTAGCCCATGGTCCCGACCACGGTATAGGTAAAGAAGGCGTTGAGCCCCATGCCGGGTGCCAGGCCGACTGGCCAGTTGGCATACAGGCCCATCAACAGACAGCCCAGGGCGGCAGCGATACAGGTGGCGACGAAGGCCGCTCCGTGATCGATGCCGGCATCGGCCATGATGTTGGGGTTGACGAAGATGATGTAGGCCATGGTGATGAACGTGGTAAGGCCCGCGATCATCTCGGTCTTGACGGTGGTGCCATGTAGCTTGAGTTTGAAAATCCGCTCCAGCCAGCTCGTTTCGAGCGGTGGGGCAAGATCCAGCGTAGGGGCTTCGGATTTGCGGCTTTCCACAGCGAGTACTCCTCAAGTCTTTTCTTGTTTTTCAGAACCGGTCCTGCGCACGCACTAGGGGGCTCTGTGAGGCGGATGGGATGGCAGGCGACCGGACCGTTTGTTGACTTCTGAGTCAGGAAGTTGCACGGATGGATTATGCGTTTGTATACAAAGAATGCAAATAATGTTTTTGTTATTGTGCGCAGATAATTTCGCCCAGCAGCTATAAAGGCCATCATCCCCTGCAGAAATCCCTGCGGCTGTGTACAATGTGCCCATACCTTAATCGTTTAATTTTTTTACCAAGACTTGCCATCGACCCACTGGCTGCTATTAAAGTCAGGGTCCGACTGGCGGATCTCCGTGCTCGAGTGCCCATGAACGAACAGCTGCAACCTCTCAAGAAACCAGTGCGTACCGGCAAGGCCGGGCGCAGCGGAACCCAGGACGATATCGTCTACGCGCACATTTTCGAGGCCATTCTCGAACAGCGCCTGGCGCCGGGTACCAAGTTGAGCGAGGAAGCCCTGGGTGAGATCTTTGGTGTCAGTCGCACCATCATTCGTCGCGCCTTGTCGCGCCTGGCCCATGAAAGCGTGGTGCTGCTGCGGCCCAACCGCGGTGCGGTAGTGGCCAGCCCTACGGTCGAGGAAGCCCGCCAGGTGTTTTTCTCCCGCCGCATGGTCGAGCGTGCCATCACCGAGTTGGCCGTCGAACACGCCACCGCCGAACAGCTCAACGAACTGCGCCAGATGGTGCGTGAAGAACGCGACAGCTTCTCGCGTGGTGATCGCGGCGCCGGCATCCGTCTCTCTGGCGAGTTCCACCTGAAACTGGCCGAAGCAGCGGGCAATGCGCCCCTGATCAGCTTCCAGCGCAGCCTGGTATCGCAAACCTCGCTGATCATCGCCCAGTACGAAAGCGGCAACCGCTCGCACTGCTCCTACGATGAACACATGCAACTGATCGACGCCATCGAGGCCCGTGATGTGAATCAGGCAGTCAGCCTGATGATGCATCACATGGATCACATCGACAGCAAACTCAACCTCGACGAAGAAAGCGCCTCGGACGATCTGCATGCGGTGTTCTCGCACCTGCTGCAGACCAAGAAGCGCAGCTCGGTTCCGGTCAAAGGCTGATTGAATCGCGGGGCGAGCCCGTTCCAGAAGGAGCGGGCTCGCCCCGCGCTGCGTTTGACACGGCTGGCACTTCACTCATCCTCTGCTAGATTCTCACCTGCTCCACACCGCAAACCTTCATCAAGCAGTTGGGCTTGCACGCGTTGAATGGAACTTCAACTCTTGAGGACAGGTTTATGTCGATGCCCCTGAGCAAACGCATGGGTGCTGAACTGATCGGGACGTTCTGGCTGGTGTTGGGTGGTTGCGGTAGTGCGGTGCTGGCGGCGTCGCTACCTGCAGGCATCGGCCTGGTGGGGGTCGCAATGGCCTTCGGTCTCACCGTGCTGACGATGGCATTCGCCATCGGTCATATCTCCGGTTGTCACCTGAACCCTGCCGTATCGGTGGGCCTGGTGGTGGGTGGCCGATTCCCGGCCAAGGACTTGCTGCCCTACATCGTCGCCCAGGTGATCGGCGCGATCCTGGCTGCTGCAGTGATCTACTTTATCGCCAGTGGCAAGGAAGGCTTTGATGTGGCTTCCGGCCTTGCCTCCAACGGCTATGCCGAGAATTCGCCGGCCGGCTATTCGCTGGCGGCCGGTTTTGCCAGTGAAGTGGTGATGACCGCAATGTTCATCCTGATCATCATGGGCGCCACCGACAGCCGCGCCCCGGCGGGCTTTGCGCCGATTGCCATCGGCCTGGCCCTGACCCTCATCCACCTGATTTCCATTCCGGTCACCAACACTTCGGTCAACCCTGCCCGCAGCACCGGGCCGGCGCTGTTCGTCGGCGGCTGGGCGCTGCAGCAGTTGTGGTTGTTCTGGGTGGCGCCGCTGATCGGGGCAGTCATCGGCGGCGCGGTGTACAAGGGTTTGTTTCGCGAACCTTAGCGCTGGTGAACGCAACGGCCGGCAGCGAAGGTCTGCTTGACGGTGCGGTCATCGCCCAGTGTCATCAGCACGAACAGCGTCTCATCGATGCTGTTCGATTGCTGGATGCGGTAGTCCATCAACGGCGTGGCCTTGTAGTCCAGCACCACGAAGTCGGCATCGTTGCCCGGCTTGAGGCTGCCGATACGGTCGTCCAGGTACAGCGCCTGGGCGCCGCCCAAGGTGGCCAGGTACAGTGACTTGAACGGGCTCAGGCGCGCCCCCTGCAACTGCATGACCTTATAGGCTTCGTTGAGGGTGTTGAGCAGCGAGAAGCTGGTGCCCGCGCCCACATCGGTCCCCAGGCCCACCTTGACCTTGAACTTCTCAGCCTGTGGCAGGTTGAACAGGCCGCTGCCCAGGAACAGGTTGGAGGTCGGGCAGAAGGCCACGGCCGAGCCGGTTTCGGACAGACGCTGGCATTCTTCGTCGCACAGGTGCACGCCGTGGGCGAACACCGAGCGCTCGCCCAGCAGCTTGAAGTGGTCGTAGACGTCCAGGTAACCCTTGCGCTCCGGGAACAACGCCTTCACCCAGTCGATTTCCTTGAGGTTTTCGCTCAGGTGGGTGTGCATGTACAGGTCGGGGAATTCACCCAGCAGCTGACCGGCCAGGGCCAGTTGTTCCGGGGTGCTGGTGGGGGCGAAGCGCGGCGTTACCGCATAGTGCAGGCGGCCCTTACCGTGCCAGCGCTCGATCAGTGCCTTGCTCTGGGTGTAACCGGATTCGGCGGTGTCGGTCAGGTAGTCGGGGGCGTTGCGGTCCATCATCACCTTGCCGGCGATCATGCGCAGGTCCAGGCGCTCGGCTTCCTCGAAGAAGGCATTCACCGACTCGGGATGGACACTGCCGAACACCAGGGCCGTGGTGGTGCCGTTGCGCAGCAGTTCTTCGACGAAGATCTTCGCGACCTTGTCGGCGTGCGCCTTGTCGGCAAACTGCTTTTCGCACGGGAAGGTGTAGGTGTTGAGCCAGTCCAGCAACTGCTCGCCGTACGAGCCGATCATGCCGGTCTGCGGGAAGTGGATATGGGTGTCGATAAAACCTGGGGTGATCAGCGCATCCTGGTAGTGCTCGACATCGATATCGGCAGCGAGGGTCGGCAGCAGCTCACTGGCATGCCCCAGGGCGCTGATCTTGCCCCCGTCGATCACCAGCAGGCCGTCTTCAAAATACTGGTAGGAGGCTTCGATGCCCACTTCGGCAGGGTCGGCGATGCTGTGCAGGATGGCGGCACGGTAGGCTTTGCGGGTTGCGCTCATAGGGCTCTCGTCATATGGCTTGGCTGCGCCGTGACGGCGGCAGCAATTGGGCAATAGGGCCGGCGTTGGCAGCGGTGTCGTGCTGGCCGAAGCTGGCGTTGTAGGTGGCAATGATTTCTGCGGCGATGGACACGGCGATCTCGATCGGTAACTTGCCCTTGACCTCGGCCAGTCCCATCGGGCAACGCATGCGTTGCATCCGCTCTTCGCTGAAGCCGCGATCGCGCAGGCGATGCTCGAACTTGACCCGTTTGGTCTTCGAGCCGATCAGGCCGAACCAGGAAAAATCGTTGCGCTTGAGGATCGCGGCGGTCAGCTCGAGATCCAGCTGGTGATTGTGGGTCATCACAATGCAGTAACTGCCGACGGGCAGGTCGTCGACTTCATCGACCGGCTCTTCGCTGACAATCTTGCTGACCCCTTGCGGGATGTACTCAGGAAATTCCTGCTCGCGCGAGTCGATCCAGCGGACCCGGCAGGGCAGCGCGGCGAGCAAGGGTACCAGAGCGCGGCCGACATGGCCTGCACCGAATACCGCGATTTGCGCCTGCACCTGCCCCATCGGCTCGAACAACAGCACGGTGGCGCCGCCGCAGCACTGGCCCAGGCTAGCACCCAGGCTGAAGCGCTCCAGGTGAGGGGACTCGCGACGCTCCTCGAGCATCTGCCGGGCGATCTTCATCGCCTTGAATTCCAGGTGCCCGCCGCCGATGGTGTCGAACAGCTGCGAAGCGCTGACCACCATCTTGGAGCCGGCATTGCGCGGGGTCGAGCCGCGCTCTTCGATGATGGTCACCAGTACGCAGGGTTCGCCGCGGGCTTGCAGGTCGGCGAGGGCGTTGATCCAGGTGTGCATAGTGTGTTGCCTCTTTGGTGCGTTATCGCAGCGCAAGCCCGCCCCCAGGCAGGAGCGGGCTTGCCCCGCGATTGACCCTTACGGTGTCACGGTCTCGACTTCAGCAGCCGGCTGCTGCGCCGCTACCGCCTTGCGCATCTGCTCGCAGCCCCACAGAACCCGCTCCGGCGTCGAAGGCGCGTCGATCTTCGGCTGCACGCGGTAATCGGCAAGGCTCGCGACGGCGTCCTTGATCGCACACCACGCCGCGATACCCAGCATGAACGGCGGTTCGCCCACGGCTTTGGAATGGAATACCGTGTCTTCCGGGTTCTTGCGGTTCTCCACCAGCTTGACCCGCAGATCAATCGGCATGTCGGCCACGGCCGGGATCTTGTAGCTGGCCGGGCCGTTGGTCATCAGCTTGCCCTTGGCGTTCCACACCAGTTCTTCGGTGGTCAGCCAGCCCATGCCCTGGATAAAGCCGCCCTCGACCTGACCGATGTCGATGGCCGGGTTCAGCGAGGCGCCGACGTCATGCAGGATGTCGGTGCGCAGCATCTTGTACTCGCCGGTCAGGGTGTCGACGATCACCTCGGCACAGGCTGCGCCAAAGGCAAAGTAGTAGAACGGCCGGCCACGGGCCTGGCTACGGTCGTAGTAGATCTTCGGCGTCTTGTAGAAGCCGGTGCTCGACAGCGACATCTGGGCAAAGTAGGCCTGCTGCACCAGCGACTCGAAGCTGAGGATTTCATCGCGCACGCGCACATGGCCGTTGCGGAATTCGACGTCTTCCTCGCTCACTTTGTACTGGCGAGCGGCGAATTCGGTCAGGCGCTTCTTGAGGATTTCAGCAGCGTTCTGGGCCGCCTTGCCGTTCAGGTCGGCACCGCTGGACGCTGCGGTTGGCGAGGTGTTGGGCACCTTGTCGGTGTTGGTGGCGGTGATCTGAATGCGCTGGAAATCAACCTGGAACACTTCGGCGACAACCTGGGCGACCTTGGTGTTCAGGCCCTGGCCCATCTCGGTGCCGCCGTGGTTCAGGTGGATGCTGCCGTCGGTGTAGATGTGCACCAGGGCGCCCGCCTGGTTGAGGAAGCTGGCGGTAAACGAAATGCCGAACTTCACCGGGGTCAGCGCCAGGCCTTTTTTCAGGATCGGGCTGTTGGCGTTGAAGCGGCGGATCGACTCGCGGCGTTGCTGGTAGTCACTGCTGGCTTCGAGCTCGGCCGTGATTTCTTCGAGCATGTTGTGCTCGACGGTCTGGTAGTAGTGGGTGACGTTGCGCTCGGTCTTGCCGTAGTAGTTGGCCTTGCGCACCGCCAGCGGGTCCAGCACCAGGTGGCGGGCGATATGGTCCATCACCTCTTCGATGGCGACCATGCCCTGCGGGCCGCCAAAGCCGCGGTAGGCGGTGTTGGAGGCGGTGTTGGTCTTGCAGCGGTGACCGTGAATGGTGGCATCGCCCAGGTAGTAGGCGTTGTCGGAGTGGAACATCGCCCGGTCGACGATCGAGGCCGACAAGTCTGGCGAGCAGCCGCAGTTGCCGGCCAGGTCAAAGTTGATCCCGTGCAGGCGGCCGGTGTCGTCGAAACCGACGTCGTACTCGATGTAGAACGGGTGACGCTTGCCGGTCATCAGCATGTCTTCGACCCGCGGCAGGCGCATCTTGGTCGGCTGGCCGGTCAGGTGGGCAATCACTGCGCACAGGCAGGCGGGGCTGGCGGCCTGGGTTTCCTTGCCGCCGAAGCCGCCACCCATGCGGCGCATGTCGACGACGATCTTGTTCATCGACACATCGAGTACTTCGGCCACCAGTTTCTGCACTTCGGTGGGGTTCTGGGTGGAGCAGTAGACGATCATGCCGCCGTCTTCGGTGGGCATTACCGAAGAGATCTGGGTTTCCAGGTAGAAGTGCTCCTGGCCGCCGATGTGCAGGGTGCCCTGCAGGCGGTGCGGCGCGCTGGCCAGGGCGCTGACCGAGTCGCCGCGCTGGTGGGTGTGGCTGTCGAGGACGAAGTGCTTCTTGCGCAGGGCCTCGACCACGTCCAGAACCGGCTCCAGGTCTTCGTACTCGATGATCGCGGCCATGGCGGCGCGGCGGGCGGTATCCAGGTCACGGGCGGCGACCGCGACCACCGGCTGGCCGACGAACTCGACCTTGTCGATGGCCAGCAGCGGGTCACCGGGCAGCAGCGGGCCGATGTCTTTGAGACCCGGCACGTCTTCGTGGGTAATGGCAATGCGTACGCCTTCAAAGGCGTAGCAGGGGCTGGTGTCGATGCTCAGCACCCGGGCGTGGGCCCGGTCGGACAGGCGCGCATACACGTGCAGCTGATTGGGGAACTCCAGGCGGTCATCGATATACACCGCTTCACCCGACACATGCTTGTCGGCGCTGTCGTGCTTGATGCTGGCGCCCACACCGGTGGTCAGGCCCTGGCTGAACAGTTCGGCCATTTCGGCCTGGCTTTTGGGGGCGTGATGGTTAGACATAAGCGGTCACCCGAGTCTCGATGTGCGGCGATTGCAGTTCGATGAAGTATTTGCGCAACAGGTTCTGGGCACCGAGCAGGCGGTACTCCTTGCTGGCGCGGAAGTCCGACAGCGGCGTGAAGTCTTCGGCCAGGGCCTGGCAGGCGCGCTCGATGCTGGCCTGGTTCCAGGGTTTGCCGACCAGGGCCGCTTCACAGGCACGGGCCCGTTTCGGTATCGCGGCCATGCCGCCGAAGGCCATGCGGGCAGCCTGGACCACGCCGTTTTCGATGCGCAGGTTGAAGGCGGCGCACACGGCGGAAATATCGTCATCCAGTCGTTTGGACACCTTGTAGGCGCGGAACGTCCAGTCGGCCTTGGCCCGTGGAACGATGATTTTCTCGATGAACTCGCTTTCCTGGTGCGCAGTGATGCGGTAGTCGATGAAGTAGTCTTCAAGGGCCAGGGTGCGGGTGCTGTCGCCCTTGCGCAGGACAATCTGCGCATCCAGTGCAATCAGCAGGGGCGGGGAGTCGCCGATGGGCGAGGCGTTGCCGATATTGCCGCCCAGGGTGCCCTGGTTACGGATCTGCAGCGAGGCGAAGCGGTGGAGCAATTCGCCGAAGTCGGGGTATTCGCGGCTCAGGGCGTCGTAGCAGTCGGTCAGCGGGGTGGCTGCGCCGATTTCCAGGTGATCGTCTTGCGTTTCGATACGCTTGAGTTCGGCGACGTTGCCCACATAGATCATGACCGGCAGGGTCTTGTGGAACTGGGTCACTTCCAGTGCCAGGTCGGTACCACCGGCCAGCAGGCGCGCTTCAGGGTGAGAGCCATAGAGGTCGGCAAGATCGGCCACGGTCAGCGGCACCAGGCAGCGCTTGTCGCCGCTGTTGAGTTCACCGGTTTCGCTGGGTGCGATGGCTTTGAGGCGGGCGATGGTCTGGGCTTCGCCATTGTCGAACTGGTCAGGCCTGGCCTGGCAGCACGATTGCTCGGCGGCGGCGAGGATGGGGCGGTAGCCGGTGCAGCGGCAGAGGTTGCCAGCCAGGGCTTCCTGGGCTTTGTGCAGGTCGGGTGCATCGCTGTTCTTTTGCAGGGCAAACAGCGACATGACGAAACCTGGGGTGCAGAAGCCGCACTGGGAACCATGGCAATCGGCCATGGCCTGTTGCACGCTGTGCAGTTGGCCCTGATGCTTGAGGCCTTCGACGCTGATCAATTGCTTGCCGTGCAGTGACGAGACAAAAGTCAGGCACGAGTTGAGGCTGCGATAGCGAATGTGCTCGCGGCCATCATCGTCTTCGCTCAATTCGCCGACCACCACGGTACAGGCGCCGCAATCGCCGCTGGCGCAGCCTTCCTTGGTACCGGATTTGCCCAGATGCTCGCGCAGGTATTGGAGCACGGTCAGGTTGGGGTCCAGAGCATGCTCACTGCGCAGCTCCTGGTTGAGTAGAAACTGGATCACGGGAAGGCCTCACACGCGGTTTATTGTTGTTGAGCGGACTGTAAGCAGACTTGATTTTCAGGTCAACAATTTTCTGACCTTCGGGTCAGGAAATTTTCCACGCCATTTCCCACCTGCTACAAGCGCTCTTCTTATAGAGCATAGTTCCCTTCGCCTACGCCGAATCTTTTGCGCCATTCGTGCCAACTTCTGCGCCCTGGCCCCTGCGCGGCGCCGGGGCAAGTGCGCTACAATCCGCCCCCTGTACACAGTTCAATGATTTTGAAGGAAAACCATGACGTTCAAGGCGCCGGACAGCCTCTCCGAGCAAATTGCCCATTACCTGGCCGAGCGGATCATCAGCGGCGAGCTCAAGCCTGCCGAGCGTATCCAGGAGCAGAAGGTCACCCAGGCGTTGAATGTCAGCCGTGGCTCCGTGCGCGAGGCTTTATTGATCCTCGAGCGACGTCATCTGGTGACGATCCTGCCGCGTCGCGGCGCCCACGTGACCGAGCTCGACGAGCACAATGTGCGCAGCCTCTGCACCCTGATGGGCGAGCTCTATACCTTGCTGGGCAATGCCGTGGCGCAGAACTGGCGTACCCAGGGCGACCTGGCGCCTTTCCTCAAGATCCAGCAGCGCCTGACCACGGCGCTTGAGCGCCAGGACATCCGCGTCTTCGTCGAGGACAGCTTTGCGGTGATGCGCGCTGCTTATCCGTTCGCCAACAATCCTTACCTGCAGGAAACCGTCGAGAATCTGCAGCCGGCCATGAGCCGTGCCTATTTCCTCGCGCTTGACCAACGCAAGGCCGAGATGAGTGATTTTCTGGCGCTGTTTGCCAACCTGCTTGAAGCGGTGGTCGCTCGCGACCAGGCACGCATCCGCACCGTGCTGGCGGAGTACTGCCAGCGCAGTTGCGAGCTGGTGCTGGCGGCACTGGCGACCGCCTGAGCATGCGCCTCAAGTGCATTCGCCTGGCCGGGTTCAAGTCGTTCGTCGACCCCACTACGGTCAACTTCCCCAGCAACATGGCGGCGGTGGTCGGGCCCAATGGGTGCGGCAAATCCAACATCATCGACGCCGTGCGCTGGGTGATGGGCGAAAGTTCGGCCAAGAACCTGCGTGGCGAGTCGATGACCGACGTCATCTTCAACGGCTCCACCAGCCGCAAACCGGTCAGCCAGGCCAGCATCGAACTGGTTTTCGATAACTCTGACAGCACCCTGGTGGGCGAATATGCCGCCTATGCGGAAATCTCCATTCGCCGCAAAGTGACCCGCGACGCCCAGAACACTTATTACCTCAACGGCACCAAATGCCGGCGTCGCGATATCACCGATATCTTCCTCGGTACCGGCCTGGGCCCGCGCAGCTACTCGATCATTGAGCAGGGGATGATCTCCAAGCTGATCGAGGCCAAGCCTGAAGACCTGCGCAACTTCATTGAAGAAGCCGCCGGCATCTCCAAGTACAAGGAGCGTCGGCGCGAAACCGAGAGCCGCATCCGCCGCACCCATGAAAACCTCGAGCGCCTGACCGACCTGCGCGAAGAACTCGAACGCCAGCTGGAGCGTTTGCACCGCCAGGCCCAGGCCGCCGAGAAGTACAAGGAGTACAAGGCCGAGGAGCGTCAGCTCAAGGCGCAGTTGTCGGCCTTGCGCTGGCAGGCGCTGGACGAGCAGGTCGGGCAGCGCGAAGCGGTGATCGGTGACCAGGAAGTGGCTTTCGAGGCCCTGGTGGCCGAGCAGCGCAATGCCGATGCCAGCATCGAGCGCCTGCGTGACGGGCACCATGAGTTGTCCGAGCGTTTTGGCCAGGTCCAGGGTCGTTTCTATTCGGTCGGTGGCGATATTGCCCGGGTCGAGCAAAGTATCCAGCACGGCCAGCAACGCTTGCGCCAACTGCAGGACGATTTGAAGGAAGCCGAGCGTTCACGCCAGGAAACCGAATCGCACCTGGGGCATGACCGCACGATGCTCGCTACCTTGGGCGAAGAGCTTGAAATGCTTGAGCCCGAGCAGGAAATCACCTTGGCGGCAGCCGAGGAGTCCGCCGCGACCCTCGAAGAAGCCGAAGCCACCATGCATGGCTGGCAGGAGCAGTGGGACAGCTTCAACACCCGCTCGGCCGAGCCGCGGCGCCAGGCCGAAGTGCAGCAGGCGCGAATACAGCAGCTGGACCAGGCCCTTGAGCGCCTGTTCGAGCGCCAGCGCAAGCTGGGTGAGGAGCGCGACCAGCTCAATGCCGATCCGGAAGATGCCGCCCTTGTCGAGCTGGCAGAGCAAGTGGCCGGCAGCGAGCTGGCGCTCGAAGACTTGCAGGTGCAGGAACAGCACGTGGTCGAACAGCTCGAGACCCTGCGTGAGCAACTGCAACAAGCCGTCCAGGCCCAGCAGCAGGCTCAAGGCGAGCTGCAGCGCCTGGGTGGACGCCTGGCGTCGCTTGAAGCCCTGCAACAGGCGGCGCTGGATCCGGACTCCGGTACCGCGCAGTGGTTGCGTGACCAGGGGCTAGAGCAGCGCCCGCGCCTGGCCGAAGGCCTGCGGGTGGAACCGGGGTGGGAGCTGGCGGTAGAGACCGTCCTGGGTGCCGATTTGCAGGCGGTGCTGGTTGACGATTTCTCGGGGCTCGACCTCGCGGCGTTCAGTCAGGGCGATCTGCGCTTGCTCGACGCGCGCACCGACGGTGAGCGGGTGCCCGGCAGCCTGCTGGACAAGGTCGAGGGGCGCGTCGATCTGGCGCCCTGGCTGGGTCAGGTCCGGCCTGTAGAGAGCCTGGAGCAGGCGTTGGCCCAGCGTGGCCAGCTCGGTGCCGGCCAGAGCCTGGTCAGCCGCGATGGCTATTGGGTCAGCCGCCATTTTCTGCGGGTCAACCGCGCCAGCGATGCCCAGGGTGGGGTGCTGGCACGTGGCCAGGAGCTGGAGCGTCTGGGGCTTGAGCGTCTGGAGCAGGAAGCGGCGCTGGAAGTGCTCGACGTGCAGCTCCAGGCGCAGCGCGAGCAGCAGCAGGCCCTTGAAGAGCGCCGCGAGCACTTGCGTCGTCAAGCCCAGGATGAAGCCCGGCAGCAGAGTGAATTCAATGCTCGCTTGTCGGCGGGCAGGGCGCGGGCCGAGCAGCTGACCTTGCGCCGCCAGCGCCTGGAAGAAGAACTGGCCGAGCTGGTGGAGCAGCGCGCACTGGAAAGTGAACACCTCGGTGAATCGCGGCTGCAGTTGCAGGAGGCGCTTGACCTGATGGCCCTGGACACCGAGCAGCGCGAACTGCTCCTGGCCCAGCGTGACAGTTTGCGCGAGCGCCTCGATCGGGTGCGCCAAGAGGCTCGTCAGCACAAGGATCACGGTCATCAGTTGGCGGTGCGCCTGGGTTCGTTGCGTGCCCAGCACGATTCCACCCGCCAGGCGCTGGAGCGTCTGGAGCTGCAATCAGAACGGCTTTCTGAAAAGCGCGAACAGCTGACGCTCAACCTTGAGGAAGGCGAGGCGCCCCTTGAGGAGCTGCGCCTGAAGCTGGAAGAGCTGCTGGAAAAGCGCATGAGCGTCGATGGCGAAATGCGCCAGGCGCGGCTGCACATGGACGAAGCCGATCGTGAGCTGCGGGATGCGGAAAAACGCCGGACCCAGGCTGAACAACAGGCCCAGCTGTTGCGCGGCCAGCTGGAACAGCACCGCCTGGAGTGGCAAGGCCTGAGCGTGCGCCGCAAGACCCTCCAGGAGCAGTTGCAGGCCGATGGTTATGACCTGCAGGGCGTGCTGGCGACCTTGAGCGAGACGGCCAGTGAGCAGGAGGCCGAACAGGAGCTTGAGCGCATTGATGCGCGCATCCAGCGCCTGGGGGCAATCAACCTGGCGGCCATCGACGAATACCAGCAACAGTCCGAGCGCAAGCGCTACCTGGATGCGCAGGATGCCGACCTGGTCGAAGCGCTGGACACGCTGGAAAACGTCATTCGCAAGATCGACAAAGAAACCCGCAATCGTTTCAAAGATACCTTTGATCAGATAAATGCCGGATTACAGGCACTTTTCCCAAAAGTTTTCGGTGGTGGCAGCGCTTACTTGGAACTGACGGGCGAAGATCTACTCGATACAGGGGTGACAATCATGGCGCGGCCGCCTGGCAAGAAGAACAGCACCATTCATTTGCTCTCGGGCGGTGAAAAAGCGCTGACTGCCCTGGCCCTGGTATTCGCCATTTTCAAACTCAACCCGGCACCGTTCTGCATGCTCGATGAAGTCGATGCACCACTGGACGATGCCAACGTCGGGCGATACGCCAATCTGGTCAAGGAGATGAGTCAGACCGTGCAGTTCATCTACATCACCCACAACAAGATTGCCATGGAGATGGCTGATCAGTTGATGGGCGTGACCATGCATGAACCGGGTTGCTCACGTCTTGTTGCAGTTGATGTGGAAGAGGCTATGGCCATGGTCGACGCGTGATGGGGTGCGATGCGGCGTGAACCTGCGGTAAATGGGCCTGTCAGTTGCGACAGACGGTGTAAAGTTATCTTTGGTCGTGCTAGCTTAATGTCACTTATCTTTTGCGTGGGTAAAACGCCTGTCAGAACATAGAGTTGGCGCCACGTTTTAAAGGGGTTTAAACCCTTTATTTTTCAGCATTTTTTACAGAGGCACGGGATTACATGGAAATCGGTCTGCGCGAGTGGCTGATCGTCATCGGCATCATTGTCATTGCCGGTATTCTTTTTGACGGCTGGCGTCGTATGCGCGGCGGCAAGGGCAAGCTGAAATTCCGTCTGGATCGCAGCTTTTCAAACCAGCCTGACGAAGACAGCGGCGGCGGTGCAGAAGTGTTGGGCCCGCCACGTGTGCTGGACAACCATAAAGAGCCCGAGCTGGATGAGCATGACCTGCCGTCCATGAGTGCGCCTGCGCGCGAGCGTGACAACAAGCCCAAGGCTTCCAAGCGCAAGCGTGGCAGCGAGCCCCAGCAGGGCGACCTGAACCTGGCGGCCGAACCGCGTGACCGCGAGCCCGACCTGTTCGCCAGCGCTGACGACGACTTCCCGGATGAAAGCCGTAGCAGCAGTGGTTACGGTAGCAACGAAGCTCGCGATCTGCCGCCGGTTGAAGAAGTGCTGGTGATCAGCGTGATTTCCCGTGACGAAGGCGGCTTCAAGGGCCCGGCTCTGCTGCAGAACATCCTCGAAAGCGGCCTGCGTTTTGGCGAGATGGATATCTTCCACCGCCACGAGAGCATGGCCGGTAACGGCGAGGTGCTGTTCTCCATGGCCAACGCGGTCAAGCCAGGCGTCTTCGACCTGGACGACATCGATCATTTCAGCACCCGTGCCGTGAGCTTCTTCCTCGGCCTGCCAGGGCCGCGCCATCCGAAGCAGGCGTTTGATGTGATGGTGGCTGCTGCGCGCAAACTGGCCCACGAGCTCAATGGCGAGCTCAAGGATGACCAGCGCAGCGTGATGACGGCCCAGACCATCGAGCATTACCGCCAGCGCATCGTCGAGTTCGAGCGCCGTGCGCTGACCCAGAAACGCTAAAAGCAGCGCGGGGCGGGCCCTCCTTGAAGGAGTGGGCTTGCCCCGCGATGAAGCCCCAAATGCAAGAGCAGCCCCGGCTGCTCTTTTGCTTTGCAAGAGAATACGAACATGACTGCCCAATCCCGAATCCTTGAGTTGCGTGCCGAACTCGATCAGCACAACTACCGCTACTACGTGCTCGACGAACCCAGCGTGCCGGATGCCGAGTACGATCGTCTGTTCAACGAACTCAAGGCCCTGGAGGCCGAGCACCCGGAACTGGTAACCGCCGATTCGCCCACCCAGCGCGTGGGTGGTGCAGCCTTGTCGGCATTCAGCCAGGTGCGTCACGAAGTGCCGATGCTGAGCCTGGGCAACGCCTTCGAGGAAGACGACCTGCGCGAGTTCGACCGTCGCGTGGTCGAGGGCCTGGACCTGCCGGCAGGCGACCTGTTTGGTGGTGGCGCGGCGGTCGATTACAGCTGCGAGCCCAAGCTCGACGGCCTGGCAGTCAGCCTGCTGTACCGCGACGGTCAGCTGGTGCAAGGCGCAACCCGGGGCGACGGCACAACCGGTGAAGACATCAGTGTCAACGTGCGTACCGTTCGCAACATTCCCCTCAAGCTGCAGGGCGAAGGCTGGCCGGCCGTGCTTGAGGTGCGTGGCGAGGTGTACATGTCCAAGGCCGGTTTCGAGCGCCTGAACCAGGCACAGATCGAGGTGGGCGGCAAGACTTTCGCCAACCCGCGCAACGCCGCCGCCGGCAGCCTGCGTCAACTGGACTCGAAGATTACCGCCAGCCGTCCGCTGGAGTTCTGCTGCTACGGATTGGGCCAGGTGTCGGCGCAGATCGCTGATACCCACATCGGCATCCTGGAACAGCTCAAGGCCTGGGGCATGCCGATCAGTCGCGAGCTGCGCCATGCCGCGGGTATCGCCGAATGCCTGGAGTACTACCGAGACATTGGCGCACGGCGCAATGACCTGCCGTACGAGATCGACGGCGTGGTGTTCAAGGTCAACAGCCTGGCCTCTCAGCGTGAACTGGGCTTCCGTGCCCGCGAGCCGCGTTGGGCCATCGCCCACAAGTTCCCGGCCATGGAAGAACTGACCGAAGTGCTGGATGTGGAATTCCAGGTCGGTCGTACCGGCGCGGTGACCCCGGTGGCCCGGCTCAAGCCTGTGAAAGTGGCCGGCGTCACGGTGTCCAACGCCACCTTGCACAACATGGATGAAGTGGCGCGCCTGGGCCTGATGATTGGCGACACTGTGATCATCCGCCGTGCCGGCGATGTGATTCCCCAGGTCATGCAAGTGGTCACCGAGCGTCGCCCGGCTGATGCCCGCCCCGTGCATATCCCTACCGAATGCCCGGTGTGTGGCTCGCAGGTCGAGCGCACGCAACTGGTCAAGCGCAGCAAAGGCAAGGAAACCGTCAGCGAAGGCGCGGTGTACCGCTGCGTTGGTCGTCTGGCCTGCGCCGCACAGCTCAAGCAGGCCATCATCCACTACGTTTCGCGTCGGGCGATGGACATCGAAGGCCTGGGCGAGAAGAGCGTAGAGCAGTTGGTGGACGAGGGCCTGATCCGCTCGCCGGCCGACCTCTATCAACTGACGTTCGAGCAGATCGTCGACCTTGAAGGCTTCGCCGAGCTGTCGAGCAAGAACCTGCTGGCGGCCGTCGAGGCCAGCAAACAGCCAGGCCTGGCACGCTTCATCTATGCCCTGGGTATTCCGGACGTCGGCGAAGAGACGGCCAAGGTCCTGGCCCGTTCGCTCGGTTCGCTGCAGCGGGTCATGGCGGCGTTGCCGCAGGTGCTGACCTACCTGCCGGATATCGGCCTGGAAGTGGCCCACGAGATCCACAGTTTCTTTGAAGACGAACACAACCGCACGGTCATCGCGCAACTGCTCGAACGAGGCCTGAAGTTGCAGGATGAAGGTGAGCTGGCCGCCGAATTTGCCGCCAGCACCACCCTGGCCGGGCTGATCGCCAAGCTGGACATCCCGTCGGTAGGCCCCACCGGTGCCGAGAAGCTGGTGGCCAAGCTCGACAGCCTGGAAAAAATCATCGCTGCCGACGGCATCGACTTGCGCCAGGCCTTGGCCGCCAAGCCGGCCGAGGCGGTGCGCACCTTCTTCCAGGTGCCCGCCAACGCCGCACTGGCCTTGGCCATCGAGGCGCAGTTGCGTGAGTTCGGCATGCACTGGTCGAGCGAGAAGAAGGTCGCCGCGGGCTTGCCGCTGGCAGGGCAGACCTGGGTGCTGACCGGCTCGCTGGAGCGTATGAGTCGCGATGTGGCCAAGGACAAGCTCGAGAGCCTGGGCGCCAAGGTGGCGGGGTCGGTCTCGGCCAAGACCCACTGCGTGGTGGCGGGGCCTGGTGCGGGATCGAAGCTTGCCAAGGCCAATGACCTGGGCGTGAAGGTGCTGGACGAAGACGCGTTCGTGGTTTTCCTCGGCGAACACGGCATCGAGGTCTGACAGCGATAAACACAACGTTACCCATGGTCTAGTCTTGGCGAGCAGCCAGGAGGATCAGCATGTATCGTTTTTTCGAGCAGTTGGGGGCCAGGATCGCGGCCCCTTTTCTCAGCCAGGCGCAGCACCCGGACCGGGTCTGGCAGTGCCAGTGCGGCCAGTCGGTGTTCTTTCGCAACAGCCAGTGCCTGGCCTGTCAGTCGGCACTCGGTTACTGGCCACCGAGCAACCGGGTGGCGAGCCTGTTGCCGGGGGCGGTTGAAGGCACCTGGCTGCTTGATGGCGAACCGCAGCTCGGCCCGCTGCGCCGTTGCGCCAACCTCGATAGCCCGGCGGCCTGCAACTGGCTGCTGGCGGCGGATGAGCCGTACAGCCTGTGCCTGGCCTGCCGCTTGAACCGGACCATTCCCGACCTCTCGATTGCCGAGAACTCCCTGCGCTGGCGCAAACTGGAAACCGCCAAGCGCCGCCTCACCGCGCAACTGTTGCACCTGGGCCTGCCGGTCGAACCCAAGGTCGAGGGTGACGGGCCCGGCCTGGCATTCGACTTTATCGGCGTTGACCTTGAGGGCAACGCCCCCGTTACCGGCCATGCCAATGGCTTGATCACCCTGGACGTACGCGAAGCCGACGATGACTGGCGCGAGCGGGTCCGGGTGCAGTTGCATGAGCCTTATAGAACCTTGCTCGGTCATCTGCGTCACGAAGTGGGGCACTACTACTGGGACCGCCTGATCGCCAACGGGCCTTGGCTCGATGGCTTTCGCCAGTTGTTTGGTGATGAGCGGGAAAGCTACAGCGACGCGCTTGAACGGCATTACCAGCAGGGTGCGCCGAGTGACTGGGCGCTGGCGCATGTGAGTGCCTACGCCACCATGCATCCCTGGGAAGACTGGGCTGAAACCTGGGCGCATTACCTGCACATGACCGATGCGCTGGACACCGCCCTGGCCCTGGGCATGAATGCTCGGAGCCTGGAGCTGGATTATCCACCGTACCAGGCCCAGGACCTGTACCAGCCGGAAGACCCGGGCGCCAAGGATTTTCTGGCGTTCATCAACGCCTGGGTCGAGCTCTCGGCCATGCTCAACGAACTGTCGCGCAGCATGGGGCAAGTGGATTTCTACCCGTTCGTGCTGTCGTCGGCGGTGGTGGCGAAATTGCACTTCATCCACCTATGCGTCACCGAAAACTCGCCAAGTCATTGAGTGGCGATGATTTTTTATCAACTAAAGGTTGTATCTTGGCGACAGGCCGGTACAATGGCGCGGCTCGTCGCCAGATGAGCACGCGTTATGGTGGCCCCATCGGTCCCCCCGCAACGATCAGCCGTGAACCCGGTCAGGCCTGGAAGGGAGCAGCCGCAGCGGTGACATTGTGTGCCGGGGTGTGGCTGGTGGGGCCGCCACCTATCTCCAAGTCCTTGAGCCCTCAAGGATGTCTCAGCAAAAAAATCTCTAAGTGGAACAGCGTTTGGGAACACCTGAGTGGTGCGCCGTAAGCGACATGTTTTCCTGCGCGCAGCTTTTGTCCAGCCTTCTTGCTTTGTGCATTCGCGCCGTGGAAGTTAGCGCGCACGGCAGCGATCGGCGGGTGCAATTTTGCCCCCGCTCCGCTACGATTAGCGGTCTTCAGCTTGCCAGTCGCGACGGTTTTCGATGAGTTATCAGGTTCTTGCACGTAAATGGCGTCCGCGCTCGTTCCGCGAAATGGTCGGCCAGACCCATGTGCTCAAGGCCTTGATCAATGCACTGGACAACCAGCGCCTGCACCATGCCTACCTGTTCACCGGTACCCGCGGTGTGGGCAAGACCACCATTGCGCGGATCATCGCCAAGTGCCTGAACTGCGAGACCGGTATCACCTCCACCCCGTGCGGCACCTGTTCGGTGTGTCGGGAGATCGATGAGGGCCGGTTCGTCGACCTGATCGAGATCGACGCCGCCAGCCGCACCAAGGTCGAAGATACTCGCGAACTGCTCGATAACGTGCAGTACGCCCCCAGCCGTGGACGCTTCAAGGTCTACCTGATCGACGAAGTACACATGCTCTCCAGCCACTCGTTCAACGCCTTGTTGAAAACGCTGGAAGAGCCGCCGCCCTACGTCAAGTTCATCCTGGCGACCACCGATCCGCAGAAATTGCCGGCGACCATCCTGTCGCGCTGTTTGCAGTTTTCCCTGAAGAACATGACCCCGGAGCGGGTGGTCGAGCACTTGAGCCATGTGCTGGGTGCCGAGAACGTTCCGTTTGAAGATGATGCCCTGTGGCTGCTCGGCCGTGCGGCCGATGGCTCCATGCGTGATGCCATGAGCCTGACCGATCAGGCCATTGCTTTCGGTGAAGGCAAGGTGCTGGCCGCCGATGTGCGGGCCATGCTCGGTACGCTGGATCACGGTCAGGTCTATGGCGTGTTGCAGGCGCTGCTCGAAGGCGACGCCCGCGCGCTGCTCGAAGCCGTAAGGCATCTGGCGGAGCAGGGGCCGGACTGGAATGGCGTGCTGGCCGAGATGCTCAATGTGCTGCACCGCGTGGCCATCGCCCAGGCTTTGCCCGAGGCGGTCGATAACGGCCAGGGTGACCGTGATCGCGTGTTGGCCCTGGCCCAGTCGTTGCCGGCAGAAGATGTGCAGTTCTATTACCAGATGGGCCTGATCGGTCGTCGTGATCTGCCGCTGGCACCAGACCCTCGCGGTGGTTTCGAGATGGTGTTGTTGCGCATGCTGGCGTTTCGGCCTGCCGACACCGATGACGCACCGAAGCCGGTACTAAAGCCGGTGGGGATCAGCCAGGCCACAGCTGATTCTGCAAGTACGGTGGCAGCGGCCGCTGTGGTCGCACCTGCCGTGGTTGCCGCAGCGGTTGACGAGCCCGAGCCGGTCGAGCCGCAGCCAGTGCCTGTGGCAGCGCCAGAAGCTGAAGCTGAACCTGTGCCGGTCGACGTGCAAGCGCCAGCGCCCGAGCTTGTGGTCGATCTGCCCTGGAACGACCCGGTGGAGGCGCCGCCTGCTGTTGAACCCGAGCCTGAGCCCGAACCTGTCGCCCCCGCACCGCAACCTGCCCCGGTTGCGGCTGCCGTTCGCCAGGACGCGCCACCGCTCGACGAGGGCATCGGCTACAGCCCGGCCGGTATGGACCGCGACGACGAGCCGCCGCTGGATGAAGACTATTACGAACCGGAAATGGATCCGGCCAGCTACAGTTACCTCGATGAGCTGGCGATCGAGCATGTGCACGAAGCGACGCCTGTCGCGGAGCCCGAGCCGCTCCCTGCAGCCCAGCCGGCCACCGGCCTGGCATTGCAATGGCTGGAATTATTCCCACAGTTGCCGATCTCGGGGATGACCGGCAGTATCGCCGCCAACTGTACCTTGATGGCCGCCGAAGGCGATGACTGGCTGCTGCACCTGGACCCGGCCCATAGCGCCCTGTTCAACGCCACCCAGCAACGGCGCCTGAACGAGGCCCTGAACCAGCATTTCGGGCGTACGCTCAAGTTGTCCATCGAGCTGATTCGTCCCGAGCAGGAAACCCCGGCCCAGGCGGCATCGCGCAAGCGTGCCGAGCGTCAGGGCGAAGCTGAGGCGTCGATCCAGGCCGATCCGCTCATCCAGCAGATGATTCAGCAGTTTGGCGCCATGGTTCGACACGATACCATTGAGCCTGTAGACGCCCAGGTCGCACAGGGCGAATGACCGAATAACTCAAGCAGCCCGGGCCAGGCCCGCGCCGCACCCCGTAACTCTTATTTGAGGTGATCCCCATGATGAAAGGTGGCATGGCCGGCCTGATGAAGCAGGCCCAGCAGATGCAGGAAAAAATGGCCAAGATGCAGGAAGAGCTGGCCAACGCCGAAGTGACTGGCCAATCGGGCGCTGGCCTGGTCAGCGTGGTGATGACCGGTCGTCACGACGTCAAGCGCATCAGCCTGGACGACAGCCTGATGCAGGAAGACAAGGAAGTGCTCGAAGACCTGATCGCCGCCGCCGTCAACGATGCAGTGCGCAAGGTCGAGCAGAACAGCCAGGAAAAAATGGGCGGAATGACCGCTGGCATGCAACTGCCACCGGGTTTCAAAATGCCGTTCTAAGGCAGCCCTTGTAGTACCCACGGTGGGAGCACAGCTGTGAAGTTGTCGCTCCCATCGTCGTTTTTCTCGTGCTTCATTGATATTCAGGCTAATTGACCATGAGCTTCAGTCCCCTGATTCGCCAACTGATCGATGCCTTGCGCACCTTGCCCGGTGTCGGTCAGAAAACCGCTCAGCGCATGGCGTTGCAGTTGCTTGAGCGCGACCGCAGCGGCGGCCTGCGCCTGGCCCAGGCCTTGAACCAGGCCATGGAAGGCGTTGGGCACTGCCGCCAGTGCCGGACCCTGACCGAGCAGGAACTGTGCCCGCAGTGCGCCGACACGCGCCGAGACGACACGCTGCTGTGCGTGGTGGAAGGCCCGATGGATGTGTACGCGGTAGAGCAGACCGGCTATCGCGGTCGCTACTTTGTGCTCAAGGGGCACCTGTCACCGCTGGATGGCCTTGGGCCGGAGGCGATCGGCATTCCGCAGTTGATGGCGCGTATCGAAGAGCAAGACAGCTTCACCGAAGTGATCCTGGCCACCAACCCGACGGTGGAAGGTGAGGCGACTGCTCATTACATCGCCCAGTTGCTGGCCGACAAGGGGCTCGTTGCTTCGCGTATTGCCCACGGGGTGCCGTTGGGTGGGGAGCTGGAGCTGGTGGATGGCGGGACCCTGGCGCATTCCTTTGCCGGGCGTAAGCCGATCTCGCTGTGAAACTGATCGCGGGGCAAGCCCGCTCCTACAGTAGGAGCGGGCTTGCCCCGCGCTGCGTTAAAACTCGCTCAGCGAGAACGCCGTCAGGCAAAAAGTGGGTACACCCACAGCTTCCAGGCGCTTCGACCCGTCCAGCTCCGGCAGGTCGATGATCGCGGCAGCCTCGAACACCTCGGCGCCCATGCGCCGTACCAGGTTGGTGGCTGCCAGCAAGGTGCCGCCGGTGGCGATCAGGTCATCGAACACCAGCACCGAGTCGCCCTCGCACAGGCTGTCGGCATGCACTTCGAGGAAGGCTTCACCGTATTCGGTCTGGTAGCCCTCGGCGATCACATCGGCCGGCAGTTTGCCCTGCTTGCGAAACAGGATCAGGGGCTTGTTCAGTTGGTGGGCGATGATCGAGCCGATCAGGAAGCCGCGGGCGTCCATGGCGCCGATGTGGCTGAATTCGGCCTCGACATAACGCTCGATGAAGGCGTCGGCCACATGACGCAGGCCCCGTGGCGACTGGAACAGCGGAGTGATGTCGCGAAAGATCACGCCAGGTTTCGGGAAGTCCGGCACCGGGCGGATCAGGGCTTTGAGGTCGAAGGGTTCACTGTGCATGGGGCGGGTATCCTGAAAAACGAATGCCCGCCAGTATACCCTTTATCCTGCGGGCTCAGCTGTCCAGCGAGCCACCGGCCAGCGCACACAGCTGGATCGGATCGAGGATATGGATTTCCTTGCCTTCGGCAGAAATCAGGCCGTTTTGCTGGAAGCGGGTGAACACCCGGGAAACCGTTTCCACGGCCAGGCCCAGGTAGTTGCCGATTTCGTTGCGCGACATGCTCAGGCGGAACTGATTGGCCGAGTAACCGCGGGCACGGAAGCGAGCAGAGAGGTTCACCAGGAAGGTGGCGATGCGCTCGTCGGCGGTTTTCTTCGACAGCAGCAACATCATTTGCTGGTCGTCACGAATTTCGCGGCTCATCACCCGCATCAGTTGCCGGCGCAGTTGCGGCAACTGTACCGAGAGCTCGTCGAGGCGCTCGAACGGGATCTCGCAGACCGAGGTGGTTTCCTGGGCCTGGGCCGAGACCGGGTAGGCTTCGGTGTCCATGCCGGACAGGCCGACCAGCTCGCTGGGCAGGTGGAAGCCGGTAATCTGCTCTTCGCCGCTGTCGCTCAAACTGAAGGTTTTCAGGGCGCCGGAGCGCACCGCGTAAACTGAGCCGAAGTTGTCACCCTGGCGGAACAGAAATTCGCCTTTCTTCAGCGGTCGCCCGCGTTTGACGATTTCATCCAGTGCATCCATGTCTTCCAAGTTCAACGATAATGGCAGGCATAGAGGCGCCAGGCTGCAATCCTTGCAGTGGGCCTGGTTGTGAGGGCGCAGTTTAACTGGCTCGGACATTTCTTCATTCCTTGTAGGAAAGCACACATAAGCCGTAAGGGTAACTCAGGGCATGGGGTTTCGGCCAGTCTGTGCCGGGTAAGGCGTGCTGGCAGAGGTGCGGTTTATCGTCCGACCTCGCTAAACATAGTGTGCTTTACAAGAAACTCTGTAAATCAAATGACCCGTGAGAATCGCTGCTGGCTGTGCATGCCCAGGTAGGCGTCGAACGCCATGCAGACCGAGCGTACCAGCAGCCGTCCGGCAGGCAGCACCTCGATGCCCTTGGCACTGAGGTTGATCAAACCGTCTTTGTGCATGGCTTGCAGCGCCGGCCACTCGTCCTTGAAGTAACCGCGAAAGTCGATGGTGAAGGCCTGTTCGATGGTGTCGAAATCCAGCTCGAAATGGCAGATCAGTTGCTGGATCACGGCACGGCGCAAGCGGTCGTCAGCGGTGCAGACCAAACCGCGGCTGGTGGCCAGCTGGGCACTGAGCAGGGAGTTCTGGTAGGTGTTCAGGTCGCTGCTGTTCTGGCAGTACAGGTCACCGATCTGGCTGATGGCTGAAACGCCAAGGCCGATCAGGTCGCAATGGCCGTGGGTGGTGTAGCCCTGGAAGTTGCGTTGCAGCGTTGACTCTTCCTGGGCAATGGCCAGCTCGTCATCGGGCAGTGCGAAGTGATCCATGCCGATATAGCGGTAGCCGGCGGCGGTCAGTTGCTCGATGGTCCGTTGCAGCATCTCCAGCTTGGCGGCCGGTGCCGGCAGGTCGTTGCTGTCGATACGCCGTTGGGGCATGAAGCGCTCCGGCAGGTGCGCATAGTTGAACACCGACAGGCGATCCGGTTGCAACTTGATGACTTCCTCCACGGTGCGGGCGAACCCCTCGGGGGTTTGCTTGGGCAGGCCGTAGATCAGGTCGAGGTTGATCGAGCGAAACTGCAGGGTACGTGCAGCTTCAATGATCGCGCGCGTCTGCTCCAGGCTCTGCAAGCGGTTGATCGCCCGTTGCACCACGGGGTCAAGGTCTTGCACGCCAAGGCTGACCCGGTTGAAACCCAGCTCGCGCAGCAGGCCCATGGTTGACCAGTCGGCCTCGCGGGGGTCGATCTCGATGCCGTAGTCGCCGGAGTCGTCGTCCAGCAGGTTGAAGTGCTGGCGCAGGTAGGCCATCAGGCGGCGCAGTTCGACATGGCTGAGGAAGGTTGGCGTACCGCCACCAAAATGCAGTTGCTCGACGGTCTGCTTGGGGTCCAGGTGGCAGGCGATCAGCTGGATCTCCTGCTCCAGGCGCTGCAGATAGGGCAGCGCGCGGCCCCGGTCCTTGGTGATGACCTTGTTGCAGGCGCAGTAGTAGCAGATGTTGGCGCAGAACGGCACGTGCACGTAGAGCGACAGCGGGCGCACGGCGCGACGGCTGTCACGCAGGGCGTGCAGAAGATCGAATGAGCCGACTTCGCTGTGCAGTTGCACGGCGGTTGGGTATGAGGTGTAGCGTGGACCTGCCAGGTCGTAACGACGGATCAGGTCAGAGTCCCAACGAAGTGCGTCGAGCATGTGGGCGGTCCCCGGAGAAAGCAGCTAGTGTCCGGAGTCTAGGGAGTTGGGCACAATCGCGTGTTGATTTGTATCAACGCTGCTTTAGTGGCCCATCAGCCAGTGCTGGTGTGGCCCTGGCAGGGTCCAGAGGCCAAACAGGATCACCAGAAGCCCGCCGGCAACCCGCACGCCGCGTTTGCGCAGCAGCGCGCTGGTGCGCTCGGCGGCAAGCCCTGTGGCCAGCAGCACCGGCCAGGTGCCCAGGCCGAAGGCGAGCATCAGCAGGGCGCTGTCGACGGCATTGCCCTGGCTCGCGGCCCACAGCAGGGTGCTATAGACCAGGCCGCAGGGCAGCCAGCCCCACAGGGCGCCCAGCAACAGGGCGCGGGGCAGGCTGGACACTGGCAACAGACGGTTGGCGACCGGTTGGATATGTCGCCACAGGCCGCGCCCCAGTGCTTCGATGCGGGTCAGGCCGCTCCACCAGTCGGCCAGGTACAGGCCCATGCAAATCAACAGCAGTGCCGCGACCACGCGCATGCCCAGGGCCACCGGGCTGTTGGCTACGGCCCAGCCGGCCAGGCCCAGCAGCAGGCCGGCCAGGGCGTAGCTGAGGATGCGTCCGAGGTTGTAGGCCAGCAGCAGGCGAAACCGCCGACTGCGCTGTTCCTTGGGAATGGCCAGGGTCAGGGCGCCCATCAGGCCGCCGCACATGCCCAGGCAGTGACCGCCGCCCAGCAGGCCGAGAATCAGCGCCGAGCTGAGCAGGGGAAGCAGTTCAAGCACGGGGTGGGGCGCCGTCGTCGGGTTTCTTGCCGTCGGCCTCGTCCATGGCGGCGGTGTGCTGAGGGTCCTGGTCATCGAACAGGATGCTGTGGGCCGGGCCGTCGAGGTCGTCGTACTGGCCGCTGTCCACCGCCCAGAAGAAGATGTACACGGCGATGGCGACGATCAGCAGCGCGGCGGGAATCATGACGTAGAGCGCGGGCATGGTGACTCCTGATCAGACCGTGGCAGGGTGTGAGGTGCTGGCTGGCGCGCCGGCGCCAGGCAGGGCGCTGATACGGGTCAGGCGCAAGGCATTGAGCACCACGATCAGCGAACTGACCGACATGCCGACCGCAGCCCAGACCGGTGTGATCCAGCCCAGGGCGGCGAACGGCAACATGAGGCCATTATACAGCCCGGCCCAGAGCAGGTTCTCGATAATGATCCGCCGCGTGCGGCGCGCCAGGCGGAAGGCCTGGACCAGGGCGTCGAGACGGTTGGACAGCAGCACCGCGTCGGCGCTGGTCTTGGCCAGGTCGGTCGCCGAACCCATGGCAATGCTGATGTCGGCGGCGGCCAGCACCGGCACATCGTTGACCCCGTCGCCGAGCATCAACACCTTGCGGCCCTGTTGCTGCAAAGCCTTGAGCTTCTCCAGCTTGTCATCCGGACGCAGGCCGCCGATGGCCTCGTCGATCGAAAGCTCCGCCGCCACGCTCTGCACCATCGGTGAGCTGTCGCCGGAGAGCAGCAGGGTGTGCCAGCCACGGGCGCGGCAGGCGGCGAGCAGGTCGGCGGCGTCGCTGCGCAGCCGGTCATCGAGCACCAGCCACGCCAGTGGCCCCGAGGTATCACCCAGCAGCAGCCACTGGCCGGGCTCGTCGGGCATGGACGGCGTTGCGCTGGCGCTCAGGGCGCAGACGAAGCCGGGTTCGCCGATGCGCAGCCGTTGACCCTGTACCACGCCCTCGAGGCCCAGGCCGGGCTCGGCATGGACTTCTTCGGCCGGGATGCTGGCGCGGCCGAAGGCGCGGGCGATCGGGTGCTCGGAGCGGTTTTCAAGGGCGGCGGCGAGCGTCAGGCACTGGTCGGCATCCTGCTGGCCCAGCGGGCGAATGCTGCGCAAGGTCAGGCGTCCTTCGGTCAGGGTGCCGGTCTTGTCGAAGATGACTGTGTCGATCTGGTTCAGGCCTTCCAGCACATGGCCTCGGGTCAGCAGCAGGCCGAGCTTGTGCAGGGTGCCGGTGGCGGCCGTGAGCGCGGTCGGGGTGGCCAGCGACAGTGCGCAGGGGCAGGTGGCGACCAGCATGGCCAGCACGATCCAGAACGCCCGTGACGGGTCCAGTTGCCACCAGAGCAGGCCGATGGCCGCGGCGGCGACGAGGGAGAACAGCAGGAACCATTGCGAGGCGCGGTCGGCGATCTCGGCCAGTCGCGGCTTTTCCGACTGGGCTCGTTCCAGCAGGCGGACGATGGCCGACAGCCGGGTGTCCTGACCCAGGGCCTGGACTTCAACAGTCAACGCACTCTCGACGTTCAGGGTCCCGGCGGTAACCGCATCGCCGGCGCGGCGGGGCTGTGGCAGGTATTCGCCGGTCAGCAGCGATTCGTCGACGCTGGACTGGCCGCTGACAATGCGCCCGTCGGCGGGCACCACGTGGCCCGGTTGAATCAAAACGCAATCGCCCAGCTGAAGCTCGCGCAGCAGGATGCGTTCGCTCTGGCCCGCGGCGCCCAGGCGCAGGCAGGAGGCCGGCAGCAGATTGACCAGCTGCGCAGTGGCCGCGGCGGTACGCTCGCGGGCGCGGCGCTCCAGGTAGCGGCCGGCCAGCAGGAACAGGGCGAACATGCCCACGGCATCGAAATACAGTTCGCCACTGCCGGTGATGGCCGTCCAGATACCGGCGCCATAGGCCAGGCCGATGGCCAGCGACACCGAGACATCCATGGTCAGGTGGCGGGTGCGCAAGTCGCGGGCAGCGCCACGGAAGAACGGTGCGCAGCTGTAGAACACGATGGGCGTGGTGAGGAACAGTGCGACCCAGCGCAGGATGGTGTGCAGCTCGGGGCTCAGGTCGATGTTGAATTCCGGCCAGGTGGCCATGGTCGCCATCATGGCCTGGAACCACAGCAGGCCGGCGACGCCCAGTTGGCGCAGGGCGGTGCGGTTCTCGTTGGCCAGTTGTTCGGCGGCGCGGTCGGCCTGGTAGGGGTGGGCGGCGTAGCCGATGTGGCGCAGCTCGGCGAGCAGCTTGGACAGCGGCAGTTGGCTGTCGGCCCAATTGACCTGCAGGCGATGGTTGGACAGGTTCAGGCGCGCCTCGGCGACGCCGGGCAGGTTGCGCAGGTGCTTTTCGATCAGCCAGCCGCAGGCGGCGCAGCTGATGCCTTCGATCAGCAGGGTAGTTTCGGCCAGTTCGCCACTGTGACGCACAAAGGGCTTTTGCACGTCGGCGCGGTCATACAGGGCCAGTTCGTCGACCAATTGCTGGGGCAAGGCTTCGGGGTTGGCGCTGGCTTCGCTGCGGTGCTGGTAATAACTTTCCAGGTTGCCGGCGACAATGGCTTCGGCCACGGCCTGGCAGCCGGGGCAGCAGAACAGCCGAGGCTGGCCGAGTACCACGGCGGTGAAGTGGCTGCCGCCAGGAACGGGCAGGGCGCAGTGGTAGCAAGGCGTGGGCGAGGTCATGGTGCTCGGTCGTTGGTCTTTTGGGAGGGTTATCGCGGGGCAAGCCCGCTCCTACAGGGGTAGGAACGGGCTTGCCCGGCGATAAATGGCGCCTCAATTCTCGTGGTGTTCAGCCCCTTGCAAGGCTTCATCGCCCAGCTGCAGGGTCACTCCGTGCGCGACCTTCTCTTCCTCGAACAAGCGCCACACCTGTTGGTTCTCGCTGCCCAGCAGTTCGACAAAACGACGGCCGTCAACCTGATCGGTCAACTGGCCCAGGTAACGCCCCGGCTCGCTTTCGCTGCGGGCCAGGATCACCCGGCGGTCTTTTTCCGGCTGGGTCGGCGAGATCAGGTTCAGTTCCAGGCTCTGTGGCTGGCTGTTGCCGGTCAGGCGCAGGTCGACTTCACCGGTCAGCTCGTCCAGGTGGATGCTGGCCTTCAGGCCCAGGGTCTGGGCCAGCAACTCACGGTCCAGGGAGCGGTTGATGCCTTTGCCGGCCTCGTAGTAGTTGTCGTTGACCAGGTTGTCCGGGTTGTTCACGGCAATGGTGACCATGGTCAGGCTCAGGGTCACCGAGGTGGCCAGCACCCCGATGATGATCCAGGGCCAGAGGTGCTTGTACCAGGGGCTGGTGGCAGTTGCAGAAGGCATAGGTTCAATCTCTTATCGAATTTGCGGGCCGATGAAGCGGCTCTTGGCTTCAACCTGGGTGGCGCTGTCGTCGGCGTCCTTGAGGATGAAGGTGACTTCGTTGGTGCTCGATGGCAGTTTTTCCGGGGCCATCGACAGTTGTACCGGCAGGCTGACGATATCGCCGGCCGCCACGCGGATTTCCCGCGCGCCTTCAAGCTTGAGGTCCGGCAGGCCGGCGGCATCGAGCACGTAGACGTGGTCGCGCTGGTCCTTGTTCATCACCTTGAGGCTGTAGACGTTCTCGATCCGGCCCTGGGCGTTCTCGCGGTACAGGACCCGGTCCTTGCTGACGTCAAAGCCCACCAGCGAGCGCATGACGAAGGCGCTGGCGAGCAGGGCGATCATGGCCAGCAGCACCACGGCGTAGCCGATCAGGCGAGGGCGCAGCATATGGGTTTTCTGGCCCGAGAGGTTGTGCTCGGTGGTGTAGCTGATCAGGCCCTTGGGGTAGTTCATCTTGTCCATGATGGTGTCGCAGGCATCGATGCAGGCGGCGCAGCCGATACATTCGATCTGCAGGCCATCGCGGATGTCGATACCGGTCGGGCAGACCTGCACGCACATGGTGCAGTCGATGCAGTCACCCAGGCCCTTGGCCTTGTAGTCGAGGTCTTTCTTGCGTGGGCCACGGGTTTCGCCGCGACGCGGATCGTAGGAGACGATCAGGGTGTCCTTGTCGAACATCACGCTCTGGAAGCGTGCGTACGGGCACATGTACACGCACACCTGCTCGCGCAGCCAGCCGGCGTTGCCGTAGGTGGCCAGGGTGAAGAAGCCGACCCAGAAGTAGGCCCAGCCATCGGCCTGGCCGGTGAAGAACTCCACAACCAGTTCGCGGATAGGGGAGAAGTAGCCGACGAAGGTCAAGCCGGTGACAAAGCCGATCAGCAGCCACAAGCTGTGCTTGGCCAGCTTGCGCAGGAACTTGTTGCCGCTCATGGGGGCCTTGTCGAGCTTCATGCGCTGGTTGCGATCACCTTCGGTGACCTTTTCGCACCACATGAAGATCCAGGTCCAGACGCTCTGCGGGCAGGTGTAGCCGCACCACACACGCCCGGCGAATACCGTGATGAAGAACAGGCCGAAGGCAGCGACGATCAACAAGCCTGAGAGCAGGATGAAGTCCTGGGGCCAGATGGTGGCGCCGAAGATGTAGAACTTGCGCTCCGGCAGGTTCCACCAGACGGCCTGGTGCTCACCCCAGTTCAGCCAGACCGTGCCGAAATACAGCAGGAACAGAAAGGCGCCACCGACCATGCGCAGGTTACGGAACACACCGGTAAACGCCCGGGTGTAGATTTTTTCCCGGGAGGCGTAGAGGTCGACGCTGTCCTTGTCTTTGTTGGCAGGCGGGGTGACATCATGTACTGGAATCTGCTTGCTCATCATTGAGTCCCACGGCAGTGGAATAATGCCGCGATCAGTGCGTGCCGACCGCAGTCAGAAGTTTATGCTGCTCTGCGGCGAATGATACGCCTGTAGTGGCCCTGTGGGGCACGGCTGCGGCGTTTAGTCGCGTTGGGTTTGCGTGGCTATTGGTGTAGTGAGCGTGTCAATTGATCTGGGTCATGCGCGACCGTGATGCCCCCTGTAGGAGCGGGCTTGCCCCGCGATAGCGGTAGATCAGTCAGGTCGCTATCGCGGGGCAAGCCCGCTCCTACCTGGGGTGTAAAAAAGCCCCGGCAGTCTGCACTGACGGGGCTTTTTGTCGCCTGGCGAATTACTTCGCTTCGGCGGTTTTCTCAGGCTGGTGCGAGAGGCTGTAGACGTAGGCCGCCAGCAGGTGGACCTTGTCGTTACCCTGGATCGCTTCCTGGGCAGGCATCTGGCCCTGACGGCCGTAACGGATGGTCTGCTGCAGTTGAGCGAAGCTCGAACCGTAGATGAACGCCTGTGGGTGGGTCAGGTTGGGTGCGCCCATGGCCGGGGTGCCCTTGCCCTCTGGGCCGTGGCAGGCCACGCAGTTGGCGGCGAAGAGCTTCTGGCCATTGGCCGGGTCGGCCTTCGCGCCTTCCGGCAGTTTGCGGCCATCGAGGTTGGTCAGCACGTAGGCAGCAACGTCAGCAACGCCTTGCTCACCAATGACTTCGGCCCAGGCTGGCATGACGCCATGTCGACCCGCCATGATGGTGGTCTTGATGGTTTCAGGCTCGCCGCCCCAACGCCAGTCGTTGTCGGTCAGGTTGGGGAAACCGTAGGAACCCTTGGCGTCGGAACCGTGGCACACCGAGCAGTTGGAGGCGAACAGGCGGCCACCCATTTTCAGGGCTTGCGGGTCCTTGGCCACTTCTTCGATAGGCATCGAAGCAAACTTGGCGAAGATCGGACCGAACTTGGCGTCCGCGCGGGCCATTTCCTTTTCCCACTCGTGTACGCCGGTCCAGCCGGCCTGGCCGTTGGCGAACTCGGTCTTCTTCTCGTTATCCAGGTATTGGTAGCCTGGCAGAACGCCTTTCCAGTTGCCCAGGCCCGGGTACAGCACGAGGTAGCCGAGTGCAAAGATGATGGTGCCGACAAACAGCATGAACCACCATTTTGGCAGCGGGTTGTCATATTCCTCGATGCCGTCGTAGGCATGGCCCACGGTTTCTTCGGTGGTTTCGCTGCGCTGGCCCTTGCGGGTGGACAGCAGCAGCCAAGTCAGGGCGAAGATGGTGCCCAGACTCAGAACGGTGACGTACAGACTCCAGAAGGTAGTCATTCGTTGTTACTCCTAGACGCTTTCGCTTGCGCTTGCTCGACGTGCTTGCTGGCTTCGGGATCATCCGCGAAGGGCAGCATGGTCGCTTCGTCGAACTCAGACTTGCGCCGAGAACTGAACACCCACAACGCCAGGCCAACGAAGGCCACCATCACAACGACGGTGCCCAGGCCACGAATCATCCCGATATCCATCAATGTCACCGTTTGCTTTTGATGATGGTGCCCAGGCCTTGCAGGTAGGCAACCAGGGCGTCCATTTCAGTCTTGCCCTTGACCGCGTCGCGGGCACCGGCGATGTCTGCGTCGGTGTACGGCGTGCCGAGGGTGCGCAAGACTTCCATCTTCTTGACCGTGTCCTTGCCGTCGAGCTTGTTCTCTACCAGCCATGGGTAGGCCGGCATTTTCGACTCGGGCACGACGTTGCGCGGGTTGTACAGGTGGGCACGGTGCCAGTCATCGGAGTAACGACCACCGACACGGGCCAGGTCAGGGCCGGTACGCTTGGAACCCCACAGGAACGGGTGGTCCCAGACGCTTTCACCGGCTACCGAGTAGTGGCCGTAGCGCTCGGTCTCGGCACGGAACGGACGGATCATCTGCGAGTGGCACTGTACGCAGCCTTCGCGGATGTAGATGTCGCGGCCTTCGAGTTCCAGCGCGGTACGTGGCTTCATGCCTTCGACCGGCTTGTTGGTGACGTCCTGGAAAAACAACGGGACGATCTGGGTCAGGCCGCCGATGCTCACGGCGATGACCATGAAGAAGGCCAGCAGGCCGATATTCTTCTCGACTACTTCATGCTTCATCAGTGGGCTCCAACTACAGCGATCTGAGCGGCGGCTTCAGCTTCGGCCGGCTTCGAGGCGCGCACGGTACGGTAGACGTTGTACGCCATCAGCAGCATGCCGGAGGCGAAGAACGCACCGCCCAGGGCACGGACGATAAAGCCAGGGTGGCTGGCCTGCAGGGCTTCGACGAAGGAGTAGGTGAGGGTGCCGTCATCGTTGATTGCACGCCACATCAGGCCCTGGGTGATGCCGTTGACCCACATCGAGGAGATGTAGAGCACGGTACCGATGGTTGCCAGCCAGAAGTGCGCGTTGATCAGGCCGATGCTGTGCATCTGCTCGCGGCCATAGACTTTCGGGATCATGTGGTACAGGGCGCCGATCGAGATCATCGCTACCCAGCCAAGGGCGCCGGCGTGTACGTGGCCAACGGTCCAGTCGGTGTAGTGCGACAGCGAGTTGACGGTCTTGATGGCCATCATCGGGCCTTCAAAGGTCGACATGCCGTAGAACGCCAGCGATACCACCAAAAAGCGCAGGATCGGGTCGGTGCGCAGCTTATGCCAGGCGCCCGACAGGGTCATCATGCCGTTGATCATGCCGCCCCAGCTTGGTGCCAGCAGGATGATCGACATCGCCATGCCCAGCGACTGAGCCCAGTCTGGCAGAGCGGTGTAGTGCAGGTGGTGAGGACCGGCCCAGATGTACAGAGTGATCAGTGCCCAGAAGTGCACGATCGACAGGCGATAGGAGTAGATAGGACGTTCGGCCTGCTTCGGCACGAAGTAGTACATCATGCCCAGGAAGCCGGTGGTCAGGAAGAAGCCCACGGCGTTGTGGCCGTACCACCACTGGATCATCGCGTCGGTTGCACCCGAGTAGGCCGAGTACGACTTGAACAGGCTGACCGGCAGGGAGGCGTGGTTGACGATGTGCAGCATCGCAGTCACCACGATGAAGGCACCGTAGAACCAGTTACCCACATAAATGTGTTTGGTCTTGCGCTTGACGATGGTACCGAAGAACACCACGCCATAGGTCACCCAGACAATGGCCAGCAAAATGGCGATCGGCCATTCCAGCTCGGCGTATTCCTTGGTGGTGGTGTAGCCCAGTGGCAGGGTAATGAGCGCACCGACGATCACCGCTTGCCAACCCCAGAAGGTGAAGGCGGCGAGGCTGTCGGAAATCAGTCGCGTCTGGCAGGTTCGCTGCACGACATAATAAGAAGTGGCAAACAGTGCACAGCCACCGAAGGCGAAAATCACCAGGTTGGTGTGCAGTGGGCGCAGGCGGCCAAAGCTCGTCCATGGCAGGTCCAGGTTGAGCTGGGGCCATACCAGTTGCGAGGCGATGAAAACGCCAAGCCCCATGCCAAGGATCCCCCAGACCACCGTCATGATGGCGAACTGGCGGACGACCTTATAGTTATAAGCAGTCGGACTGATTGCTGTGCTCATTCTAAGGTTCCACGGTTTGGGTGTTTTTGTAGGTTAAAAAATCGGCGCAAGTATGTATAAACCGTGTGGTTATTGCAACGCGATGGCTCCCGCGCCGACCTTTGCCAAAGCCCGGTCTACCGCTGTTCCGAGCATAATTGGCGGACGAAGTGTACACAATTATCTGTTTGATATGTGTACCGTTATTCACATTTTCTTGTCCAATCGGTCAAGCTTGCTGTGACCATTTTTCGTTGGCCCGGTACGGGTACGAAGAGGTCGAGCCGATCCCATCTACCTTTGCACGCATTCTTCAACCGGCACGACCGCCCGTGCGGTTCATCGGCCCTTCGGTCGCGGTCGCTGTGGCAACAAGCTTAGTTGTGATCAAGGCGGGTGCAAGGCGCGGTGGCGGGGGAGGTGCGACACTTGGTCGCAAGCGGGAAACGGAACCGCCGCATCCGGGTGGAGGCGGCGGTTCGAGTCAAGGCTCAGTTGCGCGAAGATTTTACTTGGCAGTCAGGCTCTCGCCCTGGGCCGGTTCTTCCTGGGACAGGCTGTAGACATAGGCAGCCAGCAGATGGACCTTGTCGTTGCCCTGGATCTCTTGCTGGGCAGGCATCTGGCCCTGGCGGCCGTAACGGATGGTCTGCTGCAGCTGGGCAAAGCTTGAGCCGTAGATGAACGCTTGCGGGTGGGTCAGGTCTGGCGCGCCCATCGCCGGGGTGCCCTTGCCTTCAGGGCCGTGGCAGGCCACGCAATTGGCGGCGAACAGCTTCTGGCCATTGGCGATGTCGGCCTTGGTGCCTTCAGGCAACTTGCGCCCGTCGAGGTTGGTCAGCACGAAGCCGGCAACATCGGCCACACCTTGCTCGCCGATCACTTCGGCCCACGCCGGCATCACGCCGTGGCGACCGCTCATGATCGACTGCTTGATGGTTTCAGGCTCGCCGCCCCAGCGCCAATCCTTGTCGGTGAGGTTGGGGAAGCCGTAGGCGCCCTTGGCGTCGGAGCCGTGGCACACCGCGCAGTTGGAGGCGAACAGGCGGCCGCCCATTTTCAACGCTTGGGGGTCCTTGGCCACTTCTTCCACCGGCATGGCAGCGAACTTGGCGAAGATCGGGCCGAACTTGGCGTCCGCCTTGTCCATTTCCTTCTGCCATTCGTTGACCTGGGTCCAGCCATTTTCATAACCGGGCAGGATGCCTTTCCAGTTGCCGAGGCCGGGGTAGAGGATCAGGTAGCCGACCCCGAACGCCAGGGTGCCGACGAACAGCCAGAACCACCACTTGGGCAGCGGGTTGTCGTACTCCTCGATGCCGTCGAAGCTGTGGCCCATGGTCTCGTCGCTGGTGCCGGGCTTTTCGCCCTTGCGCGTTGCCAGCAACAGCCAGGTCAGGCCGATCAGGCTGCCGATGGTCAGTACGCTGATGTACGTACTCCAGAAGGTGGTCATTGCCCGTTACTCCTCGATTCGGGTTCGTTGGCGGGTGCCAGGCGGTCGTCGGCGAACGGCAGCAGGCTGGCTTCGGCAAATTCCCGGTCGCGCCGACCGTTGAACACCCACAGCGACAGGCCGATGAAGGCGATGGCCACCAGCAGGGTGCCCAGGCCGCGCAGCTGGCCGATATCCAGTGTCAAGTCCATGGCCCTTACCTCTTGTTCTTGATCGCGGTGCCCAGCACCTGCAGGTAGGCAACCAGCGCATCCATTTCGGATTTGCCCTTGAGCGATTCAACCGCGCCGCTGATATCGGCATCGGTGTACGGCACGCCCAGGGTGCGCAGGGTGCGCAGCTTGGTCTCGGTGTGGCTGCTGTCGACCTGACTTGCCACCAGCCACGGGTAGGCCGGCATCTTTGACTCGGGCACGACGTTGCGCGGGTTGTACAGGTGAGCACGGTGCCAGTCATCGGAGTAACGACCGCCAACCCGGGCCAGGTCTGGACCGGTACGCTTGGAACCCCACAGGAACGGGTGGTCCCAGACGCTTTCACCGGCTACCGAGTAGTGGCCGTAGCGCTCGGTCTCGGCACGGAACGGACGGATCATCTGCGAGTGACACTGCACACAGCCTTCGCGGATGTAGATGTCGCGGCCTTCGAGCTGCAGCGCGGTATAGGGCTTCATACCCTCCACCGGCTTGTTGGTGACGTCCTGGAAAAACAACGGGACGATCTGGGTCAGGCCGCCGATGCTGACGGCAAACACCATCAACAGCACCAGCAGGAAGACGTTTTTCTCGATTACTTCGTGTTTCATCTCGGTCTCCTCAGGCCAGCTGCGCAGCGGCAGGGGTGGTCGCGGCCACTGGAGCACGCACGGTGCGCCAGGTGTTCCAGGCCATCAGCAGCATGCCGGTCAGGAAGATCGCCCCGCCGACGAAGCGCACGATGAAGCCAGGGTGGCTGGCCACCAGGGTTTCGACGAAGGAGTAGGTCAGGGTGCCGTCGGCGTTGACTGCACGCCACATCAGGCCCTGGGCGATGCCGTTGACCCACATCGAGGCGATGTAGAGCACGGTGCCGATGGTGGCCAGCCAGAAGTGCGCGTTGATCAGGCCGATGCTGTGCATCTGCTCGCGACCGAAGACTTTCGGGATCATGTGGTACAGGGCGCCGATCGATATCATCGCTACCCAGCCCAGGGCTCCGGCGTGTACGTGGCCGATGGTCCAGTCGGTGTAGTGGGACAGGGCGTTGACGGTCTTGATCGCCATCATCGGGCCTTCAAAGGTCGACATGCCGTAGAACGCCAGCGACACCACCAGGAAGCGCAGGATCGGGTCGCTGCGCAGCTTATGCCAGGCACCGGAGAGGGTCATCATGCCGTTGATCATGCCGCCCCAGCTCGGGGCCAGGAGGATCAGCGACATGATCATGCCCAGCGACTGGGCCCAGTCGGGCAGGGCGGTGTAGTGCAGGTGGTGCGGGCCTGCCCAGATGTACAGGGTGATCAGCGCCCAGAAGTGCACGATCGACAGGCGATAGGAATACACCGGGCGCTCGGCCTGCTTGGGCACGAAGTAATACATCATGCCCAGGAAGCCAGCCGTCAGGAAGAAGCCCACGGCGTTGTGGCCGTACCACCACTGCACCATGGCGTCAGTGGCGCCGCTGTACAGCGAGTAGGACTTGGTCAGGCTGACCGGCAGTTCCAGGTTGTTGACGATGTGCAGGATGGCCACGGTGATGATGAATGCACCGAAGAACCAGTTACCCACATAAATGTGCTTGGTGGTGCGCTTCATCAGGGTGCCGAAGAACACCACGGCGTAGGCGACCCAGACGATGGTGATCAGGATGTCGATCGGCCATTCCAGTTCGGCGTACTCCTTGGAGCTGGTATAACCCAGCGGCAGCGTGATGGCAGCCAGCACGATCACCAGTTGCCATGACCAGAAGGTAAAGGCGGCAAGGCGTGGAGAGAACAGGGTGGTCTGGCAGGTACGCTGGACCGAGTAGTAGGAGGCGGCAAACAGTGCGCAACCGCCGAAGGCGAAGATCACCGCGTTGGTGTGCAGTGGACGCAGGCGTCCAAAGCTGGTCCAGGGGAGATCGAAGTTGAGCGAAGGCCAGACGAGTTGCGCGGCGAGAAAAACGCCGAGCCCCATCCCGACGATTCCCCACACCACCGTCATAATGGCGAATTGGCGGACCACCTTGTAGTTGTAGGCGGTACTGCAGGTTGTGTTCATGTATGGGTTCCCATCCACGGTTATAGGCAGACTAAACAGCGAGGCAAGCATGAGTAATGGGCAACTGGCCGGTATTGACGGGGATCAATGGGCACAGCTGGTCAAAAACCGCGGCTGGCGCTGGAATGCCCCGCAAAATCAGGGGGATGGCGCACCTTCGCGGTGCCTGATCCTGGCCCATGGCGCGGGGGCGCCGATGGACAGCGCGTTCATGGACGACATCGCGCAAAGGCTGGCGGCACAAGGGCTGGGGGTGCTGCGCTTCGAGTTTCCGTACATGGCGCAACGGCGCCTTGATGGTGGCAAAAGGCCGCCAAATCCGCAGGCCAAATTGCTTGAGTGCTGGCGTGAGGTGTATGGGCTGGTGCGACCTTTGGTCACTGGGACGCTGGCCATCGGCGGCAAGTCCATGGGCGGGCGCATGGCCAGCTTGCTGGCGGACGAACTGGGCGCCGATGCGCTGGTGTGCCTGGGGTATCCGTTTTACGCGGCGGGCAAGCCGGAGAAGCCGCGGGTGGCGCACCTGGCCGAATTGAAGACGCCGACGCTGATCATTCAGGGCGAGCGAGATGCCCTGGGGAATCGGCAGGCGGTGGAAGGGTATGTGTTATCGCCGGCGATCGAGGTGTGCTGGCTAGAGGCGGGGGATCACGATTTGAAGCCGTTGAAGGCGTCGGGGTTCAGTCATGCGGATCATTTGCAGACGGCTGCGGACCACATTGTGGGGTTTTTGCCGTAGCAGGGTATCGCGGGGCAAGCACGCTCCTACTGGAGCGGGCTTGCCCCGCGATAATGGCTTACCCGCGATATTCGCACAGGTAGGCAGTGTCCACCGCGACCTTCAGCTGGAACTTGCTGTTGGCGGGCACGTTGAACTGGCTACCGGCGCTGAAGGTTTCCCAGTTGTCGCTGTCAGGCAGTTTGACGGTCAGGGCGCCCGACACCACGTGCATGATTTCACGCTGGGCAGTGCCGAACTCGTACTCGCCGGGGGCCATCACGCCAACAGTGGCCGGGCCTTCGGCAGTGCCGAAAGCGATCGACTTGACCGTGCCATCAAAGTACTCGTTGACTTTAAACATGGGCGACTCCTGAAAAGGGGCTGAAAAGGCTGGCCAGTATGCCCAAGGCTCCCGGCGCCGTCATCCGCTTTCAAAGGCCGCTGGGCGGCAGGGTCAAGGGCAGCAGGCGCGCGGTGTTGCGGGCGTCTTCCAGGGCCCGGTGCTGCTGGCCGCTGAACTGCAACCCGGCCAGCTGCAATGCACCATTGAGGCCCAGTGGCCGTTGCAGATGCCGGGCCTTGGCAAAGCGTTGCTTGAGGTTGATGTGCGGCACCGTGGCCAGCAGGCTCTGGACATCGTGCAGTTGCCATTCCTGCAGCAATTGCTGGCGGTCGTAGTCACCCCAGCTGACCCAGGCCTCAAGCTGTGCCCGATGGTGCCCGATCCAGCGCTCGAACTGCCCCCACACCTCTCTGAACGCCACGGCTGTGTCGACATTGGCCTGACTGATGTGGGTCAGTTCACGGCAGAAGGGGGTCAGTTGCGGGCGGCGCCGCGGTTTGATGAAGCGCTGGAAATGATCCACCTCACGACCCTGGCGGTTGACCAGTGTCGCTCCGATTTCAATGACTTCCATATCCGTGATTGGCCAACCGCCGTCATCCGTGGTTGCTTCCAGGTCGATCACCAGCCAATGGCCCATAGTAGGCTCCCTTGCAAGACTCGCTAGAGCGTAGCCAAAGTCGGGCCTCTGGGGTATCCCCTGGCGAAATGCTGCTTGCTGGCCTTTTGGCACAATCGGCTGTTGTACCGCGCACGGAAAACGCCTAGCTTAGGTTCAATTCGGCTCAAACCCGCAAAGAGTGTGTTGCTTTGACTCCAACGCCCATGGCACAGGCCAGATTCTTGCTGTTCATGTTCACCACCCTGTGGATGGCGATTCCCGCCCAGGCGCGTGAGGAAATCGAAGTCAAAATCGGCGCGGCGCATTTCCCTCCTTATACCGTGCGCCCCGAGAAGGGTGCCGACACCGGTTTGTTGCCGCAGTTGGTCGATGCCTTGAACGCTGCCCAGCAGCACTATCGGTTCGTCCTGGTGCCCACCTCGATCCCCCGCCGCTTTGGCGATTTCAAGCAAGGTCGCACCGACATGGCGATCTTCGAGAACCCCCAGTGGGACTGGCAGGACATTCCCCACGTGGCGGTAGACATGGGGCTGGAGGATGCCGAGGTGTATGTCACCCAGCACCTGCCCGAGCGCGACGAAAGCTATTTTGCCGACCTCACGGGCAAGCGCCTGGCCCTGTACAGCGGCTATCACTACGCCTTTGCCGACTTCAAGTCCGACCCCAAGTACCTGGTCGAACATTTCAAGGTGACCTTGACCTATTCCCACGACAGCAACCTGCTGATGGTCCAGCGCGGCCGGGCAGACATCGCCCTGGTCACCCGTTCCTACCTGAGTGACTTCCAGGCCCGCAACCCGCAAAGCGCCCAGGCGTTGCGCACGTCGGAGCGGGTTGACCAGGTCTATCACCACTATGCCTTGCTGCGTCCCGGTGCACCGATCAGTGCTGAGGCGTTCGCCGGCCTGTTGCAGCAACTGCGTGACCAGGGCGAGCTGCTGCGTATCTTCGAGCCTTACCAGATCATCGTCAGCCAGCCCGGGGCTGACTGAACACAGGCTGTCAGCGTTTGCCCAGGATCTTGCCCAGCATTTCCGGCCGTGGCGCACCTTGCTGGGTTTGCAGCTGTTGTTGCTCGTCGAGGTAGAAGATCGCCGGGGTTGCCGACAGGCCCAGTTCTTCCATGGTGGCCAGGTTGGCATCGAGCTTGGCCTGGACGTCGGCGGGGATTTTCTCCAGGGCCTTGAGGGTGCTGGCCTTGCCGGCCTTCTCGTGAGTGTTCAGGGCCTTGACCGGGTCTTTGCTGGCCAGCAGCGCGGCCGACTTGCCCGGGCTGTCTTCACGGATGATGCCAACCATGATGTGGCGCAACTGCACCTTGCCCGACTCGACCCACGGCCGCGCCTGCTGCCAGAACATGTTGCAGTAGGGGCAGTTCGGGTCGCTGAACAGGTAGACGATGCGTGGTGCATCGGCCTTGCCGTCGGCAATCCAGGCGGTTTTTTCCATCTTCGCCCAGACCTCCTTGGCCATCGGGGCGTAGACCAGTTTTTCCAGGGGCGCCTCGCTCAGGTCCTGGCCCTGTTCATCGAACAGGCTACCGACCAGTACGTGCTTGCCATCGGGCGTCAGGTACAAGGCCATGCCGCGGTTCTGGTATTCACCGGCATAACCGCGCAGCCCATTGGGCGCATCGAAGCTGCCTTTGATTTTTACCCCTTTGGCTTCCATCTGCTGGACAGCCTTGGGCAGGTCTTCGGCAATCGCCGCCTGGCTGGCCAGCAGGCCGAGGGTGAGCGTGAGGGGCAGTTTCAGCAAAGCGTGCATGTGTCATTCCTTGAAGTGTCGGAGACAGCGGGTGCGGCGGGGCGCTCGAAAGATTCCAGGGCGTGGCGCAGGCTGGCCCGCGACAGCTCGCCCAGGTGGCTGCCGACCAGTCGACCGTCGGCGTTGTAGAACAAGGTGGTGGGCAGGGCCATGGAGCCGACTTGTTGGGCCAGTTGGCCGCCGCTGTCGAACAGCACATGGGACAGGTTCAGGCCGGTGGTGGCGAGAAAGTTACTGACCGTTTGTGGCGACTCACCCTGGTTGACGAACAGGAAGGTGATGTCCGGGCGTTCATTCTGGCCTTGCTGGAGTACCGGCATTTCACGGCGGCACGGCGGGCACCAGGTGGCCCAGAGGTTGATCACCAGGGGCCGGCCACGGTAGGCGCTGAGCTGGACGGCCTGGCCGTCGGCCTTGCGCAGGCTGGTGTCGGGCAATTGCGTGCCTTGTTCATACAGGTGGCTGCCCAGGCTGCCCAGCAGCCAGAACAGCGCGCCACTGAACAGGCCCCAGCCCAGCGGACGGCGCAGGGTGGGGCGGCGAAAGCCTTGCCACAAGGCGCCGGCAGCCACCGCCAGCACACCGGGCCAGAGCAGGAAGCCGCCATCACGCAGGTCGACGATCTGCAGCGGGTCGTCGCGGTACATGGGCCAGTAGCTGAGCACAAAACCCAGGCGGGCGGCGAGCAAGCCCAGCAGGAACAGGCTGAACAGCACCGACTCGGGGTTGTCGCCTCCGCGTTTGGCTACCCGCCAGCCCACCAGGCTCGCCAGGGCCAGTGCGCAGAGCAGCAGCAGGTGGTTCATGGCCATGGTCAACGGCCCGAGGTTTACGGTCAGCATCAGCCTTGACTCCGGGTCTGGGCCCATTGTTCGAGGAAGTTCTTTGCGTCGACTTCACCGGTGATACGGCGCGCCCGACGTTCGCTGCCCTCCGGCCCGATCCAGATCAGGCTGGGCGGGCCCGGTACCTGGTAGCGCTGCATCAACTCGCGACTCGGCGCTGCATCGGCGGTCACATCCAGGCGTATCAGGCGTACGCCGCTCAGTGCGGCCAGTACGTCGGCGCGGGCGAACACCTGCTTTTCCATCACCTTGCACGACACACACCAGTCGGCATAGTAGTCCAGCATTACCCACTGGCCCTGGGCTTTGGCCGCATCCAGTTCGCGCTGCAACTCGGCTGGCTGGGTCACGGTGACAAAGGCGTCGGTGTGCACGGCGCTGGCTACCGCGCTGCTGCCGCCACGAAACGGTTGCAGCGGCTGCCAGGGATCGTCGCCACCGGCAGCGGCGCCGATCAGCAGCAGACTGCCCCAGAAGCCCACCAGCAGCGGCGCGGCACGTACGGCGCGCAGGTTATGCAGCGCCGGCCACGCCGCCCAGGCCAGGGCGATCAGCCAGGCACCGGCCAGGGCCAGCCACAGCGAAGGCTCAAGCACGGTGCGCAGGGTATACAGCGCCATGGCCAGGAACACGAAGCCGAACAGGCCCTTGACCAGGTTCATCCACGGGCCGGGGCGTGGCAGGTAGCGATTGCCCACGGTGACCAGCAACAGCAGCGGCAAGCCCATGCCCAGGCCCAGGGTGAACAGCACCAGGGCGCCATGCAGCGCGTTGCCACTCTGGGCGATATAGAGCAGCGCACCGGCCAGCGGGGCGGTCATGCAGGGCCCCATCAGCAGCCCCGACAGGGCGCCCAGCAAGGCCGCGCCATAGAGGTTGCCGCCCCGGGTGCCATGCCCGGCGCGTTCCAGGCGGTCACGCAGCCAGACGGGTAACTGCAGCTCGAAGGCGCCGAACATCGGCAAGGCCAGCAGCACGAACAAACCGGCCAGGGTGCCGAGCAGCCAGGGTTGCTGCAGCCAGGCTTGCAGGCTTGCACCCAGCACGGCGGCGACCACCCCGAGGGCGGCGTACACCAGGGCCATGCTCAGTACATACACACTGGCCAGCGCCCAGCCACGGCGGGCGCTGACACCATTGCCCAGCACCAGCCCGGCGAGAATCGGCAGCATCGGCAGCGAGCACGGGGTAAAGGCCAGCAGCAGGCCAAGCCCGAGGAAGGCCAGCAGGCTCCAGGCCAGGCTCGACTGCGCAAGGCCGCCGGCCAGGGCCTGGTCGCTGGCCTGCGCGGTCGCCTGCTCGGTGGCCGGGGTGTCGCTCAGGCTGACCAGGTTGGTCTGCGGCGGGTAGCACAGGCCGGCATCGGCACAGCCTTGCCAACCCATGCGCAACGAGCCGCGCGCGTCGGCGGGCAGAATCAGCTCCAGCTCGCCGCGGTACACCTGGGTTTCACCGAAGTACTCATCCTGGTGGGGCAGGGCTTCTGGCAAAGCGGGCTGCTGCTCGGCGGGCAGGCCGTCGAACTTCAGGCGCTTCTGGTACAGGTAGTAGCCGTCGGTGATTTTCCAGTGCAGGCGCATTTCGCCGCTGGCCAGTCGTTCGCTGCTGAACACGAACGCCTTGTCCACCGGCAGGAAGTCGCTTTGGGCAAAGGGGTTGGCCTGGGTCAGGCCGCTGAATAGGAACATCAGGACAATCAGTAAAGCGCGCATCTCGAAGCCTTGGCAGTGCGATGAACGGTCGATCCTGGCCATGTTCGATTAACCGAGTGTTAACCCGTTGGCGTCGATTGTCGGCCCGGCCGCGACGTTGCGGCCCTGTCACGGCATAATCCTGGCTTAATGCGCCTGCGCTTCACTGCCCACTTTTAGCCCCGAGACCCACCATGCACGTACTGCTCTGCGAGGATGACGACCTGATTGCCAGCGGCATCGCCGCCGGGCTGACCGCCCAGGGCATGACCGTGGACCGGGTGGCCACGGCCAGTGCTGCCCAGGCGATGCTGCAGGCCGCAGCCTTCGATGTGATGGTGCTGGACCTGGGCCTGCCCGACGAGGACGGGCTCAAGCTGCTCCAGCGCCTGCGCCAGCAGGGCCATAGCCTGCCGGTGCTGGTGCTGACCGCCCGCGATGCCATCACCGACCGGGTCGACGGCCTGCAGGCCGGTGCCGACGATTACCTGTTGAAGCCTTTCGACCTGCGGGAACTGGCGGCGCGCCTGCATACCTTGTTGCGCCGGGCGGCAGGAAGGGCGGTCAATATCATCGAACATGGACCGCTCAGCTACGACCCCAGCAGCCGCGAAACCTGCCTGGGCGGTGTGCCGGTGGACTTGTCCCGGCGTGAGCAGGCACTGCTGCAGGCACTGCTGCACAACCGGGGTCGGGTGCTGTCCAGCGAACAACTCAAGGACAGCGTCTACGGCTTTGGCGACGAGGTCGAGAGCAACGCCTTGAACGTGCATATCCATCACCTGCGCCGCAAGCTGGGCAATGGCATTGTCGAAACCGTACGCGGCCTGGGTTATCGCCTGGGCCCTGCGCAACTGCCCGAGACGTCGCAATCATGAGCCTGCGTGTACGCCTGACCCTGATCCTGGGGGCTGCATTCGTGGTCATTTGGGCGCTGGCGGCGGCCTGGATGCTGCGCGACCTGCGCCACCAGATGATGTTCTCCCTGGACCAGCGCCTGGTGGCCTCGGCGCGGATGGTCGCCGGTTTGATCGACCAGATGCCCCAGCCGCTGGTGAGCAAAGGCGAGAGCACCAAGATCAGTGCCGACCAGCTCAGCGTGCCCGATGGCATGGCCTGTCAGGTCAGTTCGCTGCGCGGCGAAATCATTGCCCGCAACCACAGCAACGACCAGGTGCTCAACGATGATCGCAGCGGTTTTCGCGACCAGACCATTGACGATGCGCGCTGGCGAACCTTCACCTATTACCGGGGCGATGTGCGCATCACCACGGCAGACCGTCATCAGGAGCGCGAGGCGCTGAACCGCTCGATCCTGCTGGCCGCCTCGGCGCCGGTACTGGTAGCCCTGCTGGGGAGCCTGGGGCTGCTGTGGATCGGTGTCGGCAAGGGCCTGGCGCCGCTCAACCGCATGCGCGATGCCCTGCGCAGGCGTAGCCCCGATGCATTGGAGCCCTTGCAGGTGCGTGGCCTGCCCAGCGAATTGCAGCCGCTGCTCGATACCCAGAACCAGTTGTTCCAGCGCATCGCCCAGACCATCGAGCGTGAACGCCGGCTGACCGACGATGCCGCCCATGAGCTGCGCACCCCCCTGACCGCGATCAAGACCCACTTGCAGGTGGCGCGCATGACCGATGGTGCTGTCCGTGAGCAGGCGCTAGAACATGCCGAACAGGGCGCCGACCGACTGCACCGGACCCTGGAGCAATTGCTGTTGCTGGCGCGGGTGGAGGGCAGCCTGTCGTTCGAGGACGGCATGCAGTGCAGCGCCGAGCAGGTCGCGCGCCAGGCCATCCAGGACACTGGCTTGGGTGATTCGCAGCGCATCGCGTTGCAACTGGACCCAGGCGCCGCCCAGGTTTATCTGGGCATGCCGGCGCCCCTGGCAGTAACGGCCTTGCGCAATCTGCTGGACAACGCCCTGCGCCATACCCTGGGCACCGAGCCAGTGGAGCTGGCGGTGCAGATGGACAAGGACCGTGTGGCCTTCACCGTGCGCGATCACGGCCCCGGTATCGCCGAGCAGGATCTGGAACACCTGACTGAACGCTTCTGGCGTCATGGCCAGAGCGGCGGTTGCGGCCTGGGCCTGGCGATTGTCCAGGCCATCGTCCAGCGCTGCGCCGGTACCCTGCGCTTCGACAGCCGCAGCGACGGATTGCGGGTGCTGCTGCAGGTCCCGCTGCGCAGCAGCTGATCAGGTTCGGCACAGGCAGGCGGGTGCGGCGCAGATGTGCTTACCGGACCTGCCACCCCCCACCCAATGCCTTGTACAGCGCCACACTGCCCTGCAGCCGTGCCAGGCGCAGCTGCACTTGCTGGTCCTGGGCCTGATACAGGGTGCGCTGGGTTTCAAGCACCGTCAGCAAGGTTTCGGCGCCGGCTCGGTAGCGGCTTTCGGACAGGGTGAAGGCGATGCGCGCCTGTTCGACTTCCTGGTCCTGCCACTGGCGCTGGTTGTCCACGCCGTTGATGCCGGTCAGCGCTTTTTCGACATCGGCAAAGCCGCCCATGATGCTGGCGCGGTAGCTCTCCAGCAGTTCCTCTTCCACGGCCCGGGCCTTGTCGCGTTCGGCGCTCAACCGGCCGTTGTTGAAGATCGGTGCGGCGAGCCCCGCACTCAGGGTGTAGTAGGGGCTGCGCAGGATATGGGCGAAGGTGTCGGCACCCGAGCCCAGATCGGCGCCCAGGGTAACGCTTGGCAGCATCGCCGCTCGGGCCACGGTGACATCCGCCCGGGCCGCCGCCAGCCGCGCTTCGGCGGCGGCGATATCCGGCCTGCGGCTAAGCAGGTCGCTGGGCACGCCACTGCCGATGCCGGGCCAGCGCAGCCCGTCGATGGTTTCCTGGATAGGCGGCAGCTGTTGCACCGGGTCACCCAGCAAGGTCGCCAGGGTGATCCGGGCTTCTTGCAGTTGCTGCTCGAACAGCGGCACCTGGCGTGCTTGTCCGGCCACGAGGCTGCGCTGCTGGGCAAGCTCCAGGGCGGTGGCCGATCCTGAGTCGTAGCGGGTCTGCACCAGGCGCAACACGTCCTGTGCATTGGCCAGGTTGAGCCGGGCGATGCGTACCTGTTCGGCCAGGGCCAGGCTTTGCAGGTAGCTGTTGGCGACGCCGCTGAGCAAGGTCAGTTCGACGGTCTGGCGATCGAAGCGGCTGGCATCCAGGCCATGCAGGGCGCTGTCGCGGGCCGCGCGTTTGCCGCCCCAGAAGTCGATCTCGTAGCTGGCGCTCAGGCGGGTGTTGAAGGACGTGCTGGTGCGGTCGTAGTCGCTGGCGTCGAGCTGGTCGAAACCATAGCCGCGCAGCAGGCGCTGACGGCTGGCGTCCAGGCCGAACGTGACCTCCGGCAGCAGCGGCGCGCCGGCGATCACCGCCGAGGCCTGGGCCTGGCGGACGCGCGCTGCGGCAGCGGCCAGGTCGAAGCTGCCAAGGCGTGCCCGCTCGATCAGATGATTGAGCGGTGCGCTGGCAAACTGTTGCCACCAGTGTTCGCCAGGCAACGGCTGATCGGTGCTGGCGTCCAGGCTTTGCCAGTCTGCCGGCGCTTGCAATCCACTCTGCGGTGGCGTGGGCGTGGCGCTGCAGGCGGCGATGAACAGGCTGATGGAAAGCAGGCTGAGACGGCTGGGCAGGTTCATGGATTATTCGCTGGTAAGGGCTTTGACCGGGTCGAGTTGGGCGGCTTTGCGTGCCGGCATGAAGCCGAACACCACGCCGGTAGCCACCGCGCAGGCAAAGGCGCCGAGGACGGCGGTCAGGGAGAAGGCCACGGCGATGTTGGCCAGCAGCAAGGCGCCGCCGATCAGTACGGCCAGGACGATGCCGGTGAGGCCGCCGACCATCGAGAGCAACACCGCTTCACTGAGGAACTGCCGCAGGATGTCGCGCTGCCGCGCGCCGGTGGCCATGCGGATGCCGATTTCACGGGTGCGTTCGCGCACAGTCATCAGCATGATGTTCATCACCCCGATGCCGCCGACCAGCAAGGAGATGGCGGCGATCGAGCCGAGCATCAGCGACAGGGTGTTCTGGGTACGCGCTTCGGCCTGGATCAGCGCGGCGTCGTTGCTCAGTTCAAAGTCGTGCTTGCCGTTGTGCAGTTTGCGCATCAGCTTGTCGATGGCCGCTTCCGTTTCGGCGACCCGCCGCGAGTCGGCGGCGGCGATCGTCACGTACTCCGGGTCGCGGCTGCCGAACAGGCGGATGGCCGCGGCGGAGTAGGGCACGACGATGCGCTCGTCGCTGTCCTGGTCGCCGGAACTGGCGCCTTTGCCCTCCAGTACACCGACCACCTGGAAAGGCACGTTCTCGACCAGGATGTACTGGCCGATGGGATCGACCTGATCGCCCAGCAGCTTCTCCTTGACCTTCTGGCCGATCACCGCCACAGCGGCTGCGGCCTGCTCGTCGGCTTCGGTGAAGAAGCTGCCCTCGACCACGGGCCAGTTGAAGATTTCCGAGAAGTAGGTGTTGTTGCCGCCGACATAGAACTGCTGGTTGTTATTGCCGTAGCGCACCATCAGCGTGTTGCCGATCACGGGCATGATCATCTTCACCTGGGGCAGGCTGCCCACCGCGGCGACATCATTCAGGGTCACGATGCCGGCCGGATCGCGCAGGGTCGGTGCGCTGCCACTCAGGTAAAGGATGTTGGAGCCGAACGCGGCCATCTGCGCCATGACCTGGCGCTTGCTGCCTTCGCCGACGGCCAGCATGACCACCACCGACGCCACGCCGATGACGATGCCAAGCAGGGTCAGGGCGGTGCGAAAGCGGTTGATCCACATGACCCGCCAGGCCGCTTGCAGGGCCTCGAGCAGTTCGCCTTTCCAGGCGTCGCTATGGGTGGCGCCCTGGTCCAGGCGCTGGCGCAGGTCTTCGGCCTGCAGGCCGGGGGCATGGCCTTGCTCGCCGGCGTCTTCGTTGGTCGAATCGCTGACAATCAGGCCGTCGCGGATCTCGATGACGCGCTTGGCCCGCGCGGCCACCTCACGGTCATGGGTGATCAGGATGACCACATGGCCCTGGCTGGCCAGCTCGTCGAGCAAGGCCATGACCTCGGCGCCGCTCTGGCTGTCGAGGGCGCCGGTGGGTTCGTCGGCGAGAATGATATGGCCGCCGTTCATCAATGCCCGGGCAATCGACACCCGTTGCTGCTGGCCGCCGGAGAGTTGGTGGGGGCGGTTGCCGGTACGGCTGGCGAGCCCCAGTCGATCCAGCAGGGCGGCCGCACGGGCATGGCGTTCGGCGGCAGGTGTGCCGGCATAGATCGCCGGCATCTCGACGTTTTCCTGGGCCGAACCCGAGGCGATCAGATGGTAGCCCTGGAACACGAAACCGAACGCCTCGCGGCGCAGCCAGGCCAGCTCGTCGCTGTCCAGGTCGGCCACGTTCTTGCCTGCGAACAGGTACTCGCCAGAGGTGGGGCGGTCCAGGCAGCCGAGGATGTTCATCAGGGTCGACTTGCCGGAACCGGAGGCGCCGACGATGGCCACGAACTCGCCGGGGTGGATGGCCAGGCTGATGCCGCGCACCACCTCGACCTTGGGGGTGTCGACCCCGCCATAGGATTTGCGGATGTCGCGCAGTTCGATCAGCGGTGTACTCACCTCAACCTCCGCTGGCAACGGGGGCGCCGATCAACAGCCGCTCACCTTCGGTCAGGCCGTCGAGCACCTGCACCCGCAAGCGGTCGCTGAGCCCGGTGCGTACCCGGCGCTGCTCGACCTTGCCGTTGGCGCCCAGCACCTGGCCGATACGCATGTTTTCGGCGCTGGCGTCGTCATCCAGGGCTGCCACGGGCACGGTCAGCACCTTGCTGGCGCGCCCGGCGACGAAGAACACCTGGGTCGTCATTTCGGCCATCAGGGCGTTGTCGGGGTTCTCGACATCCAGCAGCACGGTGTACAGCACCACTTTGCCGCTGGCGCCGCTGCCGCTCGCACTGGCCGGGTCGCCGCCGCCCTGGCCGGACTGGTCCAGCGGTTTGGGCGGTACCGGGAGGATCTGGCGGACCGTGCTGTTCCAGCGACGCTTGCCGCCCGCCAGGGTGGTGAAATAGGCCGCCATGTCGGGTTTGACATGACCGATATCGGCTTCCGATACCTGGGCCCAGACGGTCATCGGTGACAGCTTGGCGATCCGCAGGATCAAGGGGGTCTGTTGCTGGGCGTTGAGGGTCTGACCCTCGCGGGCATCGACGGCTACCACGGTGCCGGACATCGGTGCATAGATGCGGGTGTAGCCCAGCTCGGCTTCGTCGCTGCGCAGGTTCGCCTGGGCCTGGCGGATCTGGGCGCGGTACATGTCGATGCGGGCCTGGGTCACCTTGAGCTGGGCCTGGGCACTTTGCACGTCTTCGTCGCGGGTTGCACCGCCGGCGGCCAGGTTGCGTTGGCGCTTGTACTGCTGCTCGGCCAGCTGGTACTGGGCCTGCTGTTCGGCGAGCTGTGCCTTGAGGTTGTCGATGGAGAAGCGTCCGGCATCGAGCTTGGCCTGTTGGGTCGAGGGGTCGATCTCGACCAGCAGTTGGCCGGCCTTGACCTCGTCGCCGACCTCTACATGGAGCTTGCGGATCTGCCCGGACGCCTGGGCGCCGACATCCACGTAGCGTCTGGGCTGCAATGTGCCCAGTGCCGTGACGCTGCTTTCGATATCATTGCGGGTGACGCTGACCGTACTCAGAGGGTCGCCGCTGGCAGGCAGGGTCTTCCACGCGAACAGGGCGCTCAGGCTGAGCAGGCCAAGGCCGCAAAGAAGCAGTCGGCATTTGTTTGAAGGACGTCTCATGCAGGGTTCCAACCGAAAAGGGTGCAGGGATACAGTGAGCGAGTGATCAGGTGGAGCAGTGTTCCGGGGGGCAAGCTTGATGCAAATGATTGTAATTTGTATTATCGCAAACTGCCATCATTCATATCTGCTCGATACACTCACGCTATAAACAGAGTCAGGAAGATGCCGTCGTCGCGGCCAGGTGTTGTGTTGGAAAACTACTATCGAGAATTGGTGAGTTTCCTTTGTGCTCGCCTGGGTAACCGCCAGGCGGCCGAAGACGTTGCCCATGACGCCTACACCCGCGTGCTGGAACGCACGGGCGACTCCGACATCGAACACCCCCGCGCCTTTCTCTACCGCACGGCCCTGAATCTGGTCATCGACGGACATCGCCGCGGCTTGTTGCGGCAGGTCGAGCCGCTGGACGTGCTCGACACCGATGAGCGTTTCTTTTCCCCGGCACCGTCCCACGACATGGAGCTGCGCCAGCGACTGGTATTGATGCAGCGGGCACTCGATGAGTTGAGCGCACCGTGTCGCGACAGCTTTCTGCTGCGCAAACTCGAAGGCCTGTCGCACCCGGAGATTGCCGAACGCCTGGGGATCTCTCGCAGCCTGGTGGAAAAGCACATCGTCAATGCCATGAAGCATTGCCGCGTGCGCATGCGTCAGTGGGAGGGCTAGGGGCGGGCGGCCAGGGGTGTTGAAAATTCCGTCCTGGCCTTGCTTGATTTCTGACGGATTCCCTACAACTATCAGTGAAGACCCTTTCACAGGCGGATTGCCCGCCTCCAGCCTGTAGTTGAAATATTGGCGCAGTATGGTCAAGGAACGTCACTAACGCTCTCAAGCCTTGGTCATAGACGATGCCAAACAAATCGATGCGGATTCTGATCGCCGACGAACACCCGATGCAGTTGATGCAGCTGGAGAAGATGCTCAACGGCATGGGCTATTACCGTATTGCCCCCGTGGAATGCTTCGAGGACCTGCAGCGCCTGGTGCAAGGTGCGTTGCAGCCCTTCAATCTGCTGGTGGGCAATATCGACCTGGCCAACCATGTTGGCGTCGACTTCGAGCGTTTCTGCCGGGTCAATTCGCAGATCCAGCATGCCCTGCTGTACGAGTCCCAGCACCTGAAGGTGCCCGCCATACCGAACGCCCAGCGCCAGGCAGTGAACATCAGCCTGCCCAAAGTACCCGACAACGAGACCCTGCAAACCTTCATGGGCATCATCGATGCACCCAGGGTGCTGGGCCAATTGCCGGATATTGCCGAGCGGATCCCGCATCCGGCTTATACGCCACGACGGATGAGCTTCGGCTCGAGTGCGTTCTCCCGCCAGTCCTGAACAGTGCTATCACCTGCGCACCCTTGGGGTGCGTTTTGTTATCCTCTTGCGTTTGCCCAGGCGCGCCGGAGTGCGCGTTGATCTGCCCACTGATTGATGGATGCCCCTATGACAGCCACCACGCCTGCGCCAGCGACGCGCTTGAGCCGCAGTGACCACAAGACCTTGAGCCTGGCGGCCTTGGGTGGCGCGCTGGAAATCTACGATTTCATCATCTTCGTGTTCTTCGCCCTGACCCTGAGCCAGCTGTTCTTCCCGCCAGACATGCCGGAGTGGCTGCGCTTGCTGCAAAGCTTCGGCATTTTTGTCACCGGCTACCTGGCCAGGCCCTTGGGCGGCATCCTGATGGCGCATTTTGCCGATCACCTGGGGCGCAAGAAGGTCTTCAGCCTGAGCATCCTGATGATGGCGCTGCCGTGCTTGCTGATCGGCATCATGCCGACCTACGCCGACATCGGTTACTTCGCCCCGCTGATCCTGCTGGCCCTGCGCATTCTGCAGGGTGCGGCGGTGGGCGGGGAGGTGCCCAGTGCCTGGGTGTTCGTCGCCGAACATGCGCCAGTGGGTCGGCGCGGTTATGCCCTGGGTTTTCTCCAGGCCGGCCTGACGTTTGGCTACTTGCTCGGCGCCTTGACGGCCACAGCACTGGCGCAGTGGTTCACGGCCCAGGAGATTCTCGACTACGCCTGGCGCTATCCGTTCCTGCTGGGCGGCGTGTTCGGTGTGATCGGGGTGTGGCTGCGTCGCTGGTTGAGCGAGACACCGGTGTTCCTGGCCTTGCGCGAGCGTCGTGAGCAACCGCCGACCTTTCCGCTGAGCACCGTGTTGCGCGAGCATCGGCGGGCACTGGCGCCAGCGGTACTGCTGACCTGCGTGCTGACCTCGGCGGTGGTGGTGCTGGTGGTGATCACCCCGACCATCATGCAGCAGCGCTTTGGCATGAGCGCCGGGCATACCTTTGCCCTGAGCAGCATGGGCATCGTTTTTCTCAACATCGGCTGTGTGCTGGCCGGGTTGCTGGTTGACCGCATCGGTGCCTGGCGTGCGCTGATGTTCTACAGCCTGATGCTGCCGCTGGGTATTGGGGCCTTGTATGCAAGCCTGGTGAGCGGCTGGGAATGGCCAGGCGTGGCCTATGCTCTGGCGGGGCTGGCGTGCGGAGTAGTGGGGGTGGTGCCGTCGGTGATGGTCGGTTTGTTTCCGGCGCCGGTTCGTGTGTCGGGTATTTCCTTTACCTACAACATTGCCTACGCACTGTGGGCCAGTACCACGCCGCTGATGCTGATCGCGCTGATGCCGTGGAGTCCCTGGGTGTGTGCAGGGTTTGCGCTGGTAATGGGTACGGTGGGATTGCTGACGGCGATGCACTTCGGTGCCCGCGATGTCATTGCCTTTGAAGACGATGCCGTGCGTTGCTGAGTTCGATCGCGAGGCGTGCGGCAGCGGGCTTGCCCCGCGAAGACTAAAAAGCCCCCTGGCCGCAAGGCGAGGGGGCTTTTTTAGTGGAAGGCCGGCTTACATGTTCGGGTAAGTCGGACCACCGGCACCTTCCGGCGTGACCCAGGTGATGTTCTGCGAAGGGTCCTTGATGTCACAGGTCTTGCAGTGCACGCAGTTCTGGGCGTTGATCTGGAAACGCTTGGCGCCGTCTTCCTGGGTAACAACCTCGTACACGCCCGCCGGGCAGTAGCGTTGAGCGGGCTCATCGTACAGCGGCAGGTTGGTGCCGATCGGGATGCTCGCATCGGCAAGCTTGAGGTGGCACGGCTGCTCTTCTTCATGGTTGGTGCTGGAGAGGAACACCGAGCTCAGCTTGTCGAAGCTGAGTTTGCCGTCGGGCTTGGGATAGTCGATTTTCTTCGAGTCGGCTGCCAGCTTCAGGCAGGCGTAGTCTGGCTTGGTGTCGTGCAGGGTGAACGGCAGCTTGCCGCCGAACCAGTTCTGGTCAACGTAGTTGAACGCAGCGCCGAGCATCGGGCCGAACTTATGCATGGCCGGGCCGAAGTTACGGCTGGCGAACAGCTCTTCATACAGCCAGCTGGCCTTGAACGCTTCAACGTAAGTGTTGAGCTGATCGCCGCCTTCGCTACCGGCCAGCAGGGCATCGGCCACTGCGTCGGCGGCGAGCATGCCGGATTTCATGGCTGTGTGGCTGCCTTTGATCTTGGCCACGTTCATGGTGCCCAGGTCGCAGCCGATCAGGGCGCCACCGGCGAAGACCATTTTTGGCAGCGAGTTCAAGCCGCCCTTGGCCAGGGCGCGGGCGCCGTAGCTGATGCGCTTGCCGCCTTCGAGGTATTGGCTGATCACCGGGTGGTGCTTGAGGCGCTGGAACTCGTCGAACGGCGACAGGAACGGGTTGGCGTACGACAGATCGACGATCAGGCCGACCACTACCTGGTTGTTTTCCAGGTGATAAAGGAAGGAACCGCCGGTGTTTTCCTTGGCCATCACATCCAGCGGCCAGCCGGCGGTGTGCACCACCAGGCCTTGCTCGTGTTTGGCCGGATCGATTTCCCAGATTTCCTTCAGGCCAATGCCGTAGTGCTGGACGTCGGCGTCGCTGTCGAGGTTGAAGCGCTTGATCAGTTGCTTGCCGATATGGCCACGGCAGCCTTCGGCAAACAGGGTGTATTTGCCGCGCAGTTCCATGCCCGGGGTGTACAGGCCGTCTTTTGGATTGCCTTCACGGTCGACACCCAGGTCGCCGGTGATGATCCCGTGTACTACGCCGTTCTCGTCGAACAGGGCTTCCTGGGCGGCGAAGCCCGGGTAGATTTCCACACCCAGGTTCTCGGCCTGCTGGGCGAGCCAGCGGCACAGGTTGCCCAGGGAGATGATGTAGTTGCCTTCGTTGTGCATGGTCTTGGGCACGAACAGGTCAGGAACCTTGATCGAGCTGCCAGCATCCTTGAGCACATAGATGTCGTCGCGTTTGACGGCGGTGTTGAGCGGGGCGCCCAGCTCTTTCCAGTCCGGGAACAGTTCGTTCAGGGCACGTGGTTCAAACACCGCGCCGGAGAGGATGTGGGCACCGACTTCAGAGCCTTTCTCAACCACGCAAACGCTGATTTCGTTACCGGCTTCGGCGGCCTTCTGCTTCAATCGGCAGGCGGCGGACAGGCCCGCCGGGCCAGCGCCGACGATGACCACGTCGAATTCCATGTATTCGCGTTCCACAGGTTCTCTCCTACTCAAGGCTCATCGGTTTTTCTTTGTTGGCGGGTGTCAGGCGGTCATTTTGAGTGCGCTCGGGCTGTAGCTCGAGTGATGACGGACTACACCGCTTTCTCTTGGCCGCGCATTATATCTACACCACTCGCGGGGTCCAATACAAACGTTTGTTTGAATTTGCCGCAGGCCAGTAAAATCAAAGAAGCGCGGCTTGAAGCTGACCGGTTTGCCGTATTGACCGGATTGGGCGTTACGGTCAAGATACGAGCGGTTTTGCGCTCGCCGTAGGCTGACCGTCGGATGCAGGTGCACCCCTAAAAACCAGGCGAAAAGCAGGGCATTGAAGCCTTTACCCGCTTTGTAGTGGAGTTTATACACCACGACAGAAAATGAACCACGGGTTTTGCTCCTGCAAGGTCAAATTGAGACTGCTGGGTCAGGGTCGAATCCGACCGGCTGCAATCGTTTTTAGAGGTGCCCTTGTACCCACGCGCAATCGCCGGGTTTGCCCCAGGCGACATTCTTTTCACCGGAGAGTAACGAGGAATCCATGAAGGTTCTTGTAGCTGTCAAACGAGTGGTCGACTATAACGTCAAGGTTCGCGTCAAGGCGGACAACTCCGGCGTCGACCTTGCTAACGTCAAGATGTCCATGAACCCCTTCTGCGAAATCGCCGTAGAAGAAGCCGTACGCCTGAAAGAGAAGGGTGTTGCGAGCGAAATCGTGGTCGTTACCGTAGGCCCGGCCACTGCTCAGGAGCAGTTGCGTACTGCCCTGGCACTGGGTGCCGACCGTGCTGTGCTGGTCGAGTCCGCCGACGAGCTGACCTCCCTGGCCGTCGCCAAGCTGCTCAAGGCTGTGGTCGACAAAGAACAACCTCAGCTGGTGATCCTTGGCAAGCAAGCCATCGACAGCGACAACAACCAGACCGGCCAGATGCTGGCTGCGCTGACCGGCTTCGCCCAGGGTACTTTCGCCTCCAAGGTTGAAGTTGCTGGCGACAAGGTCAACGTCACCCGTGAAATCGACGGCGGCCTGCAGACTGTTGCGCTGAACCTGCCTGCGATCGTCACCACCGACCTGCGCCTGAACGAGCCACGCTACGCGTCGCTGCCGAACATCATGAAGGCCAAGAAGAAGCCGCTGGAAACTGTTACTCCAGACGCGCTGGGCGTTTCCACTGCCTCCACCAACAAGACCCTGAAAGTCGAAGCGCCGGCTGCTCGCAGCGCAGGGATCAAGGTCAAGTCGGTTGCTGAACTGGTCGAGAAACTGAAGAACGAGGCGAAGGTAATCTAAATGACTATCCTGGTTATCGCTGAACACGAAAACGGTGCCGTAGCCCCGGCCACCCTGAACACTGTTGCTGCTGCCGCCAAGATCGGTGGCGACATCCACGTGCTGGTCGCAGGCCAGAATGTGGGTGGTGTAGCTGAAGCTGCAGCGAAAATCGCTGGCATTGCCAAGGTCCTGGTTGCCGATAACGCCGCTTACGCTCACCAACTGCCAGAGAACGTTGCTCCGCTGGTCGCTGAGCTGGGCAAAGGCTACAGCCACGTGCTGGCACCTGCCACCTCCAACGGCAAGAACATCCTGCCGCGCGTTGCTGCCCTGCTGGACGTCGACCAGATCTCCGAGATCATCTCGGTTGAATCGGCTGACACCTTCAAGCGCCCGATCTACGCCGGTAACGCCATCGCTACCGTGCAATCGAACGCTGCCGTCAAGGTCATCACCGTTCGCGCCACCGGCTTCGATGCCGTTGCCGCTGAAGGGGGTTCGGCTGCGGTTGAAGCCGTTGCCGCTGCCCACAACGCTGGCACCTCGGCGTTCGTCGGCGAAGAACTGGCCAAGTCCGATCGTCCTGAGCTGACCGCTGCCAAAATCGTCGTTTCCGGCGGTCGCGGCATGCAGAACGGCGACAACTTCAAGCACCTGTACGCCCTGGCCGACAAGCTCGGCGCTGCCGTCGGCGCTTCGCGCGCTGCGGTCGACGCAGGTTTCGTACCCAACGACATGCAGGTCGGTCAGACCGGCAAGATCGTTGCTCCTCAGCTGTACATCGCCGTCGGTATCTCCGGCGCGATCCAGCACTTGGCCGGCATGAAAGACTCCAAAGTGATCGTTGCGATCAACAAGGATGAAGAAGCGCCGATCTTCCAGGTGGCCGACTACGGTCTGGTGGCGGATCTGTTTGAAGCCGTACCTGAGCTGGAGAAGCTGGTTTAATCCCGCTGCTTCACTTATAAAGGGCCCGGTCCGGGCGGGTTGTGCAAGCCAGTCTTGCACAGCCCACCGGACCGGGCTTTTTTATTGCGCAAGAAGGGTAAGGAGTCGGTTGCATGGGATGGCTTGGCCGGATGAATACGGCGCTGTTGCTCGCTGCGGTGTTGCTGCCGTCGCAGGCAATGGCAGTGGGCAAGTGTGAGCGCCTGGTGGCCACCGGCAGTCCCGACGCACCGCCATATTTGTGGCGTGACCCCAAGGACCCCAAACACCTGATCGGCGCCAATGCCGATCTGCTCAACCAGGTTGCGACGCAGCTTGGGGTGAAAGTTGAAATTCTCTACAGCGGCACCCGCAGCGAGGCCCTTGAAGAGGTGCGCAGCGGGCGCGTGGACATGCTGATCGATGCCCCGCTGATGGCGGCAGAGCTGACGGCCGTGGACTATGTTCACCCGCCGCTGATGCACAACGAGTATCTGGTGTGGACCCGTCACGATTCGCCGCTGGTCTACGATGGCCTGGCCGATCTGCACGAGCGCCAGGGCAGCCTGTCGCAAAAGTCGCGGCTGACACCCGAATTTGAAGCTTTCGCCAAGTCCAATTTGAAACTCTCGTCGGCACAGAACCTCACCCAGGCGTTCCAGCAGTTGCTGCTGGGCCAGGTGGAGTACGTGTTGGCCGGACGTTACTCCGGTATGGCCATGGCCCAATCGCTGGGTATGAGCAATGAGCTGGTGGCGCGCGGCTTGCCCCTGGATCGCCCGGGGTTGTATATAGCGCTGTCCCATAATTCGGCCTGCAATGACACCTGGATACGCGGACAACTGGCGAAAAAGCTGACAGAATTGCCGGCCTCCGGCGTGTCTCAGGCGGTGCTGCAACGCAATATCGAGCGCTGGAACGCGCAGATGCAGGCACCGCTGGATGCCCCTAAACAGTAGGAAGATTGAGTGAGAACCCAACCACTATTCGCCGCGCTGGCGCTACTGGCCTTGGCCGGATGTGCCAACGACCCGGCACCCAATGAGCAATTTCGCTTGTCTGAGCAGGCGCTTGAGCAGGCCAAGGCCGTCGGCGCAACCGAAGACGTGGCCGAGCTGAAGCTGGCCGAAGACAAAATGGCCAGGGCTCGGGTCAACATGACCAGTGAGTCTTACCGCGATGCCCGCATGCGTGCCGAGCAAGCAGAGCTTGATGCGCGCCTGGCCGAGGCGCGGGTGTTGACCAGCAAGAGCAAAGAGCAGCTGGACCTGCTGCAGTCGCGGGTCAATCGCCTGCGTAAACAGTTGGGGGAACAGCAGTGAGCTCGATCAAACCTATGGCGACCCTGCTGTTGGTCGGCCTCGTGGGCCTGCAGGGTTGTGCCAGCCAGCGCAGCGAATCGGCGCTCGATGATGCGACAGCCAAGTTCCAGACCGTAAAGGACGATTCCGACGTATTGCGCAGTGCGCCTCGGGATGTGATCCGCGCCGGTGAATCCCTGGCCCGTGCTGACCGTCTGTCAACCTATCTGGGCACCGGTGCCGATGTTCGCCACTACGCCTACCTGAGCGAGCGTTACAGCGACATCGCTCGCGAGCACACCAACCTTGTGCTGAATCAGGAGCGCCTGGCCAAGCTGGAACTTGAGCGCCAGCGGCTGCAACTGGCGCTGCGCGAAGCCAAGCTTGCCAGCGTTCAGCAGCAGGGCAAGTGGGTGGAGGCGCAGATTGTCAGCCTGGCCACCAGCGAGGGTGACCGCGGTCTGGTGATGACCCTGGGGGATGTGTTGTTCGATACCGGTCGTGCAGAGTTGAAGAACTCAGCCAGCCGTACCGTACTCAAGCTGGTGCAGTTCCTGCAGCTCAACCCCAAGCGTATCGTGCGTATCGAAGGCTACACCGACAGCACCGGCGCACCGGAAGACAACCTCAAATTGTCCCGTGATCGAGCCCAGGCCGTAGCGGATATGCTGGTCGACCTGGGTGTCGACGAGAAGCGCATCCAGGTTGAAGGTTATGGCGACCAGTACCCCGTCGAAGCCAATGCCTCCGAGCGGGGCAGGGCGCAGAATCGCCGGGTCGAGATTGTGTTCTCCGACGACAAGGGCAAGCTCGGCGCTGCACGCTGAGGCGGCACTATAAAAAACCCGACGAGTGACCTCGTCGGGTTTTTTTGTGGCCTGTGAAAGGGTCGACAGCAGGCGCTGTCACACAACTGTATTGTCTACTATTCTGCAATCTGTCCCAGTACACTTTGCAACTGTTCCGGTATTCTGGCTCGAAAATCGAGTCGTACAACAATAACTACATTGCCTGCGTGTCGAGTACCCATCATGACGAACCTGCTGCTCTATCAACGCATCGCCCAGCAACTGGCCGAAGATATCCGGCGCGGTGTGTATCAGCCGGGTGAGCGCGTGCCGTCGGTGCGCAAAATGAGTTCGCAGCTCAATGTCAGTCATGCCACGGTGCTGCAGGCCTACGCCAATCTCGAAGACCAGGGGCTTATCCGCGCCCGGCCGCAGTCTGGCTACTACGTGCACCAGACGCCCGCGCTGACCGCGCAAACCCCGGACATCGCCAGGGTAGAGCGACCAGGCCTGGTGACCCGCAGTAGTATCATCCAACAAGTATTGACCGAGGCCCGGCGCGACGGCGTGTTCCCGTTCGGCGCAGCGGTGCCGCATGTGGACTACCTGCCGGTGCGTGCGCTGCACCAGCAATTGGCCAAAGTCACACGCTTTCATAGCCCTCGGGCCTTCAGCTACATGTTCAGCCCGGGGTTCGAGCCCTTGCGCCGACAGATTGCCATTCGTATGCGCGATGCCGGAGTGGTGGTTGATCCCAGTGAGGTGGTCGTCACCCACGGTTGCGTCGATGCCCTGCAAATGTCGTTGAGGGTGTTGACCAAGCCTGGCGATCTGATTGCCGCGGAATCACCTACTTATTATGGCCTGCTGCAGTTGGCAGACCTGCTGGGGCTCAAGGTCATTGAAATTCCCAGCGATCCGTCGACCGGTATCAGCCTCGAGGCGCTGCAACTGGCAGCCAACCAGTGGTCGATCAAGGCCTTGGTGTTGACCGCGCGCCTGAGTAATCCGCTCGGTGGCACCATTCCCGAAGATCGCCAGAAGCAGCTGTTGCGCCTGGCCTCGGATTTCGACATTCAGATCGTCGAAGACGACATCTATGGCGAATTGATGTTCGAGCAGGGCAAGACCAAGGCGCTCAAGGCCTTCGATCGTCTGGGGCGAGTGATCTACTGTTCGAGCTTTTCCAAGACCTTGTCGCCGGGTGTGCGTATCGGCTGGATGATCGCGGGCAAATACCAGGCGGAAATCCAGCGCTTGCAGACCTTCACTACCCACTCCGCCTGCAGTGTGACCCAGATGGGAGTGGCCGCTTATCTTGAAAATGGCGGTTATGACCGGCACCTGCGCTACATCCGCCAGGAGTACCGGAAAAACCTCAGCGCCTATCAGTTGGCGGTGCAGCAGCACTTCCCCGAGGGCACCCAAATGACCCGGCCGACCGGCGGGTTCATTCTCTGGGTGAGCTTGCCTGGGCGGGTCAACACTCAGGAGCTACATGTGCGTGCACTGCAGCAGGGGATCAGCATTGCGCCGGGGCTGATCTTCAGCAATACAGAACAGTTCAACCACTGTATTCGCTTGAACTGTGGTATTCCGTGGAACCGCGAGGCGGAGCGTGCCTTGATGACCTTGGGGATGTTGGCCAGTCAGTTGTGCCAGGAGACCGGTTCCGCCGGTTTCTTCTGACTTGCCAGTTTTCTCGGGAACGCGGAGCATAGACACTTTAGAGAATGTTCGTCGGTGTCTATGAAAGCGTTGCGTGGTGTCGGCCTGATCCTGTGTTTGCTGGGTGTTTGGGTTGGCAGCGGCTCGGTAATGGTTCAGGCGGCGCCCGAGGCGGGGGCGTCGGCGACGGAAAAAGTCCATTCGGCCGAAAAAGCCAAGCCGCCAGTGCGGCACAAGGCGACAAAGCCCGCCAAGCCGGCACCCGAGCCCCTGCCCAGCGCCAGGGTTGATCTCAGTCTGCCTGCCGAGATGGTCAAGGACCTCAAGCCTGCATCCCAGGACCCGGTGTCGACGCCAAAACCGTTACTGCCTTATCTGTTTGGTGAAAAACCACCCTCCGACAGCCCGTTTCAGCTCAACGGCCGGTTGTTGAGCAACGAAATGCAGCTGCAACTGCGCAACGATGCCCGTCAGGAAATCGAAGGCGCCGCCATCGAGTTCGAGTTCAAGCAATAACTGCGATGACCCATCAGTCACCGGATGTCCGGTGATTTTTCGTTTTTTGAAGAATTTCAAACGCCTGTTTAAGCGCGTACTATCCAGGTTCAATCATCATTTGTTACACCGAGGATTCTGTTGTCATGAACTGCCGTGAAGGTTGTGGCGCCTGTTGCATAGCGCCCTCCATCAGTTCCGCGATCCCCGGCATGCCCAAGGGCAAGCCGGCGGGTGAGCGTTGCCTGCACCTGTCGGTCGCTAATCTGTGTGGATTGTTCGGCAAGCCCGAGCGGCCAGCGGTATGTGGCGGCTTCAAGGCCGATGTGGAGGTGTGCGGCAGCGATCGCGACGAGGCGATCAGAATCCTTGGCTGGCTGGAGCAAATGACGGCAGCCTGAAACGCGGATCTTCGACAATAAGGAACAATAGAATGGGATCGTTTAAGCAAGTGGCAGTGGTCATCGGGTTGAGCGCAATGCTGGCACCGCTGGCGCATGCCGATGACTGGAAAGTGGCCAAGGATGAAGACGGCATCAAGATTTCGCTGAGCGAAGTGGCCGGTTCCGAGTACAAGGCCTACCGTGGCGTCACCGTGATCAAGGCGCCGCTGGCCAAGGTCAAGGCGTTGCAGGAAGACGTGGTCGGCGCTTGCGCGTGGATTCATGAATGCAAATCGCAAAAATTGCTCAAGCACGAAGGCGACCAGACCTGGACCTACACCCAGTTCAATACCCCGTGGCCGGTAACGGCGCGTGATTCGATCCTGCATGTCACCACGACCCAGGATGCCGATGGAAGCCTGACCCGCAAGCTTGAGGGGGTGCCCAAGTACCAGCCCGAGGAGAAGGGTTTTGTGCGTGTGTCCCAGGTTGAGGGTTTCTGGAAGCTGGTGCCCAAGGGCGATACCACTGAAGTGACCTACCAGGTGCACACCGAGCCTGGCGGCAGCGTGCCGTCTTGGTTGGCCAACAAGTTTGTGGTGGATGCGCCGTTCAATACGTTGAAGGCGTTGAAGGCGAAGGCTGAGAAACAGTAAGCGTACAGTTTCTGAAAGTTGGGCCGCAGGCTCAACTGTGATTGCGGGTCAGGCGAGGTTCTGGCTTGCCCCGCGAATAAAAAAGGCTGCCCTGGGGCAGCCTTTTTTTTGCGTTCGGCCCAAAGGCTTACTTGCGGTCTTCCAGCTTGGTGATGTCGCGCGACTCGTAGCCGGTGTACAGCTGGCGAGGGCGGCCGATCTTGTAAGGGCTGGAGAGCATTTCTTTCCAGTGCGAGATCCAGCCGACGGTCCGCGCCAGGGCGAAGATCACGGTGAACATGCTGGTCGGAATGCCGATCGCCTTGAGGATGATCCCCGAGTAGAAGTCGACGTTCGGGTACAGCGAGCGCTCGATGAAGTACGGATCGGTGAGAGCGATCTCTTCCAGGCGCATGGCCAGTTCCAGCTGCGGATCGTTCTTGATGCCCAGCTCGCGCAGGACTTCGTCGCAGGTCTGCTTCATCACGGTGGCGCGTGGGTCGCGGTTCTTGTAGACGCGGTGACCGAAGCCCATGAGCTTGAACGGATCGTTCTTGTCCTTGGCCTTGGCGATGAACTTGTCGATGTTGGAGACATCGCCGATTTCATCGAGCATGGTCAGTACGGCTTCGTTGGCACCGCCGTGAGCCGGGCCCCAGAGTGCGGCGATACCGGCAGCGATACAGGCGAACGGGTTGGCGCCCGAAGAACCGGCCAGGCGGACGGTCGAAGTCGAGGCGTTCTGTTCGTGGTCGGCGTGGAGGATGAAGATCCGGTCCATTGCCTTGGCCAGTACCGGGCTGATCGGTTTGATCTCGCACGGGGTGTTGAACATCATGTGCAGGAAGTTTTCCGCGTACGACAGATCGTTGCGCGGGTACATCATGGGCTGTCCCATGGAGTACTTGTACACCATCGCTGCCAGGGTCGGCATCTTGGCGACCAGGCGAACGGCGGAGATTTCGCGGTGCTGCGGGTTATTGATGTCCAGCGAGTCATGGTAGAACGCCGACAGGGCGCCAACCACGCCGCACATGACGGCCATCGGGTGGGCGTCGCGGCGGAAGCCGTTGAAGAAGGACTTCAACTGCTCGTGCACCATGGTGTGGTTCTTGACGGTGCTGACGAACTGGGCCTTCTGCTCGGCATTTGGCAGCTCGCCGTTGAGCAGCAGGTAGCAGGTCTCGAGATAATCGGATTTCTCGGCGAGCTGTTCGATCGGATAGCCGCGATGCAGCAGGATACCCTTGTCGCCGTCGATGTAAGTGATCTTCGACTCGCAGGATGCGGTCGCCATGAAACCAGGGTCGAAAGTGAAGTGACCCGTGGCCCCCAACCCTCTAACGTCGATAACATCGGGACCAACGGTGCCGGTTAAAATGGGCAGCTCGACGGGGGCTGCGCCCTCGATGACCAACTGCGCTTTTTTGTCAGCCATGTGGCCTCCTATTAATGCTTGAAATCATCAGACAGACCCCCCACGCAGGGCCCGCACCACTATAGTGAGATAAATTTGAATGTCAATTTGCCTAAAGCACGGTTGTAAAGGGCTCTGGGCGCTGTTTTTCCTCGAAATTACCGCCCGTTTACGCCTTTTGTCCGTTAAAGGCAATGCGCTATTTGGGCTAGGTCTTCGCGTTGTCATTAGTAGCCTAACTGTCTATAATCGGCCCCCGACCGCCAGGGGCTTGCAAGCCCGTGTTGCTGGGGTCGTCACTCCCTGGGTGGTGGGTACCTGACCAGTACACTTACCAACAACTTTGCCCTGCTTGCTAGGGGCTCTTCAGTGTGAAAAAAGCCGTGAAAAGCCAACGACCTGTAAACCTAGACCTAAGGACCATCAAACTCCCCATTACCGGCGTTACGTCATTCCTTCATCGTGTTTCCGGCATCATCCTCTTCCTGGGCCTTGGCATCATGCTTTATGCATTGGGCAAATCCCTGGGTTCGGAGGAAGGTTTCGCCGAGGTGAAGGCATGCTTGACCAGTCCGCTGGCCAAGTTCGTGGCATGGGGCCTCCTGTCCGCCTTGCTGTATCACTTGGTAGCCGGTGTGCGCCACTTGATCATGGACATGGGCATCGGTGAAACGCTGGAAGGCGGAAGACTGGGCTCGAAAATTATCATCGCCGTCTCTGTGGTGGTGATCGTGCTGGCAGGAGTTTGGATATGGTAACCAACGTCACGAACCTCTCGCGTTCGGGCCTCTATGACTGGATGGCGCAGCGCGTTTCTGCGGTCGTTCTCGCGGCTTATTTCATTTTCCTGATCGGATACCTGGTCGCGCACCCGGGCATCGAGTTTGCCCAGTGGCACGCTCTGTTCTCCAGCAATGCGATGCGTATCTTCAGTCTGCTGGCCCTGGTTGCCCTGGGCGCTCACGCCTGGGTCGGCATGTGGACCATTGCCACCGACTACCTGACGCCGATGGCGCTGGGCAAGTCGGCGACTGCCGTACGTTTCCTGTTCCAGGCGGTATGTGGTGTCGCGATGTTCGCGTACTTCGTCTGGGGTGTGCAGATTCTCTGGGGTATCTGATTCATGGCTAACATTCCAACGATTTCATTCGACGCCATCATCATCGGTGGTGGCGGTGCTGGCATGCGCGCTGCGCTGCAGCTGGCTCAGGGCGGTCACAAGACTGCCGTGATCACCAAGGTGTTCCCGACCCGTTCGCACACTGTATCGGCCCAGGGTGGCATCACCTGCGCCATCGCTTCGGCCGACCCGAACGATGACTGGCGCTGGCACATGTACGATACCGTCAAGGGTTCCGACTACATCGGTGACCAGGACGCTATCGAATATATGTGTCAAGAAGGCCCTGCAGCCGTATTCGAGCTGGATCACATGGGTCTGCCGTTCTCGCGTACCGAAACCGGCCGTATCTACCAGCGTCCATTCGGTGGTCAGTCCAAGGACTACGGTAAAGGTGGCCAGGCCGCCCGTACCTGTGCAGCTTCCGACCGTACCGGTCACGCGCTGCTGCACACCCTGTACCAGGGCAACCTGAAGGCAGGCACCACCTTCCTGAACGAGTACTACGCTGTTGACCTGGTGAAGAACCAGGAAGGCGCGTTCGTCGGTGTGATCGCTATCTGCATCGAAACCGGCGAAACCCTGTACATCAAGTCCAAGGCCACCGTATTGGCCACCGGCGGTGCAGGCCGTATCTACGCCTCCACCACCAACGCTCTGATCAACACCGGTGACGGTGTCGGCATGGCGCTGCGTGCAGGCGTTCCGGTGCAAGACATCGAGATGTGGCAGTTCCACCCAACCGGCATCGCCGGCGCCGGTGTGCTGGTTACCGAAGGCTGCCGTGGTGAGGGTGGTTACCTCATCAACAAGCACGGCGAGCGTTTCATGGAGCGTTATGCGCCCAACGCCAAGGACCTTGCAGGTCGTGACGTTGTGGCCCGTTCCATGGTCAAAGAGATCATCGCCGGCAACGGCTGTGGCCCTGACGGCGACCACGTGATGCTCAAGCTCGACCACCTGGGTGAAGAAGTACTGCACAGCCGCCTGCCAGGCATCTGTGAACTGTCCAAGACCTTCGCTCACGTCGACCCTGTTGTCGCGCCAGTACCGGTCGTCCCAACCTGCCACTACATGATGGGCGGCGTTGCCACCAACATTCATGGCCAGGCAATGACCCAGGACGCCGATGGCGTAGATCAGATCATCCCTGGTCTGTTCGCGGTAGGTGAAGTGGCGTGCGTATCGGTTCACGGTGCCAACCGTCTGGGCGGCAACTCGCTGCTCGACCTGGTGGTCTTCGGTCGTGCTGCCGGCCTGCACCTGGAAAAGGCGCTGACCGACGGTATCGAATACCTCGACGCCAGCGACACCGACATCGATGTTGCCCTGAGCCGCCTGAACAAGCTCAACGAGCGCAACACCGGCGAAGACGTGGCTACCCTGCGTCGCGAGCTGCAAAGCTGCATGCAGAACTACTTCGGTGTATTCCGTACTGGCGAATACATGCAGAAGGGTATCGAGCAACTGGCCCAGCTGCGCGAGCGTATCGCCAACGTCAAGATCAACGACAAGTCCCAGGCCTTCAACACCGCGCGTATCGAAGCGCTGGAGCTGCAGAACCTGCTGGAAGTCGCTGAAGCCACTGCAATTGCTGCAGAAGTCCGTAAAGAGTCCCGCGGCGCTCACGCCCGTGAAGACTTTGAAGACCGTGACGACGAAAACTGGCTGTGCCACACCCTGTACTTCCCGGGCGAGAAGCGGGTTGCCAAGCGCGCTGTCAACTTCGCGCCGAAAACCGTACCGGCGTTCGAGCCAAAAGTCCGGACTTACTAAGGGGTGGTCGCTATGTTGCAAGTCGAAGTCTATCGTTACAACCCCGATACCGACTCTGCGCCGAAAATGCAGACGTTCCAGGTCGATACCGGTGGCAAAGACCTGATGGTGCTGGATGTCTTGGCACTGATCAAAGAACAGGATGAAGGTTTCTCGTATCGTCGTTCTTGCCGCGAAGGTGTTTGCGGTTCCGACGGTATGAACATTAACGGCAAGAACGGTCTGGCCTGCATCACGCCGCTGTCGGCAGTGGTCAAGCGTAACAAGCTGGTCGTCCGTCCGTTGCCTGGATTGCCGGTTATTCGTGACCTGGTCGTCGATATGAGCATCTTCTACAAGCAGTACGAGAAGGTGAAGCCTTTCCTGCAGAACGACACGCCGGCTCCGGCCATCGAGCGTCTGCAGTCGCCTGAAGAGCGTGAAAAGCTGGACGGTCTGTACGAGTGCATCCTGTGCGCTTGCTGCTCGACGTCTTGCCCATCGTTCTGGTGGAACCCCGACAAGTTCCTCGGTCCAGCTGCACTGTTGCAAGCCTATCGCTTCCTGGCCGACAGCCGTGACACCAAGACCCAGGAGCGTCTGGCTTCGCTGGACGACCCGTTCAGTGTGTTCCGCTGCCGCGGAATCATGAACTGCGTAAACGTTTGCCCTAAAGGTCTGAACCCGACCAAGGCAATCGGTCACGTACGTAACATGCTGCTGCAAAGCGGTACCTGATTTTAAAGTGTTGTACCCGTAGCACGCCGAGGTGCGGGCCTTTGCCCGCACCAAGGTGAAACTCGAGCAAGGGCTCATAAAGCCCGAGCTTTTACCTATGAAGATATGAGACCAGCAGGGGCTTCCGGGCTGGTACCCGGAAAATCTGTGGGATCCTTGGTGGCTTGGTTCGGTCGCTGCATTAGGACTTTTCCAGGCTTGCTGTGGCTCTCGCCGATCCGTCCCCTAACCGAGGGTGACCAAGCATGCAAGAAAGCGTGATGCAGCGCATGTGGGAAAGCGCCCACCTTTCAGGTGGTAACGCTGCATATGTGGAAGAGCTCTACGAGCTCTACCTGCACGACCCTAACGCTGTGCCAGAAGAGTGGCGCACTTACTTCCAGAAGTTGCCCGCCGAAGGCAGCACCGCTACCGATGTATCGCACTCTACAATCCGCGACCATTTCGTACTGCTGGCAAAGAACCAGCGCCGCGCCCAACCGGTTTCCGCCGGGAGCGTGAGCAGTGAACACGAGAAGAAGCAGGTTGAAGTATTGCGTCTGATCCAGGCCTACCGTATGCGCGGCCACCAAGCCGCTAAGCTCGACCCCCTGGGGTTGTGGCAGCGCCCTGCGCCAGTAGACCTGTCGATCAATCACTACGGCTTGACCAATGCCGATCTTGATACGACCTTCCGTGCCGGCGACCTGTTCATCGGCAAAGAGGAAGCGAGCCTACGCGAAATCTTCGACGCTTTGCAGCAGACATATTGCCGCACCATTGGCGCCGAATTCACCCACATCGTCGACTCCGAGCAGCGCAGCTGGTTCCAGCAGCGTCTGGAGAGCGTTCGTGGGCGCCCGGCTTTCTCGGCAGATATCCAAAGCCACCTGCTCGAGCGTGTGACCGCAGCAGAAGGCCTGGAGAAATACCTGGGTACCAAATACCCGGGCACCAAGCGTTTCGGCCTGGAAGGCGGCGAAAGCCTGATTCCGATGCTGGACGAACTGATTCAGCGTTCCGGTTCCTACGGCACCAAGGAAGTTGTGATCGGTATGGCCCACCGTGGCCGTCTGAACGTGCTGGTCAACACCTTCGGCAAGAACCCGCGCGATCTGTTCGACGAGTTCGAAGGCAAGAAGAAGGTCGAACTGGGTTCCGGTGACGTTAAGTATCACCAGGGCTTCTCGTCCAACGTGATGACTGCCGGCGGCGAAGTCCACCTGGCCATGGCGTTCAACCCTTCGCACCTGGAAATTGTCTCGCCAGTGGTAGAAGGTTCGGTACGTGCCCGTCAGGATCGTCGCAACGATTCCGTTGGTGACAAGGTTCTGCCGATCTCCATCCACGGTGACGCTGCGTTCGCAGGTCAGGGCGTGGTCATGGAAACCTTCCAGATGTCGCAGACCCGCGGTTTCAAGACCGGCGGTACCGTGCACATCGTGATCAACAACCAGGTTGGTTTCACCATCAGCAACCCGCTGGACTCGCGTTCCACCGAGTACTGCACCGACGTCGCCAAGATGATCCAGGCGCCGATCCTGCACGTAAACGGTGACGATCCTGAAGCGGTGCTGTTCGTGACCCAGCTGGCCGTCGACTACCGCATGCAGTTCAAGCGTGACGTGGTTATCGACCTGGTCTGCTACCGCCGTCGCGGCCACAACGAGGCCGACGAGCCGAACGGCACCCAGCCGTTGATGTACCAGCAGATCTCCAAGCAGCGCACCACTCGCGAGCTGTATGCCGACAGCCTGATCCAGTCGGGTCGTCTTGACCTGGATCGCGTCCAGGCCAAGGTCGACGAGTACCGCAATGCCTTGGACAACGGCCTGCATGTAGTGAAGAGCCTGGTCAAAGAGCCGAACAAAGAGCTGTTCGTCGATTGGCGTCCGTACCTGGGCCATGCCTGGACCGCGCGTCACGACACCCGCTTTGACCTCAAGACCCTGCAGGAACTGTCGGCCAAGCTGCTGGAACTGCCGGAAGGCTTCGTGGTTCAGCGTCAGGTCTCCAAGATCTACGAAGACCGCCAGAAGATGCAGGCCGGTGGCTTGCCGATCAACTGGGGTTACGCCGAAACCATGGCGTACGCCACCCTGGCGTTTGAAGGTCACCCGATTCGCATGACGGGTCAAGATATCGGTCGCGGCACTTTCTCTCACCGCCATGCGGTGTTGCACAACCAGAAAGATGCCAGCACCTACATCCCGTTGCAGAACCTCTATAAAGGCCAGCCACGTTTCGACCTGTACGATTCGTTCCTGTCTGAAGAAGCGGTACTGGCATTCGAGTATGGCTATTCGACCACCCAGCCAAACGCGCTGGTAATCTGGGAAGCCCAGTTCGGCGACTTCGCCAACGGTGCCCAGGTGGTTGTCGACCAGTTCATCACCAGTGGTGAGCACAAGTGGGGCCGTCTGTGCGGTCTGACCATGCTGCTGCCGCACGGTTATGAAGGGCAGGGGCCTGAGCACTCCTCGGCACGTCTGGAGCGTTACCTGCAGCTGTGCGCCGAGCACAACGTCCAGGTCTGCGTACCGACCACGCCGGCTCAGATCTACCACCTGCTGCGTCGCCAGGTCATCCGTCCGCTGCGTAAGCCGCTGATCGTACTGACGCCTAAGTCGCTGCTGCGCCACAAGCTGGCCATCTCGACCCTGGAAGAACTGGCCGAAGGCTCGTTCCAGACTGTGATCCCGGAAATCGATACCCTCGATCCGAAAAAGGTCACTCGCCTGGTCCTGTGCAGCGGCAAGGTCTACTACGATCTGCTGGAAAAACGCCGTGCCGAAGGCCGCGAAGACATCGCCATCGTGCGTATCGAGCAGCTGTATCCATTCCCTGAGGACGATCTGGTCGAGATCCTCGCGCCGTACACCAATCTCAAAGATGTGGTGTGGTGCCAGGAAGAGCCGATGAACCAGGGCGCCTGGTACAGCAGCCAGCACCACATGCGCCGTATCCTGACCCGCCACAATAAAGAGCTGGTTCTGGAATACGCGGGCCGTGATGCTTCGGCAGCGCCTGCTTGTGGCTACGCTTCGATGCACGCCGAGCAGCAGGAAAAACTGCTGCAAGATGCCTTCACTGTTTAATGCCATCGCGCACTAGAAACCGAATTTAAGGAACCACTGATAATGGCTATCGAGATCAAAGCCCCTACTTTCCCGGAATCGGTTGCCGATGGCACCGTTGCCACCTGGCACAAGCAACCGGGCGAAGCCGTCAAGCGCGATGAGCTGATCGTAGACATCGAGACTGACAAGGTTGTCCTGGAAGTACTGGCTACCGCCGACGGCGTGCTGGGCGCAATCGTCAAGGGCGAGGGCGAGACCGTCCTGTCCGACGAAGTCCTGGGTTCGATCGAGGAGGGCGGTGTTGCTGCCGCTGCTCCAGCCGCTGCCGCCGCTCCGGCTGCCGCTGCTGCTCCAGCCGCCGCTGCTTCTGACGAAGACGCCATCGGCGCGCCAGCTGCCCGCAAGCTGGCCGAAGAGAACGGCATCGCCCTGAACAGCATCAAGGGCACCGGTAAAGACGGTCGCATCACCAAGGAAGACGTTGTAGCTGCCATCGAAGCGAAGAAATCCGCTCCGGCTGCCGCTCCAGCCGCCAAGCCTGCCGCTGCTGCTGCCGCGCCTGTTGTCGCCACTGGCGACCGCACCGAGAAGCGTGTACCGATGACTCGCGTACGTGCCACCGTTGCCAAGCGTCTGGTCGAAGCACAGTCGAACATGGCCATGCTGACCACCTTCAACGAAGTCGACATGACCGAAGTCATGGCCCTTCGCTCGAAGTACAAGGACCTGTTCGAGAAGACCCACAACGGCGTACGCCTGGGCTTCATGTCGTTCTTCGTCAAGGCTGCCACCGAAGCACTGAAGCGCTTCCCGGCTGTCAACGCCTCGATCGACGGTTCGGACATCGTCTACCACGGTTACGCGGACATCGGCGTTGCCGTTTCCAGCGACCGTGGCCTGGTCGTGCCAGTTCTGCGTAACGCCGAGCTGATGAGCCTGGCTGAAATCGAGAACGGCATCGCCACGTTCGGCAAGAAAGCCCGTGACGGCAAACTGTCGATCGACGAAATGACCGGTGGTACTTTCACCATCACCAACGGTGGTACCTTCGGTTCGATGATGTCGACCCCGATCGTCAACCCGCCACAGGCCGCTATCCTGGGCATGCACAACATCATCCAGCGTCCTATGGCCGTTAACGGTCAGGTTGTGATCCGCCCGATGATGTACCTGGCGCTGTCCTACGATCACCGTCTGATCGACGGTAAAGAGGCCGTGACCTTCCTGGTGACCATCAAGAACCTGCTGGAAGACCCGGCTCGTCTGCTGCTGGACATCTAAAAATACAGCTGCAAGTTGCAAGCGCCCAGCTTCAAGTAGAAGCCGGTCGCCTTGCAGCTTGCAGCTTGTGGTTTGAAGCTTAAAAGGAATCTTTTATGACCCAGAAATTCGACGTGGTAGTGATTGGTGCAGGTCCTGGCGGCTACGTAGCTGCTATCAAGGCCGCCCAGCTCGGTCTGAGCACTGCCTGTATCGAGAAGTACACAGACGGCGAGGGCAAACTGGCCCTCGGCGGTACCTGCCTGAACGTGGGTTGCATTCCATCCAAGGCGCTGCTGGACAGCTCCTGGAAGTACAAGGAAGCCAAAGAGAGCTTCAACGTCCACGGTATCTCCACCGGCGAAGTCAAAATGGACGTCGCTGCGATGGTTGGCCGCAAGGCCGGTATCGTCAAGAACCTGACCGGCGGTGTTGCCACCCTGTTCAAGGCCAACGGCGTTACTTCGATCCAGGGCCACGGCAAACTGCTGGCCGGCAAGAAAGTCGAAGTCACCAAGGCTGACGGCACCACCGAAATCATCGAAGCCGAGAACGTGATCCTGGCTTCCGGTTCGCGTCCGATCGACATTCCACCGGCTCCGGTCGACCAGAACGTCATCGTCGACTCCACTGGCGCCCTGGAATTCCAATCGGTACCTAAGCGCCTGGGCGTTATCGGTGCTGGCGTTATCGGTCTGGAACTGGGTTCGGTCTGGGCTCGCCTGGGTGCCGAAGTCACCGTTCTGGAAGCGCTGGACACCTTCCTGATGGCCGCTGACGCTGCCGTCTCCAAAGAAGCCCTGAAGACCCTGACCAAACAAGGTCTGGACATCAAGCTGGGCGCTCGCGTCACCGGTTCCAAGGTCAACGGCGCTGAAGTCGAAGTGACCTACACCGACGCCAACGGCGAACAGAAAATCACCTTCGACAAGCTGATCGTTGCGGTCGGCCGTCGTCCAGTGACCACTGATCTGCTGGCTGCCGACAGCGGCGTGACCATCGACGAGCGTGGCTTCATCTTCGTCGACGATCATTGCGCGACCAGCGTACCGGGCGTCTACGCCATCGGTGACGTGGTTCGTGGCATGATGCTGGCTCACAAAGCCTCGGAAGAGGGCATCATGGTTGTCGAGCGCATCAAGGGCCACAAAGCCCAGATGAACTACGACCTGATCCCATCGGTTATCTACACCCACCCAGAGATCGCGTGGGTCGGTAAAACCGAACAGACCTTGAAGGCTGAAGGCGTTGAGGTTAACGTGGGCACCTTCCCGTTCGCGGCCAGCGGCCGTGCGATGGCGGCCAACGACACCGGTGGCTTCGTCAAGGTCATCGCCGATGCCAAGACCGACCGCGTTCTGGGTGTACACGTGATTGGCCCATCGGCTGCAGAACTCGTGCAGCAGGGCGCAATCGCAATGGAATTCGGCACCAGCGCCGAAGACCTGGGCATGATGGTTTTCTCCCATCCGACCCTGTCCGAAGCGCTGCATGAAGCCGCGCTGGCAGTGAATGGCGGTGCCATTCACGTAGCCAACCGTAAGAAGCGTTAAACAATAAGAAACCACGGCGGGCAGCCCGTCGTGAGTCTTGCGTGCATGACTCACCGCGGAACGTCCGCCGGACTCGAACTCCCGGAGCATACCGGGGGCAAGTGGTCACAGGTGGCGCGGCACTCTCCAAGAGCGCAGCGCCGAAGCGCAGTACCTAACGAAGACGGTAAAAAGCATGAATCTTCACGAGTATCAGGGTAAGCAGCTGTTCGCTGAATACGGCCTGCCAGTATCCAAGGGTTTCGCAGTCGACACCCCTGAAGCTGCAGCAGAAGCCTGCGACAAGATCGGTGGCACCGAGTGGGTTGTCAAAGCCCAGGTTCACGCCGGTGGTCGCGGTAAAGCGGGCGGCGTCAAGCTGGTTCGCAGCAAAGAAGACGCCAAGGCGTTCGCTGCGCAGTGGTTGGGCAAGCGTCTGGTGACTTACCAGACCGACGCCAACGGTCAGCCAGTGACCAAGATCCTGGTCGAATCCTGCACTGACATCGCCAAAGAGCTGTACCTGGGCGCTGTAGTCGACCGTTCGAGCCGTCGCATCGTGTTCATGGCCTCCACCGAAGGTGGCGTGGACATCGAGAAAGTCGCTCACGACACTCCTGAGAAGATCATCAAGGCTACTATCGATCCACTGGTTGGCGCTCAGCCATTCCAGGGTCGTGAACTGGCTTTCCAGCTGGGTCTGGAAGGCAAGCAAGTTGCACAGTTCGCCAAGATTTTCGTAGGTCTGGCCAAGCTGTTCCAGGAACACGACCTGGCCCTGCTGGAAGTCAACCCGCTGGTCATCAAGGCCGACGGCGACCTGCACTGCCTCGATGCCAAGATCAACATCGACGCCAACGCAATGTACCGTCAGCCTAAGCTGAAAACCTTCCACGACCCGTCCCAGGACGATCCTCGTGAAGCCCACGCTGCCAGCTTCGAGCTGAACTACGTGGCACTGGAAGGCAACATCGGCTGCATGGTCAACGGTGCTGGCCTGGCCATGGGTACCATGGACATCGTCAACCTGCACGGCGGCAAGCCCGCCAACTTCCTCGACGTAGGTGGTGGTGCTACCAAAGAGCGCGTTACCGAAGCCTTCAAGATCATCCTGTCCGACAGCAATGTCGCGGCCGTTCTGGTCAACATCTTCGGCGGCATCGTTCGCTGCGACATGATTGCCGAAGGCATCATCGGCGCTGTGAAAGAAGTCGGCGTTAAAGTACCGGTTGTTGTTCGCCTGGAAGGTAACAACGCTGAACTGGGTGCTAAAGTATTGGCAGAAAGCGGTTTGAACATCATTGCTGCAACCAGCCTGACCGACGCTGCTCAACAAGTTGTCAAAGCTGCGGAGGGCAAGTAATGAGCGTCCTGATCAATAAAGACACCAAAGTCATCTGCCAGGGCTTCACCGGCTCGCAGGGTACTTTCCACTCCGAACAAGCCATCGCCTACGGCACCAAGATGGTTGGCGGCGTGACCCCAGGCAAAGGCGGCACCACTCACCTGGGCCTGCCAGTGTTCAACACCGTTAAAGAAGCCGTTGAGGCTACCGGTGCTGACGCTTCGGTCATCTACGTTCCGGCTCCTTTCTGCAAAGACTCGATCCTGGAAGCAGCCTTCGGCGGCATCAAGCTGATCGTCTGCATCACCGAAGGCATTCCTACCCTGGACATGCTGGATGCCAAGGTCAAGTGCGACGAGCTGGGTGTTACCCTGATCGGCCCTAACTGCCCAGGCGTCATCACTCCGGGCGAGTGCAAGATCGGCATCATGCCAGGTCACATCCACTTGCCAGGCAAGGTCGGTATCGTGTCGCGTTCCGGCACCCTGACCTATGAAGCTGTCAAGCAGACCACTGACGCCGGTTTCGGTCAGTCGACCTGTGTTGGTATCGGTGGTGACCCGATTCCAGGCTCCAACTTCATCGACATCCTGAAGCTGTTCCAGGAAGACCCGAAGACCGAAGCGATCGTCATGATCGGTGAGATCGGCGGTTCGGCTGAAGAAGAAGCGGCTGCCTACATCAAGGCCAACGTTACCAAGCCTGTAGTTTCCTACATCGCTGGTGTGACCGCTCCTGCGGGCAAGCGTATGGGCCACGCTGGCGCCATCATCTCCGGCGGCAAAGGCACTGCAGACGAGAAGTTCGCTGCACTGCAAGACGCTGGTGTGAAAACCGTGCGTTCGCTGGCAGACATCGGCAAGGCCCTGGCCGAGCTGACTGGCTGGGAAGTGAAGAAGTAAGCCTCGGCTGACACTTCGCTCCAGCCACAAAGGCCACCTTCGGGTGGCCTTTGTGCTTACTGGCTGTAACTATCGTCAGTCATTGGTTGTACTAGGTAGTACCTTTTAAGCGTGTCATCCACGCGACAAACACATGCGCACATCGGACACCTCGTCAGTCTGCGGTGCGTAGCTGGTGCAACTTGGTTACACTGTCTCCACTTTCGTGTCGGCACCCCAAAAGGGTTCGGGCATGCTTTAAAGGGCCGGTCTCATCGGACGGGCTACATTTTCCCTCACCCAAGGGGAAATCCCTCTCTAAATCCCGATTTCAGAAGTGTGGTATTTCCTTAATGAAAGTGTTGAAAGGCCAGGACATCCTGGCGCTTGGTTTTATGACGTTCGCGTTGTTCGTCGGTGCGGGCAATATCATTTTCCCGCCGATCGTCGGCCTGCATTCCGGTCCTCATGTCTGGATGGCCGCGCTGGGCTTTCTGATCACAGCGGTAGGCCTGCCGGTCATCACCGTGGTCGCCCTGGCCAAGGTCGGTGGTGGTATGGACGCGCTTACCAGCCCCATCGGTAAAGTCGCAGGTGGCCTCTTGGCTGCAGTCTGCTACTTGTCGGTCGGCCCGCTGTTTGCCACCCCGCGTACTGCGACGGTCTCCTTTGAAGTAGGCGTGGCACCACTGACGGGTGAAAGCCCGACAGCGCTGTTCATCTACAGCCTGGTGTACTTCGTGGTCGTGCTGGCAGTGTCGATGTACCCCGGCAAGCTGCTGGATACCGTGGGTCGTTTCCTGGCGCCGCTGAAGATCATTGCCCTGGCTGCGCTGGGCATTGCCGCCTTCATGCTGCCGGCCGGGACCACCGGTGACGCAGAGCCTGCCTACCAGGCCTCGGCGTTCTCCCAAGGTTTCATCAATGGCTACCTGACCATGGACACCCTGGGCGCGCTGGTATTCGGCATTGTCATCGTCAACGCCATCCGTTCCCGTGGTGTCGAGTCGCCCAGGCTGATCACCCGCTATGCCATCATTGCCGGCCTCATTGCCGGTGTCGGCCTGGCGCTGGTGTACATCAGCCTGTTCCGCCTGGGGGCCAGCAGCCACGAGATCGCCGCTGGTGCGACCAATGGCGCGGCGGTGTTGCATGCGTATGTACAGCACACCTTCGGTTCCTTGGGCAGCGGCTTCCTTGCCGTGCTGATTGCCCTGGCGTGCCTGGTAACGGCAGTGGGCCTGACCTGCGCCTGTGCCGAGTACTTCAGTCAGGTGTTGCCACTGTCCTACCGCACCCTGGTGGTGATCCTGTGCGGCTTCTCGCTGCTGATCTCCAACCTGGGCCTGACCAAGCTGATCATGTTCTCGATCCCGGTACTGACGGCGATTTACCCGCCGTGCATCGTGGTGGTGGGCCTGAGCTTCTGTAAGGAACTGTGGAACTCGCAAGTGCGCATCCTCGCACCGGTCATGGCAGTTTCGCTGCTGTTCGGCATGGTCGATGCCATCAAGGGCACCAGCCTTGCGTCCATGCTGCCGGATGCCTTGTCGCACCTGCCGCTGAGCGAGCAGGGTCTGGCCTGGCTGGTTCCCTCGGTTGTGACTCTGGCCGTGGCCGTGGTCTGCGACCGTATGCTGGGCAAGCCGCGCGAAGCGCTGGCCTGAGAATCGACCCGAGCCCGGCGCAGGCCACAAGCCATTGCGCGCCGGGCGGGGTAGATTCCCGAGCCCCGTATCCGAAAGGATGCGGGGCTTTTTCGTTTCTGGGGTAAAGACGTGCCTTTTTTCAGGGATAAGCGTCGAAAGGCGGTCAATGCGCTTTACTGTGCACGAAACCATTTACCGGAACCTTGAATGAGCTTCATACAAAGTAACCTGATCCATTTGCTGGCAGCCTGCTGGTTCGTGATTTGCTGGGGCGGGTATACCCGCTACGCCACCTGGAAGGGACGCGACACGGCGTGCCTGGCCAGCGTGCTGCACCTGTACCGTGAAGACTGGATGCGCCGCATGCTGATGCGCGACAACCGGATTGCCGATGCCAGCGTGGTCGGCAACCTTGAGCGCAATGCCTCGTTTTTTGCCTCCAGCACCCTGATTATTCTGGCCGGTATTCTCACTGTACTGGGCGCGTCGGATCGTGCGGTGTCGCTGCTGGCTGACCTGCCGCTGGTCCAGCAGGCGTCCCAGGGCATGTCGGAAATCAAGCTGCTGTGCCTGGCGACCGTATTTGTCTATGCGTTTTTCACCTTTAGCTGGTGCATGCGCCAGTACAATTTCGCCGCCATTCTGGTCGGCTCGGCGCCGATGGTGGGTGAGCGCCATGTCAGTGAGCTTGAGCGCAAAGCCTTTGCGCAACGCGCTGCCCGGGTTATTTCAATGGCGGCCAACCAGTTCAACTTTGGCCTGCGTTCCTATTACTTCGGCATGGCCATGCTCAGTTGGTTTATCAGCCCCTGGTTGTTCATGCTGATGAGCGCAGGGGTAGTGCTTGTACTGTATCGTCGCGAGTTTCATTCCGATGTGCTGGATGTGATGGTATTCACCCCCACCGAAGCACCCGTGGCAGATGCCGCTAAAGAAAGCAGTATTAACTGAATCGTTAAATTGCCGATCTACAGCCATAAAAAAACCCGACGCAAGTCGGGTTTTTTTAACAGCTGTTGCGTGCTTACTTGGCAGGCTCAGCAGGCGCTGGAGTGGCCGGCACGGCTGGAGCGGCTTCTTCAGCGGCTTTCTGTTGCGCTTCAGCACTGTCTTTGGCGGCTTCAGCGTTTTCTTTTGCAGCTTCGTTCACTTTATCCTGAGCTTCGTCCATCTTCTGCTGAGCGTTCTCGGTATGTTGCGCAGCATCCTGAGCCTTGTCTTCGCTGGCTTTATCGCAAGCAGCGAGACCCAGGGCGGCGGCCAGCATTACGGCAAAAGCAAAAGGTTTACGCATGGGTGTTTCTCCTGGTGGGAATAAGTTGCTTGTTCCTTTGAGCGCAAGTAACCAATAGAAGTTCCGCCCGTTTCAAAGATATATAACTGCCGGATCTATATGGACTTTTTTTCAGGCTTATGCATTGCGTCGATCACTCAAAAGGCCTTGATGATATGAATGACTTGATGGCCATGGCTGAACGCTTTCTCTCGGCGCTGCGTCACTGTCAGCTACTGCAGATGCGTGTGCACCACGCCGACCCCCAAGGCATGACGCTGGTGCTGCCATACTCGGAAAAAATCGTCGGCAATCCCCATACCGGCGCCATTCACGGGGGCGCGTTGACCACCTTGATGGACACCACGTGCGGCATGGCTACCCTGTGCGCCCTGGCAGAGTTTGAAGTCTGTCCGACCCTGGACCTGCGCATCGACTACATGCACTCGGCCAAGGCCGGCCAGGACATCTACGGCTATGCCCAGTGCTATCGGGTTACCCGTGACGTGATCTTCACCCGTGGCATGGCCTATCAGGACGACCCGGAGCAGCCCATTGCCCAGGTGGTGGGCACCTTCATGCGCCTGGGCAAGGGCGTGAAGGGCGGCCTGAATTTTGGCAAGCGCCTCAAGGAGCCAGGACAATGATCCCGCCAGAAGTGCACCAGCAATTGCGCCAGGCCCATGCCGAAGGCAACTATCAGCCGCTATTGGCGATGATTCCCTATGCCAGCCTGATCGGTATCGAGTGCAGTCGGCAGGGCGATGATTTGCTGTTTTGCCTGCCGGCCAGCCAGGACAACATCGGTAATCCCCTGTTGCCGGCGATTCATGGGGGAGTGATCGCAGGCTTCATGGAGTTGTCGGCTGCCTTGTACCTGATGATTTTCAGTGAGAGCGCGGCCGTTCCGAAGATCATCGACTTTTCCATCGACTACCTGCGTGCCGGGCATTTTCGCGACACCTATGCCCAATGTCAGCTGTGGCGTCAGGGGCGGCGGGTGACCAACGTTGCGATCACCGCCTGGCAGGGCAATCCGAGCGAACCCATTGCCACCGCCCGTGCCCATTTCAAAATCGAAGAAATGACCTCGCCCTTGAAATAGCGTCCCGTGCCCCCATCTGCATGACATCCCGCCGTAAAAGCAGGCCTGGGCCACCGGGCTCGCCTGCCGAGCGACAACTGCCATCAGATTGGAGTGTTGAAGACCATGAGTGTGGAAACTCAAAAAGAAACCCTGGGCTTCCAGACCGAGGTGAAGCAACTGCTGCACCTCATGATCCATTCCCTGTATTCAAACAAGGAAATCTTCCTTCGCGAGCTGATTTCCAACGCCTCCGATGCCGTCGACAAACTGCGCTTCGAGGCCCTGGCCAAACCTGAGCTGCTCGAAGGCGGCGCCGAGCTGAAAATCCGTGTCAGCTTCGACAAGGATGCCAACACCGTCACCCTCGAAGACAACGGCATCGGTATGAGCCGCGAGGACGTGATCACCCATCTGGGCACCATCGCCAAGTCCGGCACCGCCGACTTCATGAAGAACCTTACCGGTGACCAGAAGAAAGATTCGCACCTGATCGGCCAGTTCGGCGTGGGCTTCTACTCGGCCTTCATCGTTGCCGACAAGGTAGACGTATTCAGCCGCCGTGCCGGTCAGCCAGCCGCCGAAGGCGTGCACTGGTCGTCCAAGGGCGAGGGCGAGTTTGAAGTCGCCACCATCGACAAGGCCGAGCGCGGCACGCGTATCGTCCTGCACCTGAAAAAGGGTGAGGAAGAGTTCGCCGACGGCTGGCGCCTGCGCAACATCATCAAGAAGTATTCCGATCACATCGCCCTGCCGATCGAGCTGCCAAAGCAGGTCGAAGCCGCTGAAGGCGAAGAGAAGCCGGCCGAAGAATGGGAAACCGTCAACCGCGCCAGCGCCCTGTGGACCCGTCCGCGTACCGAGATCAAGGACGAGGAATACCAGGAGTTCTACAAGCACATCGGGCACGACTTCGAGAACCCGCTGGCCTGGAGCCACAACAAGGTCGAAGGCAAGCTTGAGTACAGCTCGCTGCTGTACGTTCCGGCCCGTGCGCCATTCGACCTGTACCAGCGCGAAGCACCACGCGGCCTGAAACTGTACGTGCAGCGCGTGTTCGTCATGGACCAGGCCGAGTCGTTCCTGCCGCTGTACCTGCGCTTCATCAAGGGTGTGGTTGACTCCAACGATCTGTCGTTGAACGTCTCGCGGGAAATCCTGCAGAAAGACCCGATCATCGACTCGATGAAGTCGGCCCTGACCAAGCGCGTACTGGACATGCTCGAGAAGCTGGCCAAGAACGAGCCTGAACAGTACAAGGGCTTCTGGAAGAACTTTGGCCAGGTCATGAAAGAAGGCCCAGCCGAAGACTTCGCCAACAAGGAAAAGATCGCCGGTCTGCTGCGCTTTGCCTCCACCAGCGACGACAGCGGCGAGCAGAGCGTTTCGCTGGCCGACTACCTGGCCCGTGCCAAGGAAGGTCAGGACAAGATCTACTTCCTCACCGGCGAGTCCTATGCGCAGGTCAAGAACAGCCCGCACCTGGAAGTCTTCCGCAAGAAAGGCATCGAAGTGCTGCTGCTGACCGACCGCATCGACGAGTGGCTGATGAGCTACCTGAGCGAATTCGACGGCAAGGGCTTTGTCGACGTCGCCCGCGGCGACCTGGACCTGGGCAAGCTGGATTCGGAAGAAGACAAGAAAGCCCAGGAAGAAGTCGCCAAGGACAAAGAAGGCCTGGTCGAGCGTCTCAAGGCTGCACTGGGTGAAAGCGTCAGTGAAGTGCGCGTCTCGCACCGCCTGACCGATTCGCCTGCGATCCTGGCAATCGGCGAACAGGACCTGGGCCTGCAGATGCGCCAGATCCTTGAAGCCAGCGGCCAGAAGGTACCGGATTCCAAGCCTATCTTTGAATTCAACCCTGGCCATCCGCTGATCGAGAAACTGGACAACGAGCAGAGCGAAGACCGTTTCGCCGACTTCTCGCATATCCTCTTCGATCAAGCCGCCCTGGCGGCAGGCGACAGCTTGAAGGACCCGGCGGCGTACGTTCGTCGCCTGAACAAGCTGCTGGTCGAATTGTCGGCTTAAGTAGAGTCAGGAAAGCCCGCTTCGGCGGGCTTTTTTCATGGTGCAAGGAGAGGACTGCATGAGCAAAGTCACAATCGAGTCGCTGGTCTATCATGTTGCCGGCAAAGCCTATGAGAGTCGCCTGGTCTACACCCAGGGTGCCACGGGGCAACCCGGGCTGCTGATGGCACCCAACTGGATGGGGATTGGCGAGGGCGCAGAGCGCATTGCCAAGGAGGTCGCCGCCCAGGGGTACGTGGTGCTGATCGCTGACATCTATGGTCAGACGCTGCGCCCCTCGAACATGGATGAAGCAGGGGCGGCGATGACGCCGCTCAAGGACGACCGTGTGGAGCTGCGCAAGCGCATGAAAGAGGCGCTGGATCAGTTGCTGGGGCAGTCGCGCGCAGTCCTGGAGCCGGGCAAGCTGGCAACCTTCGGCTTCTGCTTCGGCGGTTGCTGCGCCCTGGAGCTGGCCCGCATGGACGATCGGTTGCAGGCTGCAGTTTCATTCCACGGCACCCTGGATACACCGCTGCCGGCACAGGAAGGCAAGACCAAGGCGTCGATGCTGGTGCTGCATGGCGCTGCCGACCCGTTCGTACCTAAAGAGCAACTGCCGGCCTTCGAGGCGGAGATGGATGCGGCCAAGGTCGATTGGCAACTGGTCAGCTATGGCGGTGCGGTGCACTCGTTCACCGACACGGCGGCCAATATTCCCGGCAAGATGAAGTACGACGCCCGTACGTCCAAGCGGGCGTTCAAGGCGATGTTCAATTTGCTGGATGAAGTGTTCAAGGCGTAAGTCGTATCGCGGGGCAAGCCCGCTCCTACAGGAGCGGGCTTGCCCCGCGATCAATCATTCAAGGCAACTCGATCCGTTCGCTTTCCCCCGGCACCGTCGGCCAATCGCCCGCCGCCCAGCGCGCCCGGGCCTGATCGATCAGCGCCGGATCACTGGCCACGAAGTTCCAGTTCATACGCCGCGGCCCGTCCAGCGGGGCGCCCCCGAACAGCACCAGCCGGCTTTCGCTGTCGGCGTACAGGCTCATCTCTTCCCCTTCCGGCAGCACCACCAGGCTGTGCGGCTCAACCGCCTCGTCGTCCAGGCTCACGTCCCCCTCCAGCACATACAGCGCGCGCTCGGCATGTTCATTGGGAACGGTCAGGGTCGTGGCGGACTGCATCTGTACCAGGGCATAAAGGGTGGGCGAGAGCACGGGTACCGGCGACTGCAGGCAAAAGCCGCTGCCGGCAATCATGCGGATGTTCACGCCCAGGCTGTCGCTTACCGGCAGGCTGTCGGCCGGGTGATGGCTGTAGTGGCTTTCGCCTTGCTCGGCCTCCCTGGGTGAGGCCAGCCACACTTGCAGGCCATGCAGCCGCGAACCGCTTGCCAGCAGGTCGGCGGGGGTGCGTTCGACATGAGCGACACCGCGCCCGGCAGTCATCCAGCTGACTTCACCGGCCTTGACCCGTTGATCGGAGCCCAGGCTGTCCTTGTGCAGCAGTTCGCCTTCAAACAGGTAGGTGAGGGTGGACAGGCCGATGTGCGGATGCTGGCGTATGTTCACGCCGCGGCCCGGGGCGTAGTCGGTTTCAAGCATGTGATCGAAGAACACGAACGGCCCCACGCTACGGCTTTGTGCCGAAGGCAGCGGGCGCAGGATGGGTTGTCCTTCAACGGATTCGGCGCGAGGACGGATGACCAGGGGATTGCTCACGGTGGGCTCCAGGCCGGGAATGATTGCCTGGATCATAGCCTGTTCGCGGCCGCGGCTGAACTGTGCGGCGGCGCAGCCGGTCTACCCTGTCTGAATCGCCAGGAAGGAATGTGCAATGTTCGCCAAAGGGCTGGGCTGGGTGCTGTTGATCGGGTTGACCCTGCAAAACGTGCAGGCGCGGGAGTACCACTACAGTGATGCGCACCTGCACTACGTGGATTTTTTCCAGGAAAGCGAAGGCATGGATGCGCTGCTCAAGGCGATGGACGAGGCGCGTATCGACCAGTCGATGATCGCCGGCATTCCGGTCGCAAAAAAATGGCATGAGGATGAGCCCAAACGCCCGCGCTACTACGCAGGCGACGATGCCGATGCCTACTGGTACAGCGCCACCGATACCTACGTGGCTGCCGCGCTGGAAAAGCTCACCCCCGCCCAGCGCCAACGCTTTCATCCTTTCCTGACCGGCTTCAACCCGGTGGACAAGAACGCCCTGGCGCATATCGAGCGCATGCTCGCCTTGTATCCGGGGCTGTGGCAGGGCATTGGCGAGGTGTTCACCCGCCATGATGACCTTACCGCACTGACAACCGGCGATACGCCCCGGGCCAACAATGAAGCCATGACCCGCATCTACCACCTGGCTGCCGAACAGGACCTGCCAGTGCTGGTGCACTCCAACATCACCTCCAAGCGCGAGCGCAACCCGCTGTACCTGGCGGAAATCGAAGAGCCGCTGCGCAACCATCCGCACACGCGATTCATCTGGGCCCATGCCGGTACCAGCATGGAAATCCACCGTCACCAGACGCAGCTGGATTTTCTGTTGCCGACCCTGTCGCGGATGCTCGAAGCCTATCCCAACTTGTACATCGACCTGTCCTGGAGCGTGCTGCAGCCTTATCTGCTGGACGAAAAGGGCAAACCCAGGGCGCAGTGGGTCAAGCTGGTGGAGCGCTTCCCTGAGCGCTTCATGCTCGGTTCTGACGTGGTGGGGCGGTTCGGCAGCCTGGGCGAGCAGTTGCACAGCTTCGACCCCTTCCTCGATGCCTTGCCGGCCGAGGTGGCGCAGAAAGTTGCGCGCGACAACTTTCTGGCCGTGCTGCCCAAGCGCCGCGAATGAGCGGATTGTCATCAGCCTGTCATGCCGGTGTCATAGCCTGCCGCCATCAATCCTGATGGAGTGCACCATGTTTTCCAGTCGTTTCAGCGCTGTGTGCGGGCTCTTGCTGGTCAGTGGCCTGGCCAGTGCCGAGGTTCATGTCCAGGGCCCTATCGAGTACGGCCTGTTCGAGACCCGCCACCAGAACTTCCAGCCCGGTGAGCGGGTGCTGACCATGAGCAACCAGACCATTCAGCAAACCGACGAGATTCCAGCGCGCCTGGGCAGCAAGTTCGGCATGCGCTATCGCCTGGACGGCAAGGTGGCCGAAGACACGCCGCTGACGCTGCTGTACCTCACCCCAGGCGTACGCACGCCCGACGGCAAGCGCCACGACAAATTCGAAGTGGTGCAGAAGCTGGTGCCTGGGGCTGCCCAGGATGTGATGGCCTATGAGTTCACAGAAAACCACGAAGTGGTACCCGGCCAATGGCATTTCATGGTGTTCCAGGGGGATCGCCTGCTGGCCGAGCAGCGCTTCACCGTGCGCTGAGTCAGTGCGCGGTTGGCAAGGTGATGATAAGGCACTTTGATATCACTTTTTCGTCTTACGCAAATTCTCTACCGGCCGATACCTTCTAGAAGCAAGGACTGCTGCAACGCATTGCAGCGCTTTTGGAAGGAGCCCGTGTATGAATTTGAGAAACATGAATATCGCGCCCAGGGCCGGCCTCGGTTTTGGCCTGGTCGCGTTACTGGTGTTTGCCCTGGGCGGGTTTGCCTTGCAGCAGATGACCAGCATGCGCCAGCAGTCCGAGCAGGTCGACAGCAACTGGCTGCCCAGTGTGATTGCAGTGGGGCAGATGGCCCAGGACACCATGCGCATCCGCGCGCTAACCTTGCGTCTGCTGATCAACCGCGATCCCCAGGCGCTCCAGCAGAACAAGGCGCGTGTCGAAGAGATCAAGGTCGGCCTTGGCAAGGCGCAGCAGCAGTACCAGGCGTTGATCGTATTGCCTGAAGAGCAGACCCTGTTCGACCGCTACCTGAACCTTGAGCAGCAGTACTTCGGTTTGCAGGCCCAGGTGATGCAGCTTTCGGCGCAGAACCAGGTCGAGGCGGCCACTGCCTTGGTCAACGGTGAAATGAACCAGTTGGCCGATCAGTTGACCGCCACCCTCAACGAACTGATCGCCCTCAACAACCACCATGCCAACACGGCCACCGACCTTGCCGAAGCGGTGTTCAAGAGTGCCCGGGTGTGGGTGGTTGCGTTGCTGGTGGCGGCTCTGGTGCTGACGGTGATTCTTGCCCTGACCCTGACCCGCAGCATCGTTCGGCCTCTGGGCCAGTCGCTGCAAGTGGCCGAGGTGGTCGCCACTGGCGACCTGACCCCGCAGATTTCTGTTCACGGCAAGGACGAGCCGGCGCGCTTGCTGGCAGCGCTCAAGCAGATGCAGCAGAGCTTGCGTGACACCATCGGGCGCATCTCCGACTCGTCCAATCAGTTGGCCTCTGCCTCCGAAGAACTGAGCGCAGTGACCGATGACGCTACCCGCGGCTTGATGCAGCAAAGCCAGGAAATCGAGCAGGCCGCCACCGCAGTCAACCAGATGACCACTGCAGTGGAGGAGGTGGCGAGCAACGCCGTGGCCACCTCCGAGGCATCCCGAGAGTCGGACCGGATTGCCAGGCAGGGGCGCGAGCAGGTGCGCCTGACCGTCGCCTCGATCGAATCACTGGCAGCGGGCGTCACCTCCAATGCCGAGGAGGTGGAGCAATTGGCGCAGCAGGTGCACGGCATTACCAAGGTGTTGGATGTGATCGGCGCCATTGCCGAGCAGACCAACCTGCTAGCGCTCAACGCTGCCATCGAGGCTGCTCGTGCCGGTGATGCCGGGCGTGGCTTTGCCGTGGTGGCCGATGAGGTGAGGGCGCTGGCGCACCGTACCCAGCAGTCGACCCGGGAAATAGAACAGATGATCGACGGCATCCAGCAAGGCACCGACCGTGCGGTGTCGGGCATGCAACAGAGCAACGAGCGCGCGCGAGTCACCCTGGACGGTGCGCACGCGGCCGGAGCGGCGCTGGACGAAATCGCCGCTGCCATCAGCCTGATCAATGAGCGCAACCTGGTGATCGCCAGTGCGTCCGAGCAGCAGGCGCAGGTGGCGCGGGAGGTGGACCGCAACCTGACCAATATCCGTGACCTGGCGCTGCAGACCTCGGCGGGGGCGAACCAGACCAATGCGGCGAGCCAGGCGCTTTCGCAGTTGGCGATCGAGTTGAATGGGTTGGTGGGGCGGTTCTCGGTGTAGTGCGGTAGGGGCGGGCTTGCCCCGCGATGCGGCCTTGAGGCGTGTTCATGTCCCGCGATACAAACAAAAACGCCCCGAACCAGTCGGGGCGTTTTCACATAAGGGGCTAGCCCTTACTTGCCTTCCCAGCGCTTGAGCACCAGGGTGGCGTTGGTGCCGCCGAAACCGAAGCTGTTGCTCATCACGGTATCGATCTTGGCGTTTTCCTGGGTCTTGGTCAGGATCGGCAGATCGGCAACCGCTGGGTCCAGCTCGTCGATGTTGGCGGAGCCGGCGATGAAATTGCCTTCCATCATCAGCATGCAGTAGATCGCTTCGTGAACGCCGGCGGCGCCCAGGGAGTGACCGGACAGGCTCTTGGTCGAGCTGATGGCCGGAGCCTTGTCGCCGAAGACTTCACGAACGCCCTTGATCTCGGCAACGTCACCGACCGGGGTCGAGGTGCCGTGGGTGTTCAGGTAGTCGATCGGGCTGTCGACGGTGGACATGGCCATCTGCATGCAGCGGATGGCGCCTTCGCCGCTTGGGGCGACCATGTCGTAGCCGTCGGAGGTAGCACCGTAGCCGACGATTTCAGCGTAGATCTTGGCGCCACGGGCCAGGGCGTGCTCCAGCTCTTCAACCACGACCATGCCGCCACCACCGGCGATGACAAAGCCATCACGGTCGTTGTCATAGGCGCGGGAAGCTTTTTCCGGGGTGTCGTTACGCTTGCTGGACAGTGCGCCCATAGCGTCGAACAGGAACGACTGGCTCCAATGCTCTTCTTCACCGCCACCGGCGAAGACGATGTCTTGTTTGCCCATCTGGATCTGTTCCATCGCCGTGCCGATGCAGTGTGCGCTGGTGGCGCATGCCGAGGCGATGGAGTAGTTCAGGCCCTTGATCTTGAACGGGGTGGCCAGGCACGCCGAGACGGTGCTGCTCATGGTCCGGGTGACGCGGTACGGGCCAACGCGCTTGACGCCTTTTTCGCGCAGGATGTCCAGCGCTTCCATCTGGTTCAGGGTCGATGCGCCGCCGGAGCCGGCGATCAGGCCGGTACGTGGGTTGGACACCTGTTCTTCGGTCAGGCCCGAGTCCTTGATCGCGTCGGCCATTGCCAGGTAGGCATAGGCAGCGGCGTGACCCACGAAACGGAAGACTTTACGGTCGATCAGTTCTTCAAGGTTGAGGTCAATGGAGCCGGAAACCTGGCTACGCAGACCCATTTCGGCATATTCCGGGTTGAATCGGATGCCAGGGCGGCTTGCACGCAGGTTGGCGGAGACGGTCTCTTTGTCATTGCCCAGGCACGAAACAATGCCCAGACCAGTGATAACGACGCGGCGCATGCGGATAACCCTTAGAAGTTGTCAGTGGAGGTGAATACGCCGACTCGGAGGCCTTCGGCGGTGTAGATCTCGCGACCGTCGACGCTGACCGAACCATCGGCGATGGCCATGTTCAGCTTGCCCTTGAGGACGCGCTTGATGTGAATGTTGTAAGTGACTTTCTGGGCGGTCGGCAGGACCTGGCCAAAGAATTTCACTTCGCCCGAACCCAGGGCGCGACCGCGACCTGGCAGGCCTTGCCAGCCGAGGAAGAAACCGACCAGCTGCCACATGGCGTCCAGGCCCAGGCAGCCCGGCATCACCGGATCACCCTCGAAGTGGCAGGCGAAGAACCACAGGTCCGGATTGATATCCAGCTCGGCGACCAATTCACCTTTGCCGTACTTGCCGCCTTCCTGGCTGATGTGGGTAATGCGATCCACCATCAGCATGTTAGGGGCGGGCAGTTGCGCGTTACCTGGGCCGAACAGCTCACCGCGACTGCAGCGCAGCAGGTCTTCCCGAGTAAAGGCGTTTTGTTTGGTCATGCGAGCTCCTCAATAGTCCCCGTGCGGCAGGGGGCAAATCTTCCCGGCCGACCCAAAACGCTTGTGCTTGGGGCGGCAGCCTACACATAGACTATTGCGTTGTAGTGAAAGTCACAGCGCACGGGGCAAAGAAGTACACTTGTGCACTGAAATTTTATTTTCAGGCCTTTCGAGGGGCCTGTCCAGTCCATAAGACTGCCGCAATTTCAGATTAATCGCCAGTCGCAGCTGACTGATCGGGCAGCCATCGCAGAAGAATCTGCTGCAGATCAGTTCGTTTGAACGGCTTGGCCAGGTAATCGTTCATCCCCGCGTTGAGGCAGCGTTCACGATCGCCCTGCAGGGCATTGGCCGTGAGGGCGATGATCGGCATGGCAGCGCCCTGGGGCAGCTGGCGAATGCGCCGGGTGGCCTCGTAGCCGTCGAGAATCGGCAACCGGCAATCCATCAGTGTGGCGGCAAAGCGCTGGCGGGCGACCTGGGTCACCGCCTGGGCGCCGTCCACGGCCACGCACACCTCGAAACCCAGGCTGCGCAACATGGCTTCGATCACCGTCTGGTTCACCGGGTTGTCCTCCACCAACAGGATACGTCGGCCCTGGCCTTCGTCTTCAGCGTCGTCCAGGAGGCTGGGCACGTGGGTCGAGGGCGTGTCTGCCAGCGCCAGCGGCATTTCCAGGGTAAAGGTCGAACCCTGGCCTTCGCGGCTTTCGCCGCGCAGGGTACCGCCCATCCGTTCGGCCAGGGTGCGGGCAATCGAGAGGCCCAGGCCCGTGCCGCCATAGCGGCGGGAAATCGAGCTGTCGGCCTGCTGGAAGGCGACGAACATGGTTTCCAGACGCTTGCTGTCGATGCCGATACCGGTGTCGTGGACCGCACAGCCGAACCAGATCAACTGGCGGTCGAGCACCTGCCAGCGCGGCTCGATGCGCACACTGCCGTGCTCGGTAAACTTCAGGGCATTGCCGATCAAGTTGAGCAGGATCTGCCGGATACGCGTCGGGTCGCCCACCACATGAAGCTGCTCCATGCCCGGCGGCAGCCGCAGGACAAGGTCCAGGCCGCGTTGGGCAGCCAGGTGCTGGAACGACTGCACGCTGCTGCCGATCAGTTCGCCCAGGTTGAAGTTGATGTGTTCCAGCTCAAGGTTGGTACGCTCGATCCGCGAGAAGTCGAGAATGTCATTGATCACCTTGAGCAGATGGCCGGTCGATTCGCTGGCCACGGCGGTGTACTCGGCCTGCTCTTCGCTCAAGGCTGTGGTTTCCAGCAATTGCAGCATGCCCAGTACGCCGTTCATGGGCGTGCGCAGCTCGTGGCTCATCATGGCCAGGAAGTCGGACTTGGCTCTGTTCGCCTGCTCGGCTTCTTCGCGGGCCTGGATCAGCTGTGATATCGCCTGCTGCTGTTCATGGCTGGCCTGGGCCAGGGCGCAGGCGAGGTTGTTGATGTGCTGGGCCAGATGCCCCAGTTCACTGTCATCGACCACGGGCAGCGGGGCGTTGAATTCGCCTTGCTGGATGGCCTTGACCGCATGGCCCATCTCGCTGATCGGCTTGGCCAGGCTCATGGCCAGGCGCCTGGCCAACAGGAAGGTAAAGAGCAGGGCGAACAAGGCAAGGATTGCGGCCTTGATCACGATCTCTTGCTGGCGCTGGCTGAAGGCGTCGTTGGACATGCCGACGATGACCCGGCCCAGGTAGTCGTCACCAATGTTCTTCACCGGTTGCTTGGTGCTGTGCAGGAAGTCGTTTTCCAGGCGAATCTGCTGCAGGCGGATAGGGGCCTGGAACACTTCGACCTGCTGGGCGCGATTGGCGTGCTCATCCGGCTGCTCGACATACACCAGGATATGGTTGCTGCTGTCCTGGACCTCAAGAAAACGTACGTGCGGAATGCTCAAGGTGGCGCGCATCAGGCTTTCGAGCACTTCATCGTTTCCGGCGATCACGCCGTACTCGGAAGCTGGTGCCAGTTGGTTGGCAATCAGTTGGCCTGTGTGGTTGAGCTCCTGGCGCAGGTCCTGGATGCGCACGAAGGTGAAGAAGCTGATCAGCAGCAAGGTCAGCAACAGGGCAGGGCCCAGGCTGATGATCTGCGTGCGGGTGTGAATGTCCCAGCTCAGGCGTCGCCTCATGGTCTGCGTTCTCCTTCGGCCAGGGCCAAGGCCTGCGCGGCGGCCAGCGGATCAATGGTTTCAACCCCCAGGGCGCGGGCAACCTGCTGGTTGCCGACGACGTGGAAATGCTTCGGGTACAGGGCTCGGGGCCATTTGCCGGGTGACTGGTCGAGCAGGCGGTCCAGTACCGCCAGCCAGTCGTCCTGGTCGCTCAAGGTGCTGGCCAGGCTGCCGGCGCGGACAAACCCGGCCGTGGGGCCGATCAGCGCCATTTGCCGGGCGTAGCTGCTGAGCAACAGATTCTTGGCCGTTTTGGGGCTGTACAGTTGCGGGTCGTCGATGCCCAGCAGTACATCGCTGTTTTGCAGCAGGGTTTGCAAAGGGCGGCTGTCGCGCAAGTCGGGCCAGGCCTGGGCGACAATCTCCAGGCCCATGGGCTGGGCGGCGCGGCGCAACTCTTCAAGCAGGAACTGGCTGTGCTGGCCGTACAGCACGCCGATGCGACGGGCTTGGGGCAGCAGGTAGCGGGTCAGGCGCAACTGGCGATCCAGCGGCGGGTCGCTCCAGAGCAGGCTCAGGTAAGCCGGACGCAGTTTGCCCAGGCGTTTTTCGGCTTGCACCCGGCTTACGCGCAACGCCAGGGCGGGTGGCCCGGGGTTTTCGGTCAGGCGCCACTCAAGGCTGGCGCTGTCGAGCAGGATCAGGCGAATGGCCGGGTCGAGCTTGGCCGGGCGGCCCAGCTCATCGACCGGCACGAAGCGTACGTTGTCGTTGGGGCGACGCTCGCGCAGCGCATGTACAAATTGCTCGACGCTGGGGCTGTCCTGGCTCGCGGTGAGCAGGATCTCACTGGCCCACGGCCCGCCCAGGGGCCACAAGCAGATGAGCAACAGCCAGCGCCGCACAAGGCGCATCAGAACGCCAACTCCGCGCTGAAGTACAGCACGTGACGGCTGTCGTAATAGTTGTCGACGTTGCTGGTGGGCTCATCGTCCAGTCGCTGCTGCAGCATGCCCGCCAGCTCGAGCTGGGTGCGGTCCCAGGTGATCTGCTTGGCAACGCGCAGGTCCACGCGCTCGAAGCGGTACTGGTTCAGCGCGTCGTCACCGTAATAGAAGAGGGCGCTGGACCAGCCCTGGCCCCAGTTGCGCAGCCAGCCGGCAGAGCCACTGTTGTGCGCGCTCATCTGGCGGTCGGCAGCGTTGCTGGCCCAGGCATCGACGTGAGCGTAGGTCAGGCGAAAGCGATCGGCCGGGCTCAGGTGCCAGTCCATCTGCGCCTCGGTGCCGCTGAAGCGGGCCTTGTTGCTGTTGCTGGCAATGTATTGGTTGTTGCGCAGCGGCTCACTGATCATGCCGGTGATTTCGTCGTAGAACAGCTTGAGGTCAACGCTGATATCGGCGTCGGCGAAGTAACCGTTATAGCCCAGTTCTCGCGAACGCATGTGCTCCTGGTCAAGGTCGCCTGGCCCACGGGTCTTGACGAAGTAACGGGCGCTGTTCTGGCCGAACACCGTGCGGCTCAGGTTATCGACCTGATAGCTCCAGTTGACGTTGTTCTCGAACATGTCGGGGGAGCGTACCGCCTCGGAATACACCGCACGCAAGCCATGGCGCGGGGTGATCAGGTAGTTGACCGCCACGCGCGGCGTCAGCGAACTGCCGGACAGGCGGGCATCTTCAAACATCGCCCCGCCCTGGAGGATCCAGTGCTCGCTGGCGCGCCACTCCAGGTGGCCGAACAAGCGCCAGGTGCTGTCGTCCAGGCTGCCATTGAAAAAGGTTTGCGAATCGGCCCGGTCATAACGGTAATTGACACCGCTGACCAGGCGCAGGCTGTCGGACAGGCTCAGGGTGTCCTGCAGCTCCAGGTCCATACGGGTTTCCCGGGTGCTCTGGTCGATGTCGCCGCACACCTGCTCAGAGCCGCCGTTGCGCCATTGCTGCTGGGCCTCGCTTGCCAGTGCGTACTTTTCTGGGCTGGCAGGGGGTGGCGGGGCGAGGATGTTGCGCGCCACTTGCTCGGCATAGTTCGGGTCGAGCTGCCACAGGCGGGTCAACTGCGGGCTGAAAGACATCGCCGCATCACAGGCGCGCCACACCTGCTTGCGCTCCCAGTGCTGGGCCGTGCCTTGCACGTACAGGCTGTGCTCGGGGTTCAGGTCGATGTTCCAGCGCACGGAGCCGGCATAGTTCTTGGCGTTGGCATCGGAGTTGTCACCGTTTTCGGTGACGCCATAGAACACCGGCTGATAGGTGTAGGGGCGCTGGTTGCTGCCCTCCTTGACCGCCAGTTGCCAATCCAGGCTCTGGTTGCTCGCCAGGGCATGACTGACGCTGAGGTTAAGGCGGTTGAGCCGGCGGCTGTCACGGTAGTCCTGGCCGTTGCGGTCTTCATCGAAGCCGTCGTCCTGCATGCCGGAGAGCGACAGGCGCAGGTCGCCATCTTCCCAGCCGGTGCCTTGGCTGGCATACCAGTCGTTGATGCCGCGCTGACCGCGGGTGACCTTCAGGCGCGTGCCGTGGCTGTCGGCCGGTTTGCGGGTGAGGATGTTGACCACAGCCATCAGCGCATTGGCGCCGTAGCTGACGGTGTTGGGGCCACGAAACACCTCGATGCGCTCGATGTCTTCCATGGCCAGGGGGATGTCGCTCCAGTCGACCGTGGCCAGGCCTGCGCGGTAGACCGAGCGGCCGTCGATCAACACCTGCATGCGCCTGGCGTCGTTGACGTTGCTGCCGTGGTAATTGACCGTCGGCTGGTTGGCGGCGCCGTAGCCGATCATCATCCCCGGCACCAGGCGCAGCAATTCAGGGACATCGCGGGCGCCGCTGGCGCGAATCAAGGCGCTGTCGAGCACGGTCATGCTGCCGGGTACGGCTGCCGGCGACTGTTTGAGCCGGGTGGCAGTCAGTACCTGGGGCACGGCCTGGGTGTCTACGAACAGGTCGTCGGCGACGGCAGGGGCGCTCAGCAAGGCGGTCAACAGCACAACAGGGCGCGGGGAGGGAGGGCCAAATGACACGGTGCGGCCTTGGTATCGGGTTAAAGCCGGGCATGTTAACCGAGTGGCCAGCATTTTCCAGTCGCAGTCACGGCAATACCGGGGGCAATTTCCTGATCTGGCGCTGGCTCTGGCCTTGTCGCTCCGTATAATGCGAGGGTCGCCACTATTATTGGTTTTAACGGATTGGATATGACTGAACAGCAGCCGGTTGCAGTTCTGGGAGGCGGGAGTTTCGGTACCGCCGTGGCGAATCTGCTGGCGCAAAACGGCATCGCGGTACGCCAATGGATGCGCGATCCCGAGCAGGCCCAGGCCATGCGCGACAACCGGGAAAACCCGCGCTACCTCAAGGGGGTGAAGATTCACCCAGGGGTCGAGCCGGTCAATGACCTGCTGGCCACCTTGAGCGACTGCGAACTGATCTTCGTCGCCTTGCCTTCCAGCGCCTTGCGCAGCGTGCTGGCACCGCATGCCCAGTTGCTCACGGGCAAGATGCTGGTCAGCCTGACCAAGGGCATCGAGGCGCAGAGCTTCAAGCTGATGAGCCAGATTCTCGAAGAGATCGCGCCGCAAGCGCGTATTGGCGTGCTGTCGGGGCCCAACCTTGCCCGCGAAGTGGCCGAGCATGCCCTCACCGCCACCGTGGTGGCCAGTGAAGACGAAGCGCTGTGCCAGCGGGTGCAGGCCGTTCTGCACGGGCGCACCTTTCGTGTGTACGCCAGCAGCGACCGCTTTGGCGTCGAGCTGGGCGGGGCACTCAAGAACGTCTACGCGATCATCGCCGGCATGGCGGTGGCCCTGGGCATGGGCGAGAACACCAAGAGCATGCTGATCACCCGCGCCCTGGCCGAGATGACCCGCTTTGCCGTCAGCCAGGGTGCCAACCCCATGACCTTCCTCGGGCTTGCCGGTGTCGGTGACCTGATCGTGACCTGCTCCTCGCCCAAGAGCCGCAACTACCAGGTGGGCTACGCCCTGGGCCAAGGCTTGAGCCTGGAGGAGGCGGTCAATCGCCTGGGCGAAGTCGCCGAAGGGGTCAACACCCTCAAGGTCCTGAAGGTAAAGGCGCAGCAGGTGCAGGTGTATATGCCCCTGGTGGCGGGCTTGCATGCGATTCTCTTTGAGGGGCGCACCCTGACCCAGGTCATCGAGCTGCTGATGCGCGCCGAGCCGAAAACCGATGTCGACTTCATCTCCACCAGCGGTTTCAACTGAGTACAGGAGCAACACATGAACGAATCCCCCAACCAGGCCCAGCGCGAGTCGATCATTTTGCGCGTGCTGTGGATGCTGGTGTTTTTGCTGGTGTGGCAAGTGGCGCAAACCCTGTTGGGCGGCCTGGTGCTGGTGCAGTTGATCTACCGTCTGATTTATGGCGCGCCCAGTGCCAGCCTGATGAACTTCGGCGATAGCCTCAGCCAGTTCCTGGCCCAGATCGGCCGTTTCGGCACCTTTCATAGCGACCAGAAGCCTTGGCCGTTTGCCGACTGGCCAGCGCCACGCGCACCCGAGGGTGAAGCGGCCCACAGCGTGCCGCCGGCACCGCACCCGGCGCGTGACGAGGAGCCCAAGCTGTGAAGCTCTGGGTATTGCGTCACGGAGAAGCCGAGCCCCGCGCACGTTCCGATGCCGAGCGCAACCTCACGGCCCACGGCCGTGAGCAAGTGCTGCGCAGCGCGGCCCAGTTGCTCGGCCAGCCCCTGCAGGCGATCCTCGCCAGCCCCTACGTGCGGGCGCAGCAGACTGCAGCGCTGGTCCACGAGGCCCTGGGCTTCGACAAACCGGTGGTAACGGTGCCCTGGCTGACGCCAGACACCGAACCGGGCCAGGTCATTGCCGCGCTCGATGCCCTGGGCCTTGAGCATGTATTGCTGGTCAGCCATCAACCCCTGGTAGGGAACCTGGTCGGCATGCTCCAGCACGGCCATGCCCGCGCCGCCGAGGGCATGAGCACCGCGAGCCTTGCGCAACTTGAAGGTGACTGGCCGCTGGCCGGTTTGATGACCCTGCGCAGCATGACCCACGCCTGACGGCGCAGCACCACTCCGGTTGCAGGGCCTGCCCCTCGTGACCGGAGTGCCATCGAAGGTGGCTGTTACGGTCATTGCCCGGCCCAGGTCAGTTGCGGACAATCAAGGTCTGTTTTTCCTACGGATAGCCGGGTATGTCGCAACAGGTCTTTTTCGCTCACGCCAACGGTTTTCCTTCGGCCACCTACGGCAAGCTCTTTGCCGGCCTGGGCCCGGACTACACCGTGAGCCATTTGCCCCAGCATGCCCACGACCCGCGCTTTCCGGTCGACGAAAACTGGCAGACGCTGGTCGATGAGCTGATCCATCACCTCGAACAACTTCCCGAACCCGTGTGGGGGGTGGGGCACTCCCTGGGCGGCGTGCTGCACTTGCATGCCGCCTTGCGTTGTCCCGAGCGTTACCGTGGGGTGGTGATGCTCGATTCGCCCGTCCTGACCCAGACCGAGCGCTGGCTCCTGCAATTGGCCAAGCGTTGGGGCTTTATCGACAGGATCACCCCGGCCGGCCGTACCCTCGGGCGCCGCGAAGCGTTTACCGACCTGGACCAGGCGCGGGCCTACTTTGCCAGCAAGACCCTGTTCCGCGGTTTCGACCCCGAGTGCCTGGAGGCGTATCTGCAGCATGGGCTGCGCCAGGAGGGCGAGTCGCTGCGGTTGTGTTTCGACCCGTCCACGGAAATCAGCATCTACCGCAACATTCCTCACACGCGACCCGGGCGCGCCCAGCAATTGCAGGTGCCACTGGCCATGGTGCGCGGCAGCCACAGTCGGGTGGTGAGGCAGTACCATGCCCGCGAAGTACGGCGCTTGCCCCTGGGTGAGTACCACAGCCTGCCGGGCGGGCATATGTTCCCGCTGGAACGGCCCGATGACACCGCCCAACTGATCAGGGGACTGCTGGAGCGTTGGCAGGAGCGACAGGCATGAATCATGGCGTTGAAGAGGTGCGCTTGAACCTGGGGCACATCGAACTGGCGGCTCATCTGTTCGGCCCAGCCGATGGTCAACCGGTCATCGCATTGCATGGCTGGCTGGACAATGCCAACAGTTTTGCCCGGCTGGCACCCCAGCTTGCGGGGCTGCGCATTGTCGCGCTGGACCTGGCCGGGCACGGTTACTCCGAGCACCGCCCCGCCGGCGCGGGCTATGCCCTGTGGGACTATGCCCATGATGTGCTGCGCGTTGCCGAGCAACTGGGCTGGGAGCGCTTTGCCCTGTTGGGGCATTCGCTCGGTGCGATTGTTTCGGTGGTGCTGGCCGGCTCGCTGCCCGAACGCGTGACACGCCTTGCGCTGATCGACGGGGTCATCCCGCCCACCAGCGGCCCCGAAAATGCCGCCGAGCGCATGGGCATGGCACTGGAGGCGCAAATGCGCCTGGACAGCAAGCGCAAGGCCGTGCACCCGACGCTGGAGCGGGCGGTAGAGGCGCGGATGCGCGGGCAGGTGGCGGTCAGTCGAGAAGCCGCTGAACTGCTCGCCCAGCGCGGCGTGATGCCCGTGCCGGGAGGCTATTCCTGGCGCAGCGACAGCCGGCTGACCCTGCCATCACCCACGCGCCTGAGCCAGGCTCAGGCACTCAGCTTTGTTCAGCGTATCGCCTGCCCGGCTCAATTGGTGGTCGCCGCCGACGGCATGTTGGCCCGCCACCCCGAACTGCTCGAGCAGCTACCCTTTGCCTGGGAACAGTTGCCGGGCGGTCATCACCTGCACCTGGACGATGAGTCGGGTGCAAGGCTTGTTGCAGACTGTTTCAATCAGTTTTTTGGCATTTCTTGACTTGCGGCGGGCAACTGTCGAGGCTTGGCGGGTTGAACAGGGAGACAACCATGAACAAGCACGACAACGTTTCACCCATATTCAGCCTTGGCGCCCCGTGCGGCGTGGCTTGCCAATGAGTATCACACGCTACAGACAAGCAGTGGCGGCGGGCCTCGCCGTGCTGTTCAGCGCACCGTTGCTGGCCGAGGGCTTGCCGGTGCCGGTCGACGCCAAGGTGGTGGTCGAGCGCAGCGCCGCCGACCAGGAGCGGATCTACCCGCTCGGCTCCTTGCGCAAGATCAGCGGCCAGTTGCGCGCCGAAGGCAAGATCGAAAGCCGCGGCCAGGTCAGTTCGGTCACCTACGAGCTGCCCGCTGAGCGCAGCGCCAACGATGCCTTTACCGCAGCCCGTGAAGCCCTGCAGAAAGAGGGCGGTTATCCGCTGTTCTGGTGCCAGGCCCGCGATTGTGGCGAAAACAGCCTGTGGGCCAACGAGGTGTTCAAGAATTCGCGCCTCGGTGGGGCGGACGATCAACAAGCCTTCATCCTGCTGCGCCGCTCCGCCGAGCAGAGCAACACGCTGGTAGCCCTCTACAGCGTCACCCGCGGCAACAAGCGCGCCTACCTTCATGTCGAAGAATTTGTTGCCGACGCCCCCCTGGGCGAGGTGCTGCCGACGCCGGCCACCGTGCTGCGCGAACTGCGCGACACCGGCAAGCTCGACTACCCTGATCTGGGCGAGCCCCTGCCTACCTGGGTCACGCTGCTGGGGCGCAGCCTGAACCTGGACAGCACCTTGCGCGTCACCCTGAGTGGCCCCCAGGCCGAGGCCTGGCGCGAGCAACTGGGCAAGGCTGGCGTGCGCATGGCCAGGCTTGAAGTGGGTGATGCCAAGACTGACGGCCTTCACGTCGAACTGATTCGTTGAGCGAGAACCGCATGCCCAACAATGATCGCCTGCTGGTACAGATCATCCTGCTTGGCCTGCTCGGTGCGGGCCTGTGGGTGATGGCCCCGTTCATGTCGGCCCTGCTCTGGGGGGCCATTCTGGCCTACGCCAGTTGGCCGCTGATGCGCTTGCTGACTCGTGTGCTCGGCGGGCGCGAAACCCTGGCGGCCGGCCTGTTGACCGCTTTGTGGATATTGCTGGTGGCCTTGCCGCTGGTGTGGCTGGGGTTCAACCTGGCCGATCACATCCGCGATGCCACCGCCTTCGTTCGCGATGTCCAGGTCGATGGCCTGCCGGATGCGCCGGGCTGGCTGGGCGGCGTGCCGTTGGTGGGGCCGCGGCTGGTGGCGATGTGGGACACCATTGATCAGCAGGGCGCGGCCTTCCTGACCACGGTCAAGCCTTACCTGGGCCAGGTCGGTAACTGGTTGCTGGCGCGCAGTGCGCAGATCGGCAGCGGCATCCTCGAGTTGACCCTGAGCCTGGTCTTCGTGTTCTTCTTCTACCGTGACGGGCCGCGCCTTTCGGCCTTTGTGCTGCGCCTGCTGGAACGCTTGATCGGTGAGCGCGCCGAGTACTATCTGGGGCTGGTCGCGGGCACTGTGCAGCGGGTGGTCAACGGCGTGATCGGTACCGCAGCGGCCCAGGCGATCCTGGCCTTGATCGGCTTCCTGATCGCCGGTGTTCCCGGCGCGCTGGTGCTGGCCATCGTCACCTTCATGCTCAGCCTGATTCCCATGGGGCCGCCACTGGCCTGGGTACCGGCCACCGCCTGGCTGGCCTGGCAGGGCGAGTACGGCATGGCGATCTTCCTCGGGATCTGGGGCACGTTCATCATCAGTGGCGTGGACAACGTGCTCAAGCCGTACCTGATCAGCCGGGGAGGCAACCTGCCGCTGGTGATTGTGCTGCTGGGGGTGTTTGGCGGTTTGCTGGCCTTTGGCTTCATCGGCCTGTTTATCGGCCCGACCTTGCTGGCCGTCGCCTATAGCCTGTTGCTGGACTGGACGCGCAGCGAGCAGCCAATGCCGCCACGCATCTGAGTCATTGGGCGTTCAGAGCTGGGGGGCGGTGTTTTTCACCACCGCCAGCTCCGGATGCGCCACCAGCTTGTCGATATGCAGTTCGTCGTTGTTCATCCAGGTTTCGGTCAGCACCCGGTAGTGCTCCATGTCGCGGCAACGCATGCGCAGGCTGTAGTCGAAATGGCCACTGATCAACTGGCAATCGAACACCTGCGGGCAGGCCCGCACGCACGCCTCGAAGGCTTTTTGCGCACTGCGCCCGCTCTGGTTCGACAGGGCTACCAGCACCAGCAACGACAGCCCCGGGGAGACCATCTGCACATCAATGATCGCGCCATAGCCGCGAATCACTCCCCGTCTTTCCAGCTTGCGCACCCGCTCCAGACAGGGGCGGGGGGTTAAGTGCACCAGTGACGAAAGCTTCTCGTAGGTGATGCGCCCGTTATGGCGCAGCACGTCGATGATCGCTTCGTCGATCCGGTCCAGGGGCGGCGCGGCGTGTGGGCTGTTGACCTTGGTATCCATGCAGGTTCGGCTTCACTTCAAACGGTTGGAAAGAAATTGCTGCAGGCGTTCGCTCTGCGGCTGGTCAAGTATCTCGGCGCTTCCTTGTTCCTCGACCCGGCCCTGATGCAAAAACAACACCTGGCTCGACACCTGACGGGCAAAGCCCATCTCGTGGGTGACCATGAGCATGGTACGACCTTCCTCGGCCAGCGTCTGTATCACTTTGAGCACTTCGCCGACCAGTTCCGGGTCGAGTGCCGAGGTGGGCTCATCGAACAGAATGATCTCCGGCTCCATGGCCAGCGCCCGGGCAATGGCTACCCGCTGCTGCTGGCCACCGGACAGGAAGGCCGGGTACTGGTCGGCGGCGCGAGCCGGCAGGCCGACTTTGTCCAGGTACTTGCGCGCCCGTGCCTGGGCTTCTTCGGCGCTGACGCCCAGCACCCGCCGTGGCGCCAGGCAGATGTTCTCAAGCACCGTCATGTGGCTCCACAGATTGAAGTGCTGGAACACCATGGCCAGGCGCGTGCGCAGGTCCTGCAGTTGTGCGGGGTGCGGCGCCCGGGTGCCAGCGCGTCCGGGGCGCATTTCGATGCGCTGGTCGTCGAGGGTGATGACGCCGGCATCGGGTTGTTCGAGGAAGTTGATGCAACGCAGCATGGTGCTCTTGCCCGAGCCGCTGGCGCCGATCAGGCTGATCACATCGCCTTTGCGGGCATTGAGGGATACACCCTTGAGCACCTGGTGCTCGCCGTAGCTTTTATGCAGGTCCTGGATACTGAGTTTGACGGTGGCGTCCTGGGCCACGGCAGCGATGCGCGGGCTGGGGCGGTGGGCGGGCGTTGCAGCGGTCGACAAGGCGGTTGCGGTAATAGTCATGGATTAGCCTCGGGCAGGAACAAGAAAACGCATCCAGCGTCGTTCGGCCAGGCGAAAGCCGCCGACCAGTGCAAAGGACAGCAACATGTACAGCAGCGCCGCGATTCCAAAGGCCTGGAAGGTCAGGAAGGTGGCGGCGTTGGCATCGCGGGCCACCTTGAGGATGTCGGCGATGGTGGCGGTGAAGGCCAGGGAGGTGGCATGCAGCATCAGGATCAGTTCGTTGCTGTAGGCCGGTAACGAGCGGCGCAGGGCGGCCGGCAGTATCACGAACAGGTTCAGGCGCCAGCCGTGCAGGCCATAGGCCTGGGCCGCCTCGATCTCGCCATGGGGGATGTTGCGAATGGCCCCGGCGAAGATTTCCACGGTGTAGGCGCAGGTGTTGAGCACGAAGGCCAGCAGGGTGCAGTTCAGGGCGTTGCGGAAAAACTGGTCCAGCATGGCGTTGTCGCGCACCACCTCAAGGCCGTACAGGCCGGTGTAGCAGATCAGCAGCTGAATATAGAGCGGCGTGCCGCGAAACACGAAGGTGTACACCTCTACCGGCCAGCGCAGCCACAGGGTGCGCGACACCCGCGCCAGGGCAAGGGGCAGCGACAGCAAAAAGCCCACCACCATGGTGACGATGAACAGCCACAGGGTCATGGCCAGCCCGGAGAGCCCGGCGCCATCGCTGTAGAGGTAGGCCGGACCGTATTCCTGAATCAGTTCGATCATCGCGCCAGCTCCTTGATGCCGGTGTTGTAGCGCCGCTCAAGGTGCTTGAACAGGCGGTTGGAAAGGGTGGTGATGAGCAGGTAGACCAACCCGGCGATGATCAGGAAGTACAGGGTGTTGTTGGTGGTCTTGCCGGCGTTCTGCGCAGCCTTCACAAGGTCTGCCAGGCCGATGATCGACACCAGGGCGGTGGACTTGAGCAGCACCAGCCAGTTGTTGCCCAGGCCCGGCAGGGCAAAGCGCATCAGCTGCGGGAACAGCACCAGGCGAAAGCGCTGTATACGGTTCAGGCCGTAGGCCGTCGCCGCTTCCAGCTGGCCGGCCGGCACACTGAGGATCGCGCCGCGAAAGTTCTCGGTGAAGTAGGCGCCATAGATGAAGCCCAGGGTAATGACCCCGGCGGTGAAGGGGTCGATCTCGAAGTAATCCCAGCCCAGCAACTCGGTCAGATCGTTGAGCCACAGTTGCAGGGTGTAGAAGATCAGCAGAATCAGCACCAGGTCCGGCACGCTGCGGATCAGGGTTGTGTAGAGGGTGGCCGGCACGCGCAGCACACGCAGGCGTGACAGCTTGGCGCTGGCGCCCAGCAGGCCCAGGGCAAGGCTCAGGGCCAGCGATAACAGGGCAAGTTTCACGGTCATCCAGGTGCCTTGCAGCAACAGCGGGCCGAAGCCCTGCAAGCTCAAGGCGTGCAAGCCGGTGGATTGGAAAAAGTTGTTCACAGGGAAGGCTCTCGTCAGCACACAAGACAAGGCGCAGCGCCGCCCAGGTCAGCCCTGGCCGGCGGCGTGCGAATCAATCGTTGTAGATATCCAGGTCGCCCACGTACTTCTTCTGGATCGCGGCGAAGGTGCCGTCGGCGTGTACCGCGGCGATGCCCTTGTCGAGCAGGGCCTTGAGTTCGGTGTCGTTCTTGCGCAGGCCCATGGCGATGTCCAGGGGCAGGGTCGGGTCCTTGATCGCCGGGCCGCTCTGGAAGTCGGCGCCTTCAGGCCGGGACAGGAAGTTGAGCTGGGCTTCGAGCTTGTCGGTGAGGGTGGCGTCCAGGCGGCCGTTGATCAGGTCGGCGTAGTTCTGGTCCTGGGCCTGGTAGGCCTTCACCTGGGCACCCAGCGGCGCCAGCTTGGCGCGGGCGTAGGCCTCCTGCAGCGATCCTTGCAGCACACCGACCTGCTTGCCCTTGAGCGATTCGGGCGTGTCGCCGAAGTCGGCGCCCTTGCGCACGATTACCGAGGTGGGGCTCAGGAACAGCCGGGCGCTGAAGTCGATCTGCTTGAGCCGCGCCGGGGTCACGGCCATCGACGACATGATGGCGTCGAACTTGCGTGCCCGCAGGGCCGGGATCATGCCGTCGAACTCGTTGTGTACCCAGGTGCACTTGACCTGCAGCTTGGCGCAGATGGCATTGCCCAGTTCGATGTCGAAGCCTTGCAGGCTGCCATCGGCGGCAACGGATTCGAAAGGTGGGTATTCGGGGTAGACGCCGAAGCGGATTTCAGTCCATTCCTTGGCCTGGACACTGTTTACACACAAAGGAAGGAGCAGCACGCCGAGGAGCTTGCGCAGCGAAGTCATGGTGGTAATCCCTGAGTTTTATAATTGATGTAGGGCAGTGGAGCGCATCGGTCCGTTAGTGACTGATTGGTCGGGCCAAGAATGCGCGATGGCGACGATTTTTTTGTGTCGTTTCAACCGGCGTCGGCTGCCGGATTTTGCTGTTGAGCGTGTCATTGCAGCCGGATCGGCTGCGCCACCTCCTGTTTGGGTTCGAGTGACAGCGGTTACGGTTGCGCCGCGCGCTGGCGCGGCGCAACCGAGGGGCCTCAGGCGCGCTTTTTCTGGGCGCTGGCCAGCGGCTGGCGCAACAGCGCGAACAGGTCCTTGGGGTTGTCCAGTTCGGGCACCAGGGCGATGTCGTGACCGATGTCCAGGGCGGTGGCCACATCCAGCACATAGCGCAGGGCGGAATAGTCTTCCAGGGCAAAACCGACCGAGTCGAACAGGGTGACTTGCTCAGCGTTCTCGCGGCCCGGCGCCTGGCCATTGACCACTTGCCAGAACTCGGTGGTGGGCGAATCGGCAGGCATCTGCTGGATCTCGCCCTCGATACGGCTTTGCGGCTCGTATTCGACGATCACCCGGGCGCGCTCGACGATATCGCGGTGCAGTTCGGTCTTGCCCGGGCAGTCGCCGCCCACGGCGTTGAGGTGCATGCCGGGCTCGATCATCTCCGGGGTCAGGATCGTGGCGTAGGCCTTGTCGGCGGTCACGGTGGTGACGATGTCGGCGCCGCGCACGGCTTCGGCCACGGAGCCTGCGATGCTCACCTTCAGCTGCGGGAAGGTACTGAGATTGGCCACCAGCTTGGCGCTGGCGTTCGGGTCCAGGTCGTACAGGCTGATCTCGTCGATACCCAGCAGGGTATGGAAGGCCAGGGCCTGGAATTCGCTCTGCGAGCCATTGCCGATCAATGCCATGCGCCGGCTGCCCGGACGCGCCAGGTAGCGTGCGGCCAGGGCCGAGGTGGCGGCGGTGCGGATCGCGGTGGTCAGGGTCATTTCACTGAGCAGCACCGGTGCGCCGGTATCGACATCGCCCAGGGCGCCGAAGGCCATCACGGTGAGCATGCCGCGCTGGGTGTTCTTGGGGTGGCCGTTGACGTACTTGAAGGCGTAGAGGTTGGCGTCGGACACCGGCATCAACTCGATCACGCCGTCGGGCGAGTGGTTGGCCAGGCGCGCGCATTTTTCAAAGTCGTGCCAGCGCAGGTAGTCCTCACGAATGTACTCGGCCATCTCGCTGATGCAGGTGCCAAGGCCCTTGCGCGCCACCAGGTGGCTGAGGTCGGTAATGTCGATATAGCGGGTCATGATGAACTCCTTTGTTGTAATCAGTGGCGCACCGGCAGGTGCACTTCGGCGAGCATGCAGCGGGCGCTGCCGCCGCCGATGCGTTCGATATGGTCGATGTTCACCACCACCGGGTGGCTGTGCTGCTCGACCTGGCGGCGTTGTTCGACCGACAGCGAGCGCCAGGCGCTGCGCGACATCACCAGCAGGGGCTGGCCTTGTTTGTCGTGGACTTCGAGCATGTTGCCGGCAAAGCCTTCAAGCTGATCGAAGTCCAGGGCCAGGATGTCCTTGCCGGTGACGCGCAATGAGTGTTCCAGGGCGCGGCGCTCGTCGGCGTCGGGCAGGGCCTGCAGGCAGACCACCGAGAGCCCGCGGCCCACGCTCATCATCACGTTGCTGTGATAGATCGGCGCCTGGTGCCGGTCGACGGCGTGGAACACGCACAGGCGGTAGTCGAGCTGTTCGGCGAACAGGCGCAAGGCCTGGGTGTGAGTGCGACCGGAGTGGCAGGCGTAGCTGATCCGGTGCTGGCGATCCAGGACCATGCTGCCGGTCCCTTCCAGATACATGCTCTGCTGTTCCAGCGGGCTCAGGTCGATGGTCTGACGGACGGCGAAACGCTCTTCAAGCACCTTGAGCACACCTTTGTTGCGCTCCAGCCGGCGGTTCTGGCCCTCCATCGGGTAGAGCACCAGGCTGCCATCGGCGTGGCTGCTCCACCAGTTATTGGGGAAGATCGAGTCGGGGGTGTGGGGGGCCGGGGTGTCTTGCACCACCAGCACTTCGACGCCGTGCTGGCGCAGGGTATCGACATATTCATCGAACTCTTCCAGCGCTTTCTGCTGCGCCCGGTCCGGGTCGAGCAATGCTTGCTGGAAGCGGTTGTTGAGGGCGGTGTCCGGGTTGAAGGCGAACCGCGCCGGGCGGATCATCAAGACTGTATTTGTTGTTTGCATCGAGGCACGCATCCGGGGTTGGCGGTAGGGATATTGTCGATGCGCCGGGGGATAAATCCCGGCTGAAGCACAGTGGGCGCTCAGCCGGTAAAGCTGAAATCCAGGGTGCGACAGCGGAATCGGCTGTGTTGCCGGGATCGCGGGGCAAGCCCGCGCTAGCGGTCGGCGCGGGCGTGCCCCGCGAGGTCGCGCAGGCGCTTGTAGAGGGTGGTGCGGCTGATCCCCAGGTCCCGTGCCAGGGCCGATACGTTGCCGTTGAGGGCCTGCAGGCGCAGGTTCAGATCCTCGTCGCTCGCAACCGGCTCGGCACAGGGTGCGGCCCCGGATTCGGCAAAGAAACTGTCCGGCAAATGCTCCAGGGCGACGGGCTGGCCGTCGGCCAGGGCCAGGGCTACCTGCAAGGTGCTGTTCAACTGGCGCAGGTTGCCTGGCCAGGGGTGTTGCAACAGGTGCTGCAGGACATGGTTGTCGAGCTGCGCCGGTGCATCGGGGGCGCGGTGTTGCTGGTGGATCTGCTGGATCAGGGCCAGGCGATCGCTGCGTTCGCGCACCGGCGGCAAGGTCAGGCTCAGGCCGGCGATGCGGTAGTACAGGTCTTGGCGGAAACGGCCCTGGCGCACCAGCGCGGGCAGGTCCTGGTGGGTGGCCGAGACCACCCGGATATCCACCGGTACCGGCTCGCCACTGCCCAGGGGCTGGATGCTGCGTTGCTGAAGGAAGCGCAGCAGCCGTGCCTGGGTCGACAGCGGCATGTCGCCGATTTCGTCGAGAAAGACGATGCCATGGTCGGCCTTGCGGATCAGGCCCGGGTTGCCTTTGTGATGGGCGCCGGTGAAGGCGCCTTTCTCATAGCCGAACAGTTCCGACTCCACCAGCTCCGCCGGAATGGCGGCACAGTTCACCGCAACCAGCGGCTGGTGACGACGGCTGCTGGCGGCGTGCAGGGCATTGACGAACACCTCTTTGCCGACTCCAGTTTCGCCCTGGATCAGCACCGGTATGTCTTTTTCCAGCAGCAGGCCGGCCTGGCGCAGGGCCTTGCCGATCCGTGGGTCGCCTTCATGGGCAGGTGGCTGGACGGCGAGCGGGGCGGGCCGATCCAGCGGCTCATGCAACAAGCAGTGGAAGCGGTTGCGGCCGGTGACCTGCACGGCGAAGGGCGCACCCGGCGCATGCTTGAGCAGCTCGGCCAGGGGTGTCTGGAACACCTGCTCAAGACGCTGTTGCAAAGGCGACTGGCCAAGCAGGCTGTCAGCCCGGCGATTGGCGGCGAGGATGCGTCCCTGGTCATCGAACAGCAGCAGCCCGGCCCATTGGCTGTCGACGTTGTTCGAGCCGCTGTTGAAACTCAGTTGCCGGCACTGCCCGGCATAGCGCGCCATGATCAGGCGGTTTTCCAGGCTCTGGCTCATCATTCGCACCAGGCCCAGGGTTTGCGAGGCAGGCAGGTAGCTGTCGCTGGAGGCATCCAGCACGCCGATCAGGCGGCGCTCGGCATCGATCAGCGGCGCAGCGGCACTGGCCATGTAGCGGTTGAGTTTGAGGAAGTGCTCGTCCTGGCCCACATGCACGGCCTGGGCGCAGGCCAGCGCGGTGCCGATGGCATTGGTGCCCACGCCCTGTTCCAGCCAGCGGGCACCGGCGACAAAGCCGTGCTGCTGGTGCGGGTCGATGAAGCGCCGGGTGCCCCAGGTGTCCAGCAAGCGGCCTTGTTCATCGCTGAGCATGATCAGGTAACTGGAGTTGCCCAGCAGGTGAGTGAACTGCGGCATGACCTCGTCGCGGGTGGTGCGCAACAGCGCCTGCTGGCGCTCGAGCAGCTCGTCAAGGTGAGTGCCGGACAGTTGGTCGAAGTCGGGTGTGCTCTGCGGCGCCAGGCCGTACTCGCGACAGCGCGCCCAGGATGCCTGGATCAACTGGGCATGGGTGGGGGCGGATACGGCCATGGGCCTTCCCTCTGCCGGAGCAGTGTTGTTGTTTTTGTGTGATCCAGTGTTGTTCAGTCCTGTTCATTGTCAATGCACGGCTGTTCAGGTGTTCAGCACCTGCTGTTCATTTGTGTTCAACAGTGAACAGGCGCTGGTCAGGGTCTGTGGAAAAATACTGCGCTGACAATGGCTTGCCTTGGGTGCCCGGTGCTGGCACGGATCTGGCTCTGTGGCCAACGCCTGTCTGCTAACAACCACCAGGGCCGCCCATGTCGCTAACGCTGGAACATGTCAGCCGCACCGTCGACAGCCAGTCGTGGATTGTCGATGCCAGCCTCAGTTTTGAACCGGGGTCGTTCAACGTCCTGCTCGGCCGCACGCTGTCGGGCAAGACCAGCCTGATGCGCCTGATGGCCGGGCTCGATCGTCCGGACCAGGGCCGGGTGCTGATGAACGGGGTGGATGTCACCGGCCGGCCGGTGCGCCAGCGCAATGTCTCGATGGTTTACCAGCAATTCATCAATTACCCGACCCTGAGCGTGTTCGAGAACATTGCCTCGCCGTTGCGTCAGGCGCGGGTAGGTGAAGAAGAGATTCGCCACAAGGTGCACCAGACCGCGCAGATGCTGCGCATCGAGCCGTTCCTCAAACGCATGCCCCTGGAGCTTTCGGGCGGGCAGCAGCAGCGCACGGCCATGGCCCGGGCACTGGTCAAGGATGCCGAGCTGATCCTGTTCGACGAGCCATTGGTGAACCTGGACTACAAGCTGCGCGAAGAGCTGCGCCAGGAGATGCGCGCGTTGTTCGCCCAGCGTCACTGCATCGCCGTGTACGCCACCACCGAACCCAATGAAGCGCTGGCGCTGGGCGGCACCACCACGGTACTGCATGAGGGGCGCATCGTGCAGAGCGGCCCCACCGCAAAGGTGTATCACCAGCCGCGCACGGTGCTGGCGGCGGAGCTGTTTTCCGAGCCGCCGATCAACCTGATTCCGGGGCGCATCAATGGCAACGAAGTGAGTTTTGCCGGGGCCGTGCACTTTGCGATGAATGCCGACCTGCGCCGTATCGGCGACGGCGAGTACCGCTTTGGTGTACGCCCCAGCCATATCAGCCTGGTGCCTTCCAACGATGACGATCTGGAGCTGGCAGTGCTGGTGGAGCTGGCGGAAATCAGCGGCTCGGAAACTTTCCTGCATGTTCGCAACGAGCACTTTCGCATCATCCTGCATTTGCCCGGCGTGCATGAGTACAACGTCGATGCGCCGATCCGGGTGTTCATCCCCACGCATAAATTGTTTGTGTTCGACAGCGCGGGCCACCTGGTGCAGGCGCCGGGTGCCCGTGAAGCGAGGGGCGTCTGATGGCCGAGATCCGCTTGCAGCACCTGGCCCACAGCTACAGTCGCACCCCGGGCAGTGCCGACGACTACGCCTTGCGCGAGCTGGAGCACGTGTGGGAACAGGGCGGCGCCTATGCCTTGCTCGGGCCTTCGGGCTGCGGCAAGTCGACCCTGCTCAATATCATTTCCGGGTTGCTCAGCCCGTCCCAGGGGCAGGTGCTGTTCGACGGCAAGGTGGTCAATGCGCTCTCGCCCCAGGCGCGCAACATAGCCCAGGTGTTCCAGTTCCCGGTGGTGTACGACACCATGACGGTGTTCGACAACCTGGCCTTCCCGCTGCGCAACCAGGGCATGGATGAGGCGCGGGTACGCAGCAAGGTGGCGGAAATTGCCGAGGTGCTCGACCTGGGCCCGGCACTGAACAGAAAAGCCCGCAACCTCAGTGCCGACGAGAAGCAGAAAGTCTCGATGGGGCGCGGCCTGGTGCGTGACGATGTGTCGGCGATCCTGTTCGATGAGCCGCTGACGGTGATCGACCCGCACCTGAAGTGGAAGTTGCGGCGCAAGCTCAAGCAGATCCACGAGCAGTTCAACATCACCATGATCTACGTCACCCACGACCAGCTGGAGGCCTCGACCTTTGCTGACAAGATCGCGGTGATGTATGGCGGCCAGATCGTTCAATTCGGTACCCCGCGCGAGCTGTTCGAGCGGCCGCGCCATACCTTCGTCGGTTACTTCATTGGCAGCCCGGGCATGAACCTGATCGAGGTGCAGCTCAAGGCGGGCGGCGTGAGCTTTGGTGCGGTTGAGCTGCCCTTGCCGGCATCGTTGCGCGAGCGCCTGGAAGCGCTGCCCACCGCACGTTTGCAGGTCGGTATCCGTCCGGAGTTCGTGCAGGTGCGCGAGGCGCCTTTCGATGATGCGTTCAAGGCGCGCGTCGTGGATGTCGAAGACCTGGGCACCTACCGGATCCTGACCCTGGAGCTTGAGGGCGTAGCGCTGAAGGTCCGCCTGGGTGAAGACCGCATCGTCCCTGAGGATCATGCCTGGATCAGCTTTCCATCCCAGTGGCTGATGCTCTATGCCGACGATGTGCTAGTGGAGGCCACGCCATGAACAAGGTGCCCAACAACAAGGCCTGGTGGCTGGTGTTGCCGGTGTTCCTGCTGGTGGCGTTCAGCGCCGTGGTGCCGATGATGACAGTGGTCAATTACTCGGTGCAGGACATCTTCGATCAGTCCAGCCGCTACTTCGTCGGCGCCGACTGGTACCGCCAGGTCCTGCAGGACCCGCGTCTGCATGACTCGTTGCTGCGTCAGTTCATCTATTCGGGGTGCGTGCTGCTGATCGAGATTCCGCTGGGGATCGCCATTGCCTTGACCATGCCGACCAAGGGGCGCTGGTCGTCGTTGTGCCTGATCGTCATGGCGATTCCGTTGCTGATTCCGTGGAACGTGGTGGGCACCATCTGGCAGATCTTCGGCCGTGCCGACATCGGCTTGCTGGGTGCCTCGCTCAACCAACTGGGGATCAACTACAACTACGCGGCCAACACCATGGACGCCTGGGTGACGGTGCTGGTGATGGACGTGTGGCACTGGACCTCGCTGGTGGCGCTGCTGTGTTACTCGGGGCTGCGGGCGATCCCGGATGTGTACTACCAGGCGGCGCGCATCGACCGCGCCTCGGCCTGGGCGGTGTTCCGGCATATCCAGTTGCCGAAGATGAAGAACGTGCTGCTGATCGCCGTGATGCTGCGCTTCATGGACAGCTTCATGATCTACACCGAGCCGTTCGTGCTCACCGGGGGCGGGCCGGGCAATGCCACCACCTTCCTCAGCCAGACCCTCACGCAAATGGCGGTGGGGCAGTTCGACCTGGGGCCGGCGGCGGCGTTCTCGCTGGTGTACTTCCTGATCATCCTGCTGGTGTCGTGGCTGTTCTACACCGCCATGACCCATGCCGACAACGACTAGGAGGCAGCCCTGATGAACCTGCGCAAGACGTTGCCCTTGCTGCTGTACATCCTGTTCCTGCTGGTGCCGATCTATTGGCTGCTGAACATGTCGTTCAAGAGCAACACCGAGATTCTCGGCGGCCTGACCTTGTGGCCGCAGGATTTTACTTTCGATAACTATCGGGTCATTTTCACCGACCCGAGCTGGTACAGCGGCTACCTCAATTCGCTGTACTACGTGTGCCTGAACACAGTGATTTCCCTGAGTGTCGCCTTGCCGGCGGCCTATGCGTTTTCGCGCTACCGCTTCCTCGGCGACAAGCACTTGTTCTTCTGGCTCCTGACCAACCGCATGGCGCCGCCGGCGGTGTTCCTGCTGCCGTTCTTTCAGCTGTATTCCTCCATCGGCCTGTTCGATACCCACATTGCCGTGGCCCTGGCCCACTGCCTGTTCAACGTGCCGTTGGCGGTGTGGATTCTGGAAGGTTTCATGTCTGGCGTGCCGAAGGAAATCGACGAGACCGCCTATATCGACGGCTACAGCTTTCCACGCTTCTTCGTGAAGATTTTCGTGCCGCTGATTGGCTCGGGCATCGGTGTGACGGCGTTTTTCTGCTTCATGTTTTCCTGGGTCGAGCTGCTGCTGGCGCGCACGCTGACGTCGGTGAACGCCAAGCCGATCGCGGCGGTGATGACCCGCACGGTGTCTGCCTCGGGCATCGACTGGGGTGTGCTGGCGGCGGCCGGGGTGTTGACGATTCTGCCGGGCATGCTGGTGATCTGGTTTGTCCGCAACCACGTGGCCAAGGGCTTTGCCCTGGGCCGGGTCTGAGGAGGCGTGCGATGGAGTGGATGGCCTGGACCCTGCCGACGGCGCTGTTCTTTACGGCGATCGGATGTTTGCTGCTGGGCATGACCCTGTTCGAGTTGCGCAGGCCCTGCGTGGAGCGCCGGGGCTTCCTGCCGATTGCCACTACCCGTGGCGATCGGTTGTTCATCGGGCTTCTGGGCAGCGCGTACCTGCACCTGCTGGTGATCGGGGTCAGCGACTGGAACATCTGGGTGGCCTCGCTGCTGTCAGCGGTGTGGCTGTTGGTGGTGATGCGTTGGGGCTGACCGGGCAGGTTCGGCCAGGCTCCGTGGGAATACACAATCGGGAGATCACGATGTTCGACAACAACAAGAACCGGCGACATTTGACCCTGGCTGCGTTGCTCGTACTGGGCAGCTTTCACGCCAGCGCCTGGGCCGACGCCTATGAAGATGCCGCAAAGAAATGGATCGGCAGCGAGTTCAAGCCTTCGACCCTGACCCCTGAGCAACAGCTTGCGGAGCTCAAGTGGTTCATCAAGGCGTCCGAGCCGTTTCGCGGCATGAAGATCAACGTGGTGTCGGAAACCATTGCCACCCATGAATACGAGTCCAAGGTACTGGCCAAGGCCTTCAGTGAAATCACCGGTATCAAGCTGACCCATGACCTGCTGCAGGAAGGCGACGTGGTGGAGAAGTTGCAGACCCAGATGCAGTCGGACAAGAACATCTATGACGGCTGGGTCAACGACTCGGATCTGATCGGCACGCATTTTCGCTACGGCAAGACGGAGTCCATCACCGACCTGATGGCCAACGAAGGCAAGGACTACACCTCGCCAACCCTGGATCTGAAGGACTTTATCGGCATCTCGTTCACCACCGCGCCTGACGGTAAGATCTATCAATTGCCTGACCAACAGTTCGCCAACCTCTACTGGTTCCGTGCCGACTGGTTCGACCGCCCGGACCTCAAGGCCAAGTTCAAGGAGAAGTACGGCTATGAGCTCGGCGTGCCGGTGAACTGGTCGGCCTATGAAGACATCGCCAAGTTCTTCAGCGAGGACGTCAAGGAAATCGACGGCAAGCGCGTCTACGGGCACATGGACTACGGCAAGAAAGACCCGTCGCTGGGCTGGCGCTTCACCGATGCCTGGTTCTCCATGGCCGGTGGCGGCGACAAGGGCTTGCCCAATGGCTTGCCGGTGGATGAGTGGGGCATTCGCGTGGAGGATTGCCACCCGGTGGGTTCAAGTGTGACCCGTGGCGGCGATACCAATGGCCCGGCGGCGGTGTATGCGACCCAGAAGTACGTCGACTGGATGCGAGCCTATGCACCGCCCGAGGCCCAGGGCATGACCTTCTCCGAATCCGGGCCGGTGCCATCCCAGGGCAACATCGCCCAGCAGATCTTCTGGTACACCGCCTTTACCGCCGACATGACCAAACCCGGCCTGCCGGTGATGAACGCCGACGGCACGCCGAAATGGCGCATGGCGCCGTCGCCCAAGGGGCCGTACTGGGAGGAGGGGATGAAGCTTGGGTATCAGGATGCCGGTTCCTGGACCTTCCTCAAGTCGACACCAGAGAAGCAGCGCCTGGCGGCCTGGCTGTACGCCCAGTTCGTGACCTCCAAGACGGTGTCGCTGAAGAAAACCATCGTTGGCCTGACGCCGATCCGCGAGTCGGACATCAACTCCCAGGCCATGACGGACCTGGCGCCCAAGCTCGGCGGGCTGGTGGAGTTCTACCGCAGCCCGGCGCGGGTGCAATGGACGCCCACCGGCACCAACGTGCCGGACTACCCGCGCCTGGCCCAGCTGTGGTGGAGCCATATCGCCGAAGCGGCCAGCGGCGAAAAGACCCCGCAACAAGCGCTGGATGGCCTGGCCCGCGACCAGGACAAAATCCTGGAACGGCTTGAGCGCTCCAAGGCTCAGGCCACGTGCGCGCCCAAGCTGAACCCGGAGCGGGATGCCCAGTACTGGTTTGACCAGCCGGGCGCGCCCAAGCCCAAGCTGGCCAACGAGAAGCCAAAGGGCGAGACGGTCAGCTACAGCGAGCTGCTCAAGTCCTGGGACGCGGCACGTTAGGCGCGGGTTTGCCCCGCGATCCGCTCTTCTCCGGGCACAAAAAAACGGCATCTTCACAGATGCCGTTTTTTCATTGCCTGTTCACACCTTACTTATGCAGCTCTTCAGCCGCATACAAGGTGTTTTCCAGCAAGCAGGCCCGGGTCATCGGCCCGACGCCACCCGGCACCGGCGTGATCCAGCCGGCACGGGGCAGGGCAGTCTCGTAGACCACATCGCCGACCAGCTTGCCATCGTCCTGACGGTTGATACCGACGTCGATGACAATGGCGCCTTCCTTGATCCACTCGCCCTTGACCAGGCCAGGCTTGCCGGCGGCAACCACTACCAGGTCGGCGCGGCCGACGTGGCCGGCCAGGTCCTTGGTGAAACGGTGGGTGACAGTGACGGTGCAGCCGGCCAGCAGCAGCTCCATGGCCATCGGGCGACCGACGATGTTCGAGGCGCCGACGACAACGGCATTCATGCCGTACAGGTCCTGACCGGTGCTTTCGAGCAGGGTCATGATGCCTTTGGGGGTGCACGGACGCAGCAGCGGGATACGCTGGGCCAGGCGGCCGACGTTATAAGGATGGAAACCATCGACGTCCTTGTCCGGACGGATACGCTCGAGCAGCAGCGATGCATCCAGGTGGGCAGGCAATGGCAGCTGCAGCAGGATACCGTCGATGTTCGCATCATCATTGAGGCGATCGATCAGGTCGGTCAGCTCCTGCTGGGAGGTCTCGCTGGGCAGGTCGAACGCCTGGGAGATAAAGCCGACCTCTTCGCAGTCTTTACGCTTGTGCGAGACATAGACTTGAGAGGCGGGGTCGGTGCCGACCAGGATCACCGCCAGGCCAGGCGTACGCAGGCCTTGCTGGCGACGCTCCACGACACGTTGGGCGATCTGCTGGCGCAGGCTGGCGGCGATCGCCTTGCCGTCGATAAGGTGTGCAGTCATGACGCGTGATTAACCATCGAGAGGGAATAAAAAGAGCGCGCATTCTCGCATGAAGGGGCCCGAGGGCAAAGGCGCTTGGTCCGGCAATTCCCCTAAGCCCTTAAATAAAATGAATTTTTTTCAAAAAAGAGTTGACGACCTAACCACTCGTCTATAACATTCGTCGCACTTGTCGGGCAGAGCCTAGCACTGGTTAGCAAGGTCAGGCAGAATGAGCGGATTTGGTAGCTTGTTCGGTACGGCTAAAAGTTAATTTGTAATCGTAACAGAAAGCAGATTAAATATGCGCCCGTAGCTCAGCTGGATAGAGCATCCGCCTTCTAAGCGGATGGTCGCAGGTTCGAGTCCTGCCGGGTGCGCCAATAGGCAGCTTAGGCACAAGTAAAGCGGTAAATGCAATATGGTGGGCGTAGCTCAGTTGGTAGAGCACAGGATTGTGACTCCTGTTGTCGTGGGTTCGATCCCCATCGTCCACCCCATATTCCAGAAAGGCGCCTGATGAAAATCTGGCGCCTTTGCTTTAAAAGCTACACGCGGACGTGGTGAAATTGGTAGACACACTGGATTTAGGTTCCAGCGGCGCAAGCTGTAAGAGTTCGAGTCTCTTCGTCCGCACCACTATGTAAATCAAGGGGTTACGAGCTTAAGCAGTGCTCCCCCTTGAGCCGCTGGACTTTCAACGTGAACAGAACGTGAACTCGACTGTTCACGACCCTGGTCCAACACCCGTACCGCATCCCTCACCCTGGCTGGCGCCAAGTGCGCATAACGCTCCGTCATCATGACGGTCGAGTGACCCAGTAAATCCCTGACTTCAGCCAGCGCAACGCCGGCACTGATCAAATGAGCTGCACACGTGTGGCGCAGATCGTGAATCGTGAAGTCATCAATCCCCACCTTCTTGCAAGCCTCGTTGAATCCCTTCCGTATGCACACCACCCGTTCGCCTGTTCCACGCGCGAAAACCCAAGGTGTTGCCGGGCATAGCTCGGCGCGAAACGCCATCATCTGCTTCAGTGCATCGAGCGCCCCCTGGTTCAACGGGATGCTTCGACGCTTTCCGGCTTTCGTGTGCACGCCTTCCAGGTAGATCAAGCCATTGGCAAAGTCCACGCGGCGCCACTCCAAGCCCAACATTTCCTCCTTACGACAGCCGGTGTTTACCGCCAGGCGGATGAAGCTCTCCAGAATCACACCAAACTTCTGCGACCTGGCCGCCCGACAAAGGCTTTCGACTTCGGCCTTTGTGAGCCAGCGCACGCGGCCCTCTGGCTCCTTCATCTTTCGGCCTTTCACTGGATTGGGCAGGCCCCACTCATACTCGACGTTGCACCAGTTGATTGCCGCAGACAGCGCGGCCAGCTCCCGGTTGATCGTCGCCGCCGATACTCCTGCAGTGCTGCGCTTATCCATGTACGCCCGGACGTCCTTTCCGGCTAGGTCATTCATCACAACCCCTGTAAAATGGGGGCGCAAGGCTTTTACCCTGTTGAGTGTTGTTTCGTAGCTGCGCTGGTGCTGGCCGGCGTTACGCAGATACGGAAGCATCACCTCATTGAAAGAGCGGGGCGGGTTCACGCCCCATTCTTTTTCCTTCCAGGCATCCGCCCGGGCCTGTTGCTCTAGTGCTTTTGCCGCCGCGAAGTCGGCAGTCCCAGAAGAGCGTCTAACTCTTTTTCCATCTGACTGTGTGACAAAGATCCACCAATAGGGCGAATCGTCTCTTTTGTAGGGCATTCGGGTTCCTCCGACATGCCGCCCGCGGCGCAGATACTAGCAGCGGCGGCTTCGTCGATCATCATTTGCAGTTTTTCGGCATGCACCCTGACACCGCGCTTCATCCAGCGAACGGTTGGGATGCGTTTTTCATTGGCCATCCGGTAAGCCGTGGCCCGGCTGACGCCGAGCATGTCGGCCGCCCGTTCGACGGAAATCAGGGACATGGTTGTCTCCACGCCGCGCGTGGCGGCAGAGGTTGGGAGGGGTTAGGCGTGGCATTGGGATCGAAGCAGCGCTTGTAGCGGTCGCGGTAGTCGTCGCGGTCCAGGTTGCTGAGCAGCTCTTGCTCGCGCCCGGCTGCCCACATCTGCTGGTGGCGCTTGTTGCAGGTGAAGCCGGTGTCGGACTCGTGCTCGCCATCAACCCATTCCAGGTGCTGGCAACTGTTGCAGTTCTTCCTCATGGCCTCGGCCCCTTCCACATGAGCCAGGCCATGTAGAGCGGGGCGGCGAATGGTAGGAGGATCATGGCTGCACCTGCTGAATATTGGATTCGACCCAAGCGCGCATGCGCCGCCACCGTTGCTCAGGCGTATCCGAGAGCAACTTCCACCTCCCATCCACTTCCTGCACGAACTCGCCTGGGCTCTCGTCGTTCTCGTAGACGATTTCTGCAGCCATGGCCTCAGCGATCCCGAAGGCCTGCGCCACGCTCTCGCGGTCATGGGCGTCGATCTTGGTCATGTCGAGGCCGCGCTTGGCGCCGAGCGCGCCGAGGGTGCAGAATTGGCCGTCCGCTTCAAGCGTGTCTGTTACCAGGCGCTTGTCCGGCATAGCGTCCAGTGCATCACGGAGCTCGACCAGAAATGCCTGGCCGCGCTTGCCCCTGATGGCCGACTTCACCGCGCCTCGCCAGCAGATGAGGCTCCAACCATCACAGTCGTCGCTGTATCCGCTGCGGCTCATGACTTCACCTCGCGGCGCGCCCACCAGCACACCGGGCCGTCGTCGGTGTCGTGAATGGCCAGGCAGAACCAATCGCCACCGGTAGGTCGTTCAGGCTCCCAGTAACTGCAGTCAGGGTCATGACTTTCAAAATATCGGTTAGCGATCGCCTCATCGGCGTATTCCAGGCTGACCATGCACACCGCCAGGCCCTGTTCGGCAATCCAGGCCTTGCACTTGTCGCCATCACCTTCGTCGAAGTCGGGAAGGTCCGGATGTTGGAACATGCCGTTTTCGTCGCGCACAACTGGAGCCCGCTGGATCAGCTTGATTTCTTCAGGCATGACTTCGTCCTTGCCGCCATATCGCGGCTGTTCAATAGAGGGGAGAGGGGTTAGAAATCGAGAGAGTATTCAGCCAAGTAGGCTTCTTGCGGGGTCTGTCCACGCGCCCAGTTGTATTCCTTCCACAGCTCTGGCATGCCGGGCGTGTGGCCGTTCTTTGCGGCCAAAGCCACCAGTTCGGCCCACCACTGTTCCCAGCTCATGACTGGCGTTGCAAGGCGGCGCCGGCGGACAGTGCCCGATCGTCAACGTAAAGGCGCCGACCCGCGGACACCCGCTTGGCCTTCCATTCTGTCTCGGCATCAAGCTCGCCGACTTCGATGCAATCCCGAAGAACTTCTTGGGCTTCAGCTAACTGAGTCCGCAGTTCCTCGACTTCCGGATCACGGGCAGCGAACGCCTTGGCACCTTGGTCGGCCATGTCACCGGCGCTGAAGCCTTCGCCAGTGGCGGCGTGGGTGAATAGCGGGCGCGTCTCCACCTGATAGCTATCGCGGAACTTCTCGCCTTTTCCTTCATGCCACAAGCTCCAGCCAGTGGCTGCGCCAGCGCTTACGCGGTATTGCCACGCCACCGGCTCGCCCTGGTGCTGGGCGGCTGGCTGGGCGAGAAGGGCGTTTAGCTTCGAGGAGAAGTCGAAGATCTGCGCTCGGGCGAAGCGCTCGGCAGCCGCTTCGATTTCTGCGCGCGGCACGCTGACCAACTGTTCGGTGTGGGTGGATCGGTTTTCTGTGGGCATGGGGAGACCTCGTCATATATAGTCAAATATTGGTTATAGGGGCAGATCTCACCTCATTGCTACGGTTTCCACGAGCGACGGCCGCTTTGAACAGCGCAATAGTGTCTGGAATGGAGGTTTTAATGAAGTTAGGGTTTAGGTATTCAGCCGATAAATACAATCGGTCTCTGCTGAATCTAGGTAATATTCGAATAGGAACGCTGCACAACTTCCGCAAGGCTGAGCACAAAAAGGGAATAGCGGATGGCAAAGAAGGTAAAAAAAGTGTCAGCCACTTTATTGAGTCCGATATAGTAAGGGGCGATGGGAGTCGGCGATCACCGGCAGTCGAAGCATTTCAAATCGCTGAGGCGAAGAGAGGCGCAGTCGGAGAGCTTGAAGGTGTTACAGTCAGGAAGTCGTTCGATGTGTCAGACCGATTCGTACACTGCATATCCGCTGGCTATTCTTTAGATGTTTTGCGGGAGTTCGATGGCGCGAATTCTTGCGTTGAAATTTCCGACATTAAAAGGTTCTATGAAAGACTGACCGAGTCATTAAATTATGTCACTCCGGTCCAGCTAGAGTATCTTGGGCCTGTGCTTTACGCGGATCGAGAAGAAATCTGGAATGGCAGGGACTGGGGGGTTAATCCGGCCGTTATAAAGGAAAAGCATTTCAGTCCGCAACTAGAAGTGCGAGCAATATGGAGGCCGAAACTACGAGTTCCGATAGAGCCGATATTTTTATACGATGTGGGCTTGGTCAAATTTTGTAGATTGCTTCCTTGCCCGCGAGATAATTAAGCGACATCACGTGCGCGGTCTGTGCCGGGTGAGTAGTCGGCCCACCCAACCTTTGGCGCGTTGGATTTCTCATTGATGATTGGGTGTCCCTCGGGATCTGTAAGTGCGCATTTGGCCCTGATGCGCAAATCCCTGCACTTGCAGTGTTTTCGAGTTAACGCAACGAACTGTTCGGCGTACTGCGGCGCGTCGAACATCTGGCTCAGCTGCTTCACCTTCTCGCCTGCCATGATCGCCGCGGCGCACTGCTGCACGGCTTCCTCCCATTCAGCGAGCGTCAGCTCTAGGGGGGGGCAGCCAGCCTTATCGCTTGGCCTGGTGGTCTTTGTGATCTTCCTGGCCTCGGCCAGCGCTACGTCGGCGGTCATGCCGAAGACTGCGAATGTGCTCATGAGGATCTCCTGCTCGCGCATGCGCGATGGCAAAATGGATTTTCCATCGATAAGGAGTGATTTATGGAGGCTTGGGCCGTCGGTTTGATTGGGGCGCTGGTAGGGTCGGTAAGCTCGTTTGCCGGTATCTGGATTCAGAGTCGATACCAGCACAAAAGAGAGATGACCAAGATGGTGATGGAGTCAGCCACAAAGGATCGAGATCACCTTTTCGATTTGGCGGAGAAGTCCGGCAAGAGAGGGCCTTTGCCGCCCATTGTGCTTTTCGTTCACTACCATGCCGAGCTGTACAGGCTGATGGGGAAGGGGCAACTGACTCAGAAGCGCCTTAAGAAACTTCACGACGAGAACAAGGAGATGGGGCGACTGATTCTCCAGATGGACGAACAGCGCCGCGCAGAAAGCCTGTGAACCTTCGGCAGCGCATCGTCGAATAGGGTTGCTGGAGAATCAGGCCAGGCGGACCTTGAAGCCGAACATGCATTCAATGTCGTGGTACTCGCACCGCTCGTAGGCCTTGTACTTGGCCTGCGAGGGTGTGCTGGCGAACACCTGGACAATGGTTCGATTGGTGATGTCCCACCAGTCCCAGCCGCTGACCAGCACTTGGTAGCGCTTCAGCGGTAGCTTTTCAGCCATCTCGCCGTACTGCATCTCCCAGGTGGGGTGGTAGTTGCGGATGCGCTTCTTCGGGTCGCTGTCGAGAATGACGCCGATGTAATGCCCCCGATCGGCCATGATCACGCCCGGCTCACCGTTGGCGATCACGCGGCGCCCGATCTCGGCGGGTACGTCGTAATGGCGGCGAACGTAGTCGCAGTTGTAGTTGTTCATTGATCACTCCTTGATCAGGCTTCAGCAGCGCGCCTCAGCTGATTCATGAGCTGCGTCGGCAGGTTCTTGATAGTCAGGCTGGCGCTGTCCTGGTCGAACTCGACGCGCTTGCCGAGCAGGTGCGCCTCGAAGCTGATCGACATTCCTTCAGCGCGGCCGGTGTAGCGCCGGTACTGGTTGAGGGTGCGCTTGTCGGCGGCGAAGCTCTCGGAGATCCCGTAGTCACCAGCCCGGATGAACTCGGCGAAGGTCTTGGGGTTGCCCTCGTCCAGCAGCGCGGACAGTTCGTCGAGGCTGACCGGGTCGCCGGTCTTGCCCTGCGCCTGGGCGTAGGCCACCAGTTCGTGGCTCTTCTCGCTGGCGGTGTCGTCGGCCAGATCCTCCGCTTTCACGAAATCAGCGAAGGCCTTGAGCAGAGTTCGCGTCTCGCCCGGGCTGTCGATCCCTTCCTGGCAGCCGATGAAGTCGCGGAAGTAGTCGGATGCCTTGCGGCCATTCTTGCTCTTGATGAACGAGATGTACTGCCGTGAGTCTGGGCAGTTGCGCCATTCGCTGATGTTGATTCGGGCTGCGAAGTGCAGGGCGCTGGTGTCCAGGTGCCGTGATACGGACACGCTGAGGTCGTCCGCAACCGAGATCGTCTCGGCCTGCTGCAGGATGGCGATGGTCAGGTACTCGGTCATGCCCTGCTGGTACAGGGCGAACAGTACGTGCCCGCCAACGGCCAGGTTGGATTCCCCCATGAGGCGAGTCAGGTGCTCAACCGCAGTGCGGGTGAAGTCGATGAACTCCATGTCGCCACCGGTGAGCTTGGCGAGCCAGCCGCTGAGCGGGTAGGCGCCCGACTCGGGATGGAAGAAGCCCCAGGCCTTGCCGGTCTTGGCGTTGTAGCCGTCGTTCACGTCATGCACCAGGTTCTCGATGGTGCCGCTGACGGGCAGGCTGGCTCCGGCCACATGCAGGGTCGCCGGGCTGCCGTCCGGCTTCTTGTCGATGAAGTGCATCACTGCGTGTCGAATGGGCATGGGGTACTCTCCGTGGCCGGCTGGCGGCATGATGGCAATGGGTCAGATGCTCGTGTTCCGCCTGTCACGGCGGCATGTCACGCAGTGCGGATTAGCGATGCGAGCTGCTTGTCTGTGAGCCGATCGGCGCCGTGGATGAGGCGGGAAATGAGGTCTTGCTCCTCCACAATGCCTGCCCTGGCCATCGACCGTTTAAGTGCGTTGTCAGTGTTGTGATAGAGGTCCGTGACAATCCGGCGTGACAGCAACCGGGCTTCGCGTTCCTCCGCAGAGAGCTTTTCTCGCTCGCGCTGTTCTTGCTTGCGCTGGGCTGGCGTCTTCGCCATGGTCGATACCTCCCAAGCCGCTGGGCGGCAGATTGATGTGTTGCTGGCGCCGGCCGTGCCGGATACGGTTGGTGATTCGCCTCATGCTGCGACTTTCTCCTGGCTCCAGGCGCCGACGGTTTTGAACACTGCGGCGGCCTGGGCCTCTTCAAGCGTCAGGTCTGCAGGGATTGCGATCCATCCCGAGGCTACAACGTGCTGCTGGTTGCACTGGGCGCGCAGGTCCGTATATGTCGCCTCGATTACATCGGTGAGGTGCGATGCCAGGTAGTTGCCTTGGGGCGCGACCTCGACGGACTTGCAGTACTGCTCGCCATTGGCCTTCTGGCACATGACGCTCAGGTAGATGGTCCAGCGGTGAGGGATGTCGCATACCGCATCGACTATCTGGCGGCTGCGGATGCGGCTGCCACTTTTCCAGTTGACCAGGCACTGCTGGCCGCTGGGGTCGATGTTCACCACGGCTACATGGTTGGTGCCCAGCAGCGCCCGGCAGGCACGCTCCATCCGGGCTCGCATGTTGTGCGGTTTGCGCTTGCTCATAGAGCCTCCGCGAGCTTCCGCAGGACGGCGCGCTCTGCGGTGCTTGGCCGACGGCGCCGACGTTTCAGGATGGTTTCGGGATCAACCTTCGTGGATCGCATCGGCGGGGGAGTGTTCTGGAACCCTGAGACCTTTGTGGCCTGGCCGCCGGCAGCGAAGAACTTGTCGACGCTCGCGTTCAGTTGCTCAAGCGCCTGGATGCGAGGGTGTGGGATAGGGTCGCCGATCATTGCCGTCCGACCAGCTTGCACTTCGCAGCTGCCTCCATGGCCTGGGCGAAGTTCACTGCCGCGCGGTAGGAGAAGGCAAAACCCTTGGTTTGCCCGCTGGCCAGGTCCACGATGTGGTAAGCCTTACCCTTGGTGACGATCTGGTACCGGACCTGCTGGGCTGGTGCCGGGCGGTTGATCTTGGCGTAAAAGTCGGCTGTGGCCAGGATGGCGCGTTCGCGCAGGGCGGCCAAGCCTTCCACACGCTGATGCATGGCTGGGTGCATGGGGAACTCCTCGGGTAGGTGTCAGGCGTGCAGGTCGAACGATTCGGCCTTGCGGATGATTCGGACCTGGGCAATTCGTCGCTCAGGAACGCGGCGATCGCGGCGCATTGGGTCGGCATCGCCAGTTACGGCGTGCATGGCGATCAAGCCAGCGAGCACGAAGCACATCGGGCTGATGATCTGGCGCTTCATGGCCTCGGCGACCAGGGCGGCCCGGCGATGCACACCAAGCTTGAACATGGCCGCGCTCAGCCGCTTCACGACGGTGCTCGGGGCGATGTCGATCAGGCGGGCAATCTCTTTGGCGGTCATGCCCTGGGCAACCGCCAGCAGGCATTCCAATTCGCGGGGAGCCAGGCCACGTCCGAGGTGGCCTTTCCAGGTGCCGCTGGTAATCGTCGATTCCATGATGAGTGCCTCGGTGGATGCTCTATCGTTGGGCTGATGCAGGGGGGGCGCGCTGGCGGTGTGTTCTCGTCCGCATCCCAAAGCACCCGTCTCCAGGTGCTTCAGTGATGCTTTCCCGCCTGGGCCTGCAACTGGCAGCAGCCTGGGCGTAACTCTTTCGTTGTTCTTCCGACCGCGACCCTGGTCCGCCGGATAACTGTTCTTGGCGCTTTACGCTGCACGCCTGGGTCAGTTGCCAACCCTCTGGACTGTTGAGGCCTGTCCATCGCTGCCTTCGTTTCTGGTCGGTAGCAATCCGACATTTCTATAACGTAAGTTATGGTGCGAATAATAACTTTAGTTTCGCGCATGTCAATAACCTAGGTTATTTTTATGGGTAAAAGAAAACCCGCTCAGTGGCGGGTTTTGTTCAATGGTCGACGTGATCCCGCCAGCCGATGCGGATCGCGCCGCTATCAAGGCGATCAATGCGAATTCCCTGAGTGGCTTCCAGCTCGGCGATCAGTCGATCCCAGTCCCGCTGGCTCTCCGCTGCATCAGGTATCACTTCGATGACCTGGACCTTCTGCACATGAGGTGAGCAGATCAAGCGCTGAATTCGTTGGCCTAAGCGCTCATAGGAGGTTTCAGAGGTATGTGAGAAAGCGAGAGGGGGCATGTACGAAAACTCCGTTTACTGTATGTGCATACAGTTATTTCAATTCAAGGAGCTTTGCAATAGGAGCGGGTGTGTAAAGTTTATTGGCAGGTAAACTTTTCGCGCAGGATCAGATTCCGAAAGGCACAAAAAAGCCCGGAGAACCGGGCTTGAGTGAGAGTTCAGCCTTCAGAGCTTCATCATTGCGCGTACAACCACACCAACGATGCGACAATTTTCGGCGCACATCTCGACGGGGTACGCCGGATTGAGTGGCTTGAGGTAGCGCCGCCCGCCATCATCCACCAGCTTCTTGAAGGTGGCTTCGTTGCTGTCCGCAAGCTTCGCTACCACGAGCTTTCCTGAGATCGCCTCGGCCTCGGTATCGACCAAGATCATCATCCCCTCGGTAATGCTGGTGCCCACGGGCGAAGTCATAGAGTCGCCTTTGACCTCAAGCCAGAAGGCCACGCCTTTCGAGTTGTAGTCGGAAATTTCGTAGCGATCCGAAAAACCGGGTGGAAAGGGCTCGACTGCTTCAGCCCAGGCGCCTGCTGCAACCCAGCTTACAACTGGATATCGGTAAGACATGTTGGGTTGCATTGCCGGAGCCACATTACTCGGCTCTGCCGTCGATGCCTTCCCTGAGTCCAGCCATTCAGCTGAGACATTCAGCGCGCGAGCGATCTCCACCAACTTCTTGGAGGTCGCATTCCTTCCGCTCTCCAGGTGCTGGATCGTCACCTGGCTCACGCCCGCCTTTTCAGCAAGCTGCTGCTGGCTCAAGCCAAGCGCTACGCGCCGGCTATAGATACGGTCTTTCAGTGTTCCGGAGTCTTCATTCATACCGCTAAGGGTAAAACACGCGTTATTGCCCTTCAAATAACATGTGTTTGCCTTGTTAATAACTTGAGTTATCATCGTTGGCACGATCCATTGGGGCACATAGACATGCCAGAGAAAGAAAGACCTGTTGACGCGGTGGTCCGCTTGGCTGGGGGGCAGGCTGAATTAGCCCGCCGCTGCAATACAAGCCAACCCCGCATTTGGCAGTGCGTGCACCGGAATCAGCGCGTTCCTGCTGACCTTGTTATCCCATTTGAGAAGGCTGTTGGCGCTCAAGTTACTCGCCATCAGCTCCGTCCGGACCTCTACCCGGAAGAGGACGCCAGCTCTCCATGTTGAGGTCAATTGTCGACTACCCGGCACTGCGCCGGTAGTCGTGCGCCTTGGCTGGTGATTCATCCAGTACCCAAATCGCAGGCACAAAAAAGCCGGTGGCTAGACCGGCTTCTTCAAAACACTCAACGAGGTGGATTATGCACACCGCATTCGATACAGGCAACACCCACCCTCCCGCGGCAGGTCCTGCCGTTGCGCAAAACCTTTCACGTCAGGCTATGTCGTCGCGAGGTGCTGTGTGAGCACTATCGTAATGAGCGCTTGTTGGCCTTTGCAGGGGATGACCCCAGCACAGAAGGCAGTGTTGATTTCGTTGGCAGACAACTCAAACGACGAGGGAGTTTGCTGGCCGTCGGTGGCTCGTATTGCTGAGCGGACCTGCCTTACAGAGCGCTCTGTTCGTTACGCGCTGCGCTGGCTTGAGGAGGCCAAGATTCTCACTGCGCACATGCGGGCCGGGCGTTCGACCTGGTACACCGTTAGCCCTTACAGCTATGACCCCGGCAGCAAATGCCCCCCGGCAGCAGATGCCGAGGTACCCCGGCAGCAAATGCCCCACACCCCGGCAACAGATGCCCCACACCCCGGCATTAAATGCCCCCAGAACCGTAAGGGAACCATCAAGGAACCGTCAGGATCTTCCGCGAGCACTCGCGACGAATCGAAAACGGCACCGGTCGACAAGATCGTGGAGTTGTTCAACGAGCTCCTGCCAGAGCTGCCTCGCGTTGTCCTGGTCAACAAGGACCGCAAGTCGAAGATTCAAGCTCGGTGGGCTGAGAGCCCTGTCCACCAGGATCTCGATTTCTGGCGTGACTTCTTCGGCATGGTCCAGGCCAGCGATTGGCTGATGGGCCGGGTAGGGGGCCGAGACAACAAGCCATTCCGCTGCAACTTCGACTGGCTTGTCGCGCCGACCAACTTCGTCAAGGTGGTAGAGGGAAATTACCATGCGTGATCCGTACAGCATCGAGGCCGAGCATGGCCTTCTGGGTGCGATGATGATTCGCCCCGAGCTGATCGACACCCTGAGCGACGATCTTTCGCCAGAGTCGTTCTACTTCGTCGAAAACGCCGAAGTGTTCCGGGGAATCATAGCTGTCCGGGCTATGGGCAAAGCTGTGGACTTCCTGACCGTTGGCGAGCAGATCGGCAGCCTGCCGAATGGCGACCGCGCCCTGGGTTACTGCGCCGAGATTGTGAACAACACACCGAGCGTGGCCAGCGCTAAGACTTATGCAGGCCTTGTCCGGGAAAGGGCGATTGAGCGGGCGCTGTACAGCCTCGGCGAGCAGGCCATGGAAATTGCTCAAGGCACGGAGGACGTCCAGGCTAAGATCGCAGCAGTCCAGGCTGCTGCCATGTCGATCGACTGCGGCGCGGGCGATGACGACATCGTCAAGGCGGGCGATGTGATGGCCGACCAGATTGACGTCTGGCAGGAGAGGCACGACCGACACGCACGCGGCGAAACCCTCATTGGTATTTCCACCGGTTTGAAGGACCTGGACGACAAGCTGGGCGGCCTGCAGCCCGATAACCTGTACGTGGTTGCTGGGCGTCCAGCCATGGGCAAGACAACCTTGGCCATGGGGTTCGTCGGCGAGGCCTCGATCCGGCAGAAGAAGTCATCGCTGGTTATCAGCCTAGAGATGAACAAGGGTCAACTCATTGATCGCTTGGTCGCGTCCGAAGGGCGAATCCCGCTGAACTTGGTCAAAAACGGAACCGCCTGCCAAGACCACGGTACCGAACTTTCTGCCGCTGCGGGCGCCATCAAGTTCGCACCGCTGTACATCGCCGACAAGGCCGGCTCGTCGATTGGCCGCATTCGTTCCATGGCCCGCCGGCACAAGATGCGTTACGGCCTGGACCTGCTGATGATCGACTACTTGCAGCTCATCGAAGGTGACGGCGGCAACCGCACCGAGGAAGTCAGCAGCATCAGCCGCGGCTGCAAACTGCTGGCCAAGGAACTCGGAATCCCGGTGGTGCTGCTCAGTCAGCTCTCGCGCAAGTGCGAAGAGCGCCCCAACAAGCGTCCGGTGCCGTCCGACTTGCGCGAGTCTGGCGCCATCGAGCAAGACGCGGACGTGATCCTCTTCGTGTACCGCGACGAGGTCTACCACGAAAACACCGAAGCCAAGGGTATTGCCGAGATCATCATCGGCAAGGGTCGTGACGTGGAGACCGGTACCGTGCGCACCGCGTTCCTGGGGCAGTACAACCGCTTTGAAAACCTGGCGGCAGGGTGGGTGCCACCACCCAAGGCGCAACCCGAGAAGGTAACCCCGCTGTCTCGCCGCTACGCCAACAAGGATCGCTTCTGATGGCCGATCCGATGTTGATGTCGCCCGATCTCACCGAATACCGCTGGGCCCTTTACGCCTGCGGGCATCGTCTGGATCTCACCAGCCAACCACACCCGCCCGTTGGCCTGTACCGCGACGAGGAGTCAGCGCGCATCCATGGCCTGCGCATGTGGCCATCCACCTTCACTGTCATTGATCTCTATGGAGACGACCATCTGTGACCCCGTGCAAACCAAAGCTGTTCCCCGGCAAGAAGACCCGAGCCAAGCCCGTCGATCGCGAGGGGCAGGAGCAGGCCGCGCTGATGAAAGAGTTGCAGATCCGCTTTCCCCAGGCCTACAAGTTGATCTACCACGTCCCGAACGGTGGGCATCGGGTCAAGGCCGTGGCCGCCAAGCTGAAGGGGCAGGGCGTCAAGGCCGGCGTACCTGACCTGGTGCTGCCCATGGCACGCGGCGGTTACTTCGGCCTGTACATCGAGTTCAAGGCCAAGCCGCCGTTCGATGCGCCGGTATCGCCCAGCCAGGATGCCTTTCTGCAGCTACTGACGAGCGAGAACTACCTGGCCATCGTGTGCCGGGGCAACATCGACGCGGTCGAGGCCATTCGAGCCTACCTGTTCCTGCCCGCCACGGTGGCCGCATGAGTGCAACCCGAGAAGTGAAACTGAGCGAGGCCGAGGTGCGCCGCCAGGCCGCCGACAAGTCGGTGCGCGACCTGCGCGACCCGCGTCACCCCGGTCTGTACCTGCGCTTCTGGAGTAACCGCGATCGCGGCACCTGGCACCTGGTGCGCGGCAAGAAGTGGGTGCCGATTGCGCGCTGGCCGGAACTGGGTGTGGCGGCGGTGCTGGCCGAATTGCCCGCGCTGCGTCAGCGCTTGATGCGCGACCCGGCCACCGCGCCGGTCGCCTCGGGCATGGGCACCGTGGGCCAGCTGCTCGACTGGTACGGTAGCCGAATGGCCCGCGACCGCTCGCTGTCGGTGAAGCGCAAGGCCGGTGCGCGGTCCGCCATTGCCCAGCACCTGAAGCCACGGCTGGATGACCTGGCCCTGACCGATGTTACTGCCGACGCGCTGGACAAGCACCTGATGTGGCCGTGCCAGGCCGAGGTGTCGCTGTCCTACCTGCGGCAGATGTTCGCGCTGCTCCTGACTGCTTTCCGCCTGGCCCTGCAATTGGGGCTGATCGACCGCAACCCAATGGCTGGGATGCGCTTCAACGACTTCACCAAGGCCAAGATCCTGCCCAAGGCGGCCCGCCTGCGCGACGTGCAGTTACCCGAGCTGATGCAGCAGCTGGCCCAAGCCTTCGAGGCGGCCCCCGGTGACGCCATGCTGGCCCTGATGATGCTGGCCCACGGCTCCCGGATCGGCGAGACCCGCATGGCGCGCTGGAACGATATCTCTCTGGCGGCGGCCGAGTGGTTCATCCCGGCGGCGAACACCAAGACCCGTACCGAGCACCGCCTGCCACTGACCGCCCAGGTCGAGGCACTGCTGGTTCGGTACCGGGCTATTCAGCAGGGCCAGGGCTACGAGGGCGTCTACCTGTTTCCGAACCGTCGCGGCCTGTCGTTGAGCGAGACCCAGGCCAGTGCCGTGTTCACCCGCCTGGGGCAGGGCGAGTGGACCAGCCACGACCTGCGCAAGGTATCCCGCAGCACTTGGACCGACCTCGGCATCGACGGCCACATCGGCGAGATGCTGCTGAACCACACGCTGGGCAAGATCGCCAGCACCTACATCCACACCCAGGCCATGCAGCAGCGTCGGGCCGCCCTGGAGAAGTGGCATGCCTGGCTTGATCAAGTTGGCTTCGTAGCCATCCACCGCCTTACCAAGGCCTTATTTGAAAATTCGCAGAATTCGCCACAGGCCGCACAGGACTTGGCGTCGAGCGACCTAACCGCATTTGTAACTGGCGAGGATTTGAAATGATGGTTTTGCTTTGCAAGCGCACGCGCCTCGCCGTGAATCCTGTTGATGTCAGCGCAGTGTTCATTGCCAGCAGTAACGGATATCGGGAGCTGGAGGTAAAGATGCGCACTGGTGACGCGTACCGGGTTCGTCATCAGCCTGAGTGCTTGGACGGTGATGACATCTATCAAGTCCACAAGCAGTTGATGGAGGCTCAGTGAAGAAGAGTCACGGCCCAGCCTTCAAGAAGGAAGCGATCGAGCTGGCTCAGTGCCCGGCGTGCAAGGGGAAGGCGGTCACCAAGAGCATGTTTTATGAGCTGGCCTGCACTGGCTGCAACGCATCGGGCTGGGTAGCTGCAGTGACCGGGGAGGCTCTGCCACTGGAAGAGCTGGTCACCCAATTAAGCCTGCGCCTGCAGGTCGCGCAGCGACACATCAACGAATTGAAGAACCCTCGGGTCACTGGGCCGGAGGCGCTGTATCTGGACGGTAATCGGCGCGGGGGCGGCGGTACCAACTTCACTGGAGATTGAGGGGGAAGGACATGGGTATCTATAAAGACGTAATGAGCACGCTGGTCCGTGTACTGGCTGCCGACAACATCGACAACTCAACCAAGCAGCACTGGCAAAAGCTGATCGATGCCGGCCTGCGCTCGGGTGGTACTGCCAGCACCATCTCGGTCCGCGACAAGTTTGACTATGACTGCTGCCTGCATGCGCTGCTGCATCGTGAGCTGGCACCTGCTCAGTGGGATGTGTTGATTGCTAAGTATTCGACGCATAAGGCCAACAAGGTTGCCGCGATCGGTCGCCTTATCAGTCGCATGAGCTCGCCGGCGCCTCAGCTGTTCATCTACAAAGCGGTCACCGCTTGGGCCATTCCTAAGTTGCGCGGGATGCAGGTCGGCAAGCGGTCCACTGACATGATCGTGCTGCCGCCTGAGTTCTACGACATGAACACCTGGGATGTGGAGGGTAAGCCGGAGTCGACGCGCCGTCGTTGGAAGACCGGGATCGGCAAATGCCTGGAGGTCTTAGAGGAGGCCGCCGTGGTGCACGCCACCGAGATTTTCGACCGGGAAGAAATATTCATCGATGCTGCTTGACCATGATGGCGGAATGATCGTAAATTAACACCATCATGTCGATCTTGCGCGTTATGAGAGTCGATCAGAAAAAGCCCGGGCACTGCGTCGGGCTTTTTTGTGGATAAACCATGCTCTGTATGGCAGTTTGACATCTCCTTAATGTGGAGATTAGAAATGTCGGTTTTTAAAGAGTTATCGCACTGGCGTGCTGAGTACAATGCGGCTCGCATGGAGCAGCTGAATCGTCTTTCAGATCGAGCTCAGCGGCTTGTAGGTGCCCTTCAGAACTATTTGGGTTTGGATTCGCCGCACTGGGTTAACCCCAAAGACGGCGTTGTTATGAATTATGTCCGCATGGGTTCGGGGTCGCCTCAACACTTCGAGGAGAAGGGGCGTCATGAACTCAGCAGCATCGATGGCGTTATGGCCTTCTCGGTTGCGATTACGCTTGAAAACGCACCAGATCAGTACCCTAAAACGCACCATGTTTTCCAGCTAGAAGTGATTGCTAGGCAGGGTGGATATGAGTTCTCTAGCCGAGACTTCGATGGTTCGTTCTTAGTCGGTGCGACAGAAGAAGCCGACCACGCATATGAAGGTGTTTGCACTGCAATCGTCAATGAACTCAAAAAGAGTTACGACGTGGGTCGGGTCTTCTGACTGTTGACGCGATTATTGAGCCCGCCTTGAGCGGGCTTTTTTATTCATCACTCCCCGAGAGGGAGGAACCGGAATGGCCCTTATGCCTGAGAAAGATCCTGGCCTTTGGGCCGCTGCGATCGCCTGGCTGGTTGCGCACCAGCCCCAGCTGACCACCGGTGTCATAGCCGCTGCCGTGGCCATGTGCCGAGTGATCTATGGCGGCGGTCGAGGGCGCAAGATTGTCCTTGAGGGTGCAATCTGTAGCCTGATCGCCATCAGCCTGCTGCCGGTGCTGGAGTATTTTGCGCTTCCTCCCAATCTCTCGGTCTTCGCCGGCTGCATGGTCGGCTTCATCGGGGTAGAGAAGCTGCGCGATTACTCCGACCGGTTCATGAGCCGCAAGGTTGAGGGCTGATGGCTACCGGCTCATCCTGGCATCACCTGTACAAGACCAAGCGCTGGTATCGGTTGCGCTGGCATCAGCTTCAGGCTGAGCCCCTGTGTCGGTTGTGCACTGCGCTGGGGCGAGTGACAGCAGCCAACACCGTCGACCACATCAAGCCTCACAAGGGCGTCGAGTCGTTGTTCTTCGATGCCACCAACCTGCAGTCGCTGTGCAAGCACTGCCATGACTCGATCAAGCAACGGCTGGAGAAGACCGGTCACCTGGTTGGGCACGACCTGTCGGGAGTACCGCTCGATCCGAATCACCACTGGAATGTCGGTTGAGGCACGTCGCAGGCCCGTTGCGGCACGCCAGTACCCCAGGGGGGAGTCAAAATGCGGCGACTCCGCTGGATAGGACCGCCCTCGACCCTCTTCTCTCATTAATCCGTAGAATTTTTGGAAAAAACCGATGGCAGTTCGAGGCAAAAAATCAGTTGCCTCCATGGCTGTCGCGTCGCCGGTTGGGATCGACAATCGGCTGGCACCTCCCTTTCAGTTGACCCCGGCACAGAAGGCCGAGTGGGTCCAGATTGTCAATGCCAGGCCTGCGGATTGGTTCGGTCCCGAGCACTCCTCGATGCTGGTGCAGTTCTGCCGGCACAAAGTGCAATCAGACCTCATTGCTCAACAGGTCGAAGAGTTTGAGCCGGAATGGCTTCTCGAGGATGAAGGCCTGAAGCGCTTCGACAAGCTTGGTGCAATGCTCGAGCGCGAGACCCGCGCTATGAATGCGCTGCTGCGTTCGATGCGCCTCACCCAGCAAAGCCTGGTCCGGGCGGACAAGGCGGTAGCCACACAGAAGGGACGCAAGCCATGGCAGTCAAGCGACGACTGAGCCGGGGCGAGCGGAACATAAAGTGGATCGAAGACTTCTGCTGCATCCCCGAAGGTCGCCTTGTTGGTCAGCGAGTGAAGCTGACCAAGCACCAGAAGAAGTGGATCAAGCGGATCTACGATACGCCGACCCGCACCTTCATACTTTCGATGGCGCGGAAGAACGCTAAGACCGCCCTGTCAGCATTCATCTTGTTGCTGCACCTGTGTGGTCCGGAAGCCCGGCCCAACTCCCAGCTTTACAGCGCAGCGCAGTCGCGAGACCAGGCGGCAATCCTCTTTGAGCTGGCGGCCAAAGTCGTCAGGATGAGCCCGGATTTATCCGAGTACGTGAACATTCGGGATACGGCCAAGGAACTGCTTTGCGGCGAGCTGGGTACTTTTTACAAGGCGCTGAGCGCTGATGCGGCAACCAAGTTCGGGCTCAGCCCGGCGCTGGTCATCCATGACGAATTGGGGCAGGTGATCGGGCCTCGGTCGCAACTGTACGAAGCGCTGGAGACCGCCAGCGCCGCCCAGGAGCAGCCGCTATCGATCATCATCAGTACGCAGGCTCCGACAGACGCCGACCTGCTCAGCTTGCTAATCGACGACGCCCTGACAGGCGCCGATCCGCGAAACAAGGTCGAGCTTTGCACGGCATCGATGGACATGGACCCGTTCAGCGAGGAGGCGATACGTCAGGCAAACCCGCACTTTGACGACTTCATGAACAAGGATGAGGTGTTCCGCCAGGCTTCGGACGCCAAGCGGTTGCCCAGTCGAGAGCCAGCCTATCGGAACCTGATTCTCAACCAGCGGGTGGAGGCGCGTAGTCCGTTTATTCCCCGGGCAATTTGGCAGGAGAACGGTTCCGCGCCAGATTGCCTGGAGGGGCAGGCGGTCTATGGAGGTCTCGATCTTTCCAGTGTGAGCGACCTGACAGCACTGATCCTGGTGGGCGAACAAGGCGATGTTGAATCGACATTCTGGTTGCCAGAGGAAGGCCTGGCCGAGAAGTCTCGAAACGACCGCGTACCTTATGACCAGTGGGCCAGAGACGGTTTCTTGCAGACGACTCCGGGCCGTGCGATCGAGTACGAGTTTGTTGCCGAGTTCCTACGCGGGGTGTTCGACCGTTATGAGGTTCAGTGCCTCAACTTCGACCGGTACAACATGCGGTTCCTCAGGCCTTGGCTGGAGCGAGCGGGCTTCAGCGAGGAAGAACTGGCCAAGTTCAAGGAGTTTGGTCAGGGCTTCGTCAGCATGTCGCCAGCGCTGCGGGAGTTGGAGTCACGTCTGCTGGCCAAGAAGCTCCGTCATGGCATGCATCCAGTGCTGTCGATGTGCGCAGCAAACGCCGTAGCGGTTAGTGATCCGGCCGGTGGGCGCAAGTTTACCAAGGCGAAGGCCAGCGGCCGAATTGATGGAATGGTTGCCCTCGCAATGGCCGTGGCCGCAAGCAGCGATACGCCAGAGGTTGTAAGCAGCCTCTCTGACCACATTTCAAAATACGGAATCAGAACCCTATGACCCCTGAAGACGAAGTGCTCCTTAATGAAGGGGCATCGGTCCTTGTTCGCCTGCGCGAAAGTTTGCCGGATGCAGTTGGATTGATCGGCTTCGGGCTGCTTGCGCGTGGCCTGTGGGTCGGCTTCGGTGAAGCCGTATCGCTATCTGTATGTGGCGTGATCCTGATGGCGTTATCGATCTATGCGATCCGTCGAGGGGGTAGCTAATGCTCCGGGCTCTCCTTGGTAGAAAGAGCGACCCGCAGATCATCGATACGCCGGAGAAGCTTGCGCAAGCACTCGGTGCCGGATACGAAAGCGCATCGGGGCAGCGGGTAACGACCACCAGCGCCATGCAGCAGCTGGTAGTGTTCAACTGTGTTCGCGTGTTGGCCGAGTCAATCGGCATGCTGCCGTGCAGGCTGTTCAAGCAGACCGGCAGGGTTCGGCTTCCTGCAGATGATCACCGTCTGTTCCCGCTGCTGTCGATGGCCCCCAATGGCTATATGACTGCCCAGGAGTTCTGGGAGATGCTCGTGGCCTGCCTCTGCCTGCGCGGCAACTTCTACGCCTATAAGGTCGAAGCCCTCGGCAACGTGGTGGAGTTGCTTCCACTCAATCCGGACATCGTTCAGCCCAAGCTCAAGGACGACTGGACGGTTGAGTACAAGGTGGACTTCAAGAGCGGCCCGCGAACCCTCACGCAGAAGGAAGTTTGGCACGTCCGGTTGTTCACGCTGGACGGTCTGAACGGTCTCAACCCAATCGCCTACGCACGCCAGGCCCTCGGCCTTGGCCAGGCCATGGACGCCCACGCGGCGAAACTCTTCACCAATGGCGCGGTTACCAGCGGGGTGCTGCGCACTGAGCAGAAGCTGACCGAGGAAGCTTTTGGCCGACTCAAGACCGAGTTCCAGGGCGAGCACATGGGCGTGGCGAACGCCTATAAGCCGATGATCCTGGAGATGGGGCTGGACTGGAAACCGATCAGCCTGAATGCCCAGGACACCCAGTTCATCGAGTCGAAGAAGCTGACCGAGTCGCAGATCTGCGGCTTGTACCGTGTTCCGCCGCACCTGGTGGCGAGTATGGAGAAGATGACGCTCAACAACATCGAACACATGGGCATGAGCTTCGTGAACTATTCCCTGGTTCCGATCATGACCCGCATCGAGCACCGCATTCAGGTTGGCCTGCTCAACGAGAAAGACCGCCTAAACCATTACGCCAAATTCAACGCCGGGGCCCTGATGCGAGGCGACCTCAAGGGGCGCTACGAATCCTATGGCAAGGGTATCCAGTGGGGGATTTTGAGCCCCAATGATTGCCGAGAGCTGGAGGATGAGAACCCCCGCGAAGGTGGCGACATCTACTTGACCCCAATGAACATGACCACCAAGCCGGAGGGCGGCAACAGTGCTTAAGAAAATGCGTGTCCCCTTTGAGCTCAAGGCGCTGTCCGAGGCCGGCGAGTTCGAGGGGTATGGCTCCGTGTTCGGGGTCAAGGATCATGGCTCCGATATCGTCATGCCTGGCGCCTTTACCGATTCGCTGATCGAGTGGAAGGGCAAGAACAAATTGCCGCCGGTTCTTTGGCAGCACAAGACCCACGAGCCCATCGGCCCTCACACCGACATGAAGGAGGATGAGAAGGGCCTGTATGTAAAAGGCCAGTTGCTGATCGATGACGATCCGCTCGCTCGCCGGGCCTATGCCCACATGAAGGCTCGCAGCGTGACCGGTTTATCTATCGGCTACACGCTCGATGATTGGGAGTGGGACAGCGTCAAGGGCGCCTACCTGCTCAAGAAGATCACCCTGTGGGAAGTGTCGGTGGTTACGTTCGCCATGAACGAGGCGGCTTATGTCACTGATGTGAAATCTCTGCTGGAGCGCGGGGAAACCCCGCCGCCCAGCAAAGTGGAGCGAGCCCTGCGAGAGGTAGGGTTTTCCGGCTCCCAAGCCAAGGCCTTCATGGCCAAGGGCTACGGCGCAGTTTCACCGCGAGAGGCGGGTGCCGACGACGCACTTCAATCACTGAAATCCCTTTTGGACAAAATGTAAGGAGCCTCTCATGGCTGTTGAAAAGAAAGACATCGATGACGTCGCCGAAGCCCTGGGCCGTAAGTTCGACGAGTTCAAGAAGACCAACGACAAACGCATCGAAGGGCTGGAGGAGGAGAAGGGCAAGCTCTCTGGCCAGGTCGACACCCTGAGCGAAAAGCTGGGCGACCTCGACTCGCTGAAGTCGGCGCTGGAAAAGGAGCTGGCCGACCTGAAGCGTCCCGACGGCACCGGCACCAAGGCTGCCAGCGAGCACAAGACCGCGTTCATGCAGTTCGTCCGCAAGGGCATCGATACCGGCCTGGGCGACCTCCAGGCGAAAGCCTTGCAGATCGGTAACGATGCCGATGGCGGCTACGCGGTGCCGGAAGAACTGGACCGCAGCATCATTGAACTGCTGAAAGACACTTCGCCGATGCGCCAGGTGTGTAACCAGATCACTGTCGGTACCCCAGACTACAAGCGCCTGGTCAGCTTGGGCGGCGCTGGCTCTGGCTGGGTCGGCGAGACCTCTGCGCGCCCTGCGACCGGAACCCCGACTTTGGGTCAGATTGCCGCGTTCATGGGCGAGATCTACGCCAACCCGCAGGCCACCCAGACCAGCCTGGACGACATCTTCTTCAATGCCGAGGCCTGGCTGAATGCTGAGGTGGCTCGCGAGTTCTCCGAGAAGGAAGGCGCCGCTTTTACCAGTGGAGATGGTGTCAACAAGCCTAAAGGCTTCTTGGCTTACGATCTTGTTCTGGACGACGACAAGACCCGTGCGTTCGGTAAGCTGCAGAAACTGATCTCAGGCACCGCCGGCGGCTTCAATGGCGACAAGATCATTGATCTGATCCACTCGCTGAAAGCAGGCTATCGCGCCAATGCCCGCTTCATGATGACCAACCTGACCGTCGCCTATGTCCGTAAGCTGAAGGACAGTCAGGGCAACTACCTGTGGCGCCCGGGCCTCGAAGCTGACAAGCCGTCCACCTTGCTGGGCTACGGCATTGTGGAGAACGAGGACGTGCCTGACGTCGCCGCCGACGCCAACGCCATCTCTTTCGGCGACTTCCAGCGCGGCTACACCATCGTGGACCGCATCGGTACCCGTGTGCTGCGCGACCCCTACACCAACAAGCCCTACGTGGGCTTCTACACCACCAAGCGCGTCGGCGGCATGCTCGTCGATTCCCAGGCGATCAAGGTCCTCACCCTGAGCGCGGCCTGACTGTGTGGGCGCCTACGGGCGCCCATCCACTGGAGTATTTATGCCGATTATTTCCGTAGAAACGCCGTTCAAGTTCGCCGAGGGTGGCAACGAGGTGGTTGAGATCCCGGTCGGCGAACACGACGTCTCCGATCGCTGTGCGCTGGTGGCTGTTGAGCATTTGGGGGTGGCCACCTATCTCGATGGGCAAGGCCGCGCTGAGGTCGACCCATTCAAGATGAGCGTGCCAGAGCTTAAAAAGTGGCTGGCCGCCAAAGGCATCGCGTTCGACCCTGGCGCGAAGAAGGAAGAGCTGAAGGCGCTGGTCCCGAAAAATGATTGATCTGGTGAGCGTGAAGGCGCATCTCCGGGTGGATGGTGACGAAGAGGACGTTTTGATTCAGGGCTACACGGACGCAGCCCTGAGCACCTTCGAGCTCTGGACCAATCGCACACTGATCGAGGAAGGTGCCGCGCTGCCTGACCCAGTTGGTAATGCCTTGAAAATCACCAAGGCCATTCGGCAGGGCGCCCTTCTGTTGATCGGGCACTGGTACGCAAGTCGCGAGACTGTCGTTATCGGAACGATCACCGCCGAACTCCCCATGGCCACCAACGCGCTGTGGAAGCCGCATCGCTGGGTGAACATATGAGGGCAGGCCCGCTGAAGCATCGGTGCGTGGTGACGAAGCCGCACCGACAGAAGAACGCGTCCGGTGGTGCCATCGAGACCTGGCTGGACGCCGGAAAGGTCTGGGCGGAAATCACCATGCCGACCGGCCGTGTCGCTCCATTCGCCGAGCAACTACAGGCGGTTATCAGTGCGGAGATCCGCATCAGGCCCCGGGCGGACATCGTAGCGGGCTGGCGACTCAGCGAAGGCGGCGTGACCTACAAGGTCGAGGCCCCATTGCTTGATAACGACCGCACCATGATGCGCCTGCTGTGTTCCACCGTTTCTAATCCATGAGGTACACCCAATGAAGATTCGTGCACTGGGCCCGCTCTCCGGCGCTTCTGGCGATCGCGTGAAGGGCGAAGAGTTCGAGGTGGACAAAGCGTATGGCAAGGGCCTGGTTGCCCGAGGCTATGCCGAGGAAGTCACCGAGAAGGCCGAAAAGCCAGCCAAAGTCGAAACGGCTAAGGAGTAATCCATGGCCGCTCGCCGCTCCAGGATGTCCGGCGACTTCAAGCTTCGACGGCTTCTGCGCAATATCCACAAGAACATGGATAACGAGCTGAAGCCTGCAATGCAGGAGGCCGCTGACCGAGTGCTGCAAACGATGAAGGACCTGGTACCCAAGGACACGGGAGATGCAGCAGCAGCGCTGACGGCGTTTGTCTCGTCTAGCGGTCTGAACGCCGAGGTTGGTTTGCGTGGCAAGCTCAACAATCAGCGTTACTTTTACCTGCGCTTCATCGAGTACGGCACAAAAGGTTACTCCGGCAAGCTGTACCACCGCACGGACATCAATGCCGTGTCGGGTTCGCACACCACCAATCGGGACCGCTCGAAGCTCAGCGGCAAGAACCGGCTCGGGCGCCGCGATACGAAGAACAAGAGCGACGGCACAACCTTCTTCGGCAAGTACCCGGACATTCCGGCCAGGCCGGCACATCCTTGGCTCCGGCCTGCGATGCAGGTCAACCGGGAGTTCGTTCTGGCGGAGATCGAGGCGGCGATCACCCGCACGCTTCGTAAGGCAAGTCAGGGGGTAGGCAATGGCTGATCCATCCGTTGCCCTTCAAGAGGCACTGTTTGCGCGGCTTGAGGCTGAAGTCAGTTGCCCCGTATTCGACGGCGCGCCGATGAACACTCCGAAGCCCTATGTCTCCATTGACCGGGAAGTCTCGTCGAACATTCGCCCGATCGCGGGGCGCAAGCGCGAGCAACGCCTGATCTATCTCTCGGTGTGGTCCGATGCTATCGGTCAGGCCGAGGTCAAGCGCATCAACGGCGAGATCATCAATGCCCTGGACGAGCGCAGACTGCCGCTGGCCACCGGCCGAGCGGTGTCTGTCCGCGTCGAGCAGGTTGATGCCCAGCGAGACGCCGACGGCATTACCTACCAGGGCTCGATCACGGTTCGCGTGATCACCACCCACTGAACCCAACACCGGCCGCGCTGCGGCTTTTATCCAATGTGCCTTTGGAGGAACCCCCATGGCCGAAGACAATCTCAATACAGCTGCCGGTTGCCGGATCGCGCTCGGCGGCAAAACTGGTGCTGACACCGAAACCGAGTACAAGGCTGATACCTACGTCGATATTGGCGAGGTCGAAGACCTTGGCGAGTTCGGCGATACCTTCAGCAGCGTTACCTTCACTTCGCTGCGCGATGGCCGGGTGCGCAAGTACAAAGGCACCGCCGATGCTGGCGACCTGACCGTAGCTGTCGGCCTGGACAACGGCGACGCCGGCCAGGTAGCCCTGAAGGGCGCGCACAAGGACCGCAGCAAGGGCGACTACAACATCAAGATCACCCTGAACGACGGCGATCCTGATGCCAACCCTGTGATCAACCCGACCACGTTCTACTTCCGTGGCAAGGTGATGAACAACACCGTTGCTGCAGGCAGCGCCGATAACGTTGTTCGTCGCAACGTCACCATCGGCATCAACTCCGACATCCTCGAGCTGATCCCGGCCCCGGTCACCCCATAACGCGCGGGGCTCCGGCCCCGGCTTCACAGGAAGTAATCCATGAACAAGACTTTGCACGGCACTTTTACCGTACAGGTGGGTGAGGAGTCATTCGACCTGGTGCCGACTCTCAAGGCAGTGCGCGCAATTGAGGCTCGCTTTGGCGGCCTGCGCGGTGCGTCGCAGGTGATCACCGCCCTGAGTGTGGATGGTGTCGCGATCATCATCGCCGCCGGCGCCGGCCTGGAGGGCAAGGCGGCCGAAGCCATCCCTGAGAAGGTCTGGCAGGCTGGTGTGCTCGAAGTGTCGACTCAGGTGAATGCCTACCTGGCGGCGCTGTACAACCCTCGGGGAGCCGACAAGGGAAACGCGGCAGCCGGGAAGGCGTAAGCGTCGTCGAGGACGGCAGCTACGTTGACCGGCTGTTTGCGATTGCTACGGGCTGGCTTGGTTGGTCACCCCGGGCGGCCTGGCGCACACCGCTCCCTGAGTTGTTCCTGGCCCTGGATGCCCGGATCGAATGGACGCAAATGACCAACCCATTCGGCAGCGGAAAGGCAGCGGGCCCGAAGGAGAAGCCCAAGGCTTCGACCGTAGCGGACAAGCTGCGGCAGGCGCTGACTGGGAGAAAAGCGCACTAGTGCTTGGCCGGACTTTGATACCCTTCCGCTTTTCGAAGGGAGAACTTTATGCGTGAATGGATCTATGCCGGCGCACTATTGATGCTGTCTGGCTGCGGGGGTGGAGATGACTCTGGCAAGTCCGCCACCCAGCCCGCAGCGCAAAAAGTTGGAACCATAGCTGATTGGATCATGAAGGACTATCCAGATAACTCCATAATAATCGGCAGTGATAAATCAGATCCGACCTATGGGAAGTTTAAGGATGTTATTTCTAGGGTTAATCAAGAAAAGAACGATGCGGCCGAGTTAGTGGCTAGAAAGTGCCAGCGTGTTGCTAGCGTACTCTTTATGCGAAGAGAGAGCTCGCTGGATAATCTTCGATTTATGGTTGACTGTGAGTCAGGCGAGCGCTATGAAGTAACGAGCAGTGATATTTCTCGGGGGGCATCGGTGCGCCCTGATTCCGAAAAAGCCATAGGCAGAGTTGACGCTATCAAAAAGTGTAAGGAGCTAGTGTCTGATAAGTATCCGGATAGGAGTCTGTTGGACTTTAGTGAATTTTCAGATTCTAACTACTATAAAGCGCAAAACGGCAATGTGCGACTTCTTCTCGGTTTCCAAGAAACTAATGCGATTGGAACCAAATCGAACTGGCGCGCAGCTTGTATCTTTGACACCGATTGGAAAGGTGAGGTGGTTATAACCTCGAACTAACAACGTCTGCGTTATGTGATTTCCGAAGCCTGACCTAGCGTCAGGCTTTTTTGTGGAGAGACTATGGCTGATCAACAAATCCAAGGGATGCTGGTCCAGATCGAGGCTACCACCGCTCAGTTGCGCCGCGAGCTGGCCCATGCCGATCAGTTGGTTGGACGAACAGCGCAGTCCATCGACCGCAACCTGGCTCAAGTTGACTCTGCGTTCGACAGAGCTGGCGCCGCAGCTGAACAAGCCGGCTCTCTGATCCGTGGGGCTTTTGCTGCTGTTGCTGGAGCTGGGCTTGTCGGCGGGATTATCAAGCAAGTTGATGCATACGGGCAGATGTCCGATCGGATGAAGGCCGCTGCCGGCAGCTCAGGCGAGTACCAGATGGTGCAGGAGCATCTTCTGCGCACGGCTCAGGAGACATATCGCCCCCTGGCGGAGGCGCAGGAGCTGTACATCCGCACGGCTGATGTGATGCGCAATCTTGGGCTCAACACCCAGCAGACGCTCGATATCACCGATAGCTTCAGCTTCCTTCTGGTGACCAACGCGGCCTCAGCTGATAAAGCAGGCTCAGCGCTGGATGCCTATTCCAAGGCGCTCCAGACAGGAAAGGTAGAGGCCGATGGTTGGATCTCCATCCAGAGCGCAATGCCTACCATCGTGCAGGCGATTGCCAGCGCAACCGGCAAGAGCGCGGACGAGATTCGCAAACTTGGCGTAGAGGGCAAGCTTTCGCTCGACGACCTCAATACCGGCCTGCTGCGAACCGTTGAGGTGAACCGCAAGGCGGCGGCTGACATGTCGACCAGCGTTCAGGATGCCCTGACTAACATCAGCACTGCCGTCGGAACTTTTCTTGGAAACCTAGAGGATCGCACCGGAGCAGTGGGCGGACTGTCAAAGGTGCTGCTCCTGCTGGCCGACAACGTTAACTTGGTGGCGGCTGCGATGGCAGGTGCTGGCGCAGCTGCGCTGACCAACTATGCGGCCAAGTCAGGGTTGGCGCTGCAGGCTGCGCTGGCTCAGCGCGCGGCCGAGGTCGAAAATGCGCGTGCCGCGCTACGCGCCGCGGACGCTCAGCGAATCTACGCCCAAGCTCAGTTGCAGCAGGCCCAGGCATCGGTGGCTGCAGCCAGTGGGATGCAGAGGCTTTCGCTGGTCCAGACGCAGCTAATCCCCAAACAGGCAGCGCTAAAGGCGTCAACCGATGCGTTAGCCATCGCCCAGGCCAACCTGACACGAATCCAGACCGGCGGGCTGCTTGCGGCGCTGGGTGGGCCGATGGGCCTGGCGGTATTGGCCGGTACCGCAGCGGCCAGCTTCCTGCTGCTGAGCGACAACGCAGACAAGGCCGGGGTAAGCCTTGACGACCTGCACAAGCCAGTCTCTCAGCTGAGAGAGGAGTTCGCAAAGCTCAACAAGGATCAGCGCGAAGCATCGCTGGTGAAGTGGCAGCAGGAGCAGATTAGCGCCACGGACAAGGTTAAGGACGCTTATGGCGACCTCGCCCAGTCGATACGGTCGGCGACGGTCACTGCCCCGGCTAGGGACTCTGGAGGGCAGTACAACCAGCAGTTGCGCGCCTATCAGGAGATTGTCAGCCAGCTGAGCGAGGCCCGTGCAGCGGGTGCCGATCTGTCGCCCATCCTCCGGGAGGTCGGCGAGCAACTGCAGCTGCCGTCCGGAACGGTGCAGAAGTGGATCACCCAGGCTGGTGCTGTCAGTGATGCTGACCAGCGCTCGAGCCTGATCGCCGAGACACTGCGCGTCCTCACCGGGGTTACTGCGGAAAACACTGCATCGACCCATGCCAATAACGCCGCGAAGGCGGGTATGAGCAGTGCAGGCCAGACGTATCTTGAGACGCTGCAGAAGCAGCTGGCCGGGCTTCAGGATAACGGTGATGCCCTCAAAATAGCGAACCGCCACATTGCGGAAAACGCCGACCTCACGGAAGCTGACCGCCTGGCGATCCTGTCGGCAGCAAATGCGGTCGAGGCGCAGAAGAAGGCCAACGACAAGGCCAACAAGTCCAGGCGCGAGGGCGCTTCAGAGTCCGAGCAGGCAGCCAAGAAGCAGCTCAAAGACTTCGACTCAGTCGAGGAGGGCTACAAGCGCCAAATCGAGCTGATCAACACCACGGGCGACAAGCAGAAGGATGCCACTGAGGTGGCCAAGCTTTCCTTCGAGTTGCAGGAGGGCAAGCTTGGCAACCTGTCCAAGGCTCAGCAGAAGCGTCTGCTCGAGATGGCCGCCGAGCTGGATGGGCTGAACAAGATCAAGAAGGCCAACGAGGACGCCCTGAAGCTCAGTGCATTCAAGGCAGCCCAGGCTACTGGCACCCAGACTGCAATCAATGGGTATGACCAGGAGCTGGCCGGTATCGGCAGGGGTGATAAGGCCCGCGATCGAATGCGAGCCGAGCTTGCGTTGCAGCAGAAGTACGTCGAAGACCTGAATGCGCTGAACGAACAGCGAAACATCGGGCAGATCAGCCCGGAGCTGTACCAACAGGAAACGCAGGTACTCACCGACGAGCTCAACAAGCGCCTCTCAGCACAGCAGAACTACTTCCAGCGTGTCGATGAGGCGCAGTCGAGCTGGTCGAATGGCGCTACGGCGGCGCTGGAAAACTATCTCGACAGTGCTGCTGACGTGGCAGGCCAGACTCAGGAACTGTTCACCAACGCCTTTGGCAATCTTGAGGATGGGATCGTCGAGTTTGTGAAGACCGGCAAGCTTTCGTTCAAGGATTTTGCGGATGCGATCATCGAGGACTTGATTCGAATCCAGGTTCGCCAAGCAGCTGCTGGCTTTCTCAGCTCGGCGTTCGGCTTCTTGGGCGGCGGGGGCGCAGCCCTGGGGAAGGGGACGATGACCGGGTTCAGCGAAGGTTCATTGGTCGCGAACGCAAAGGGCGGCGTCTACGACTCACCGAGCCTGTCCTCCTACTCAGGCCAGGTTTACGACAGTCCGCAATTGTTTGCCTTTGCCAAAGGCGCAGGGGTCTTCGCTGAGGCGGGCCCGGAAGCAATTCTGCCGCTCCACCGAGGGCCGGATGGCTCTCTAGGCGTAATGGCGGCTAATGCTGGCGGTGGAGGTGGCGAGGCTTCGATCACCTTTGGTGGTATCACCCAGCACATCCAGGTGTCAGGCAAAGCCGACGCCGCCACCCTGGCCGACGTTCGCAAGGCGGCGGAGCAGGGCGCACAGGACGGTTACCAACTGATGCTGCGCGACCTCAAAACCAATGGTGCTGCGCGGCAATTACTAGAGCGCAGGTGACAACCCCACAGCCCGCTCCGGCGGGTTTTTTCTTGGAGTTACCCAATGGCGCTTGAATGGCCCGAATCTCTGGAGCCCACCGAGGTCACCTGGGGGATCGTCTACAACAACCGGGCGTTCACTTCGTCTCTTTCGAATGCGCAGCAGATCGTGGCGCTGCCAGGTTCCTATTGGATGTGCACGCTGAGCTTCGGCGTTCTGTACGAGGAGGACGAGCGCGAGCTGACATCGCTGCTGGGGCGTCTGCACGGCATGTTTGGCACGGTGAAGATTCCGTCGATCACCCGGGCCCGGACAGACAACATCGGTGCTCCGACCATTCTGTTTGCCAATGCGCAGGCCACCTTTCTGCAGCTGCAAGGAATGACGGCCAGTCGGCAGGTATTCAGCCGTGGGGACCACATCACCATAAATGGCGAAATGTTCGAGGTGGTGGAGAAGGCCTCCAGCGACGCTGCGGGCAAAGCGCTGGTCTACGTGAACAAGCGGGTTCGCAAGGCAATCCCTGCCGGCAGCCCAGTCGAATACAAGAATCCCTACTGTGAGATGCGGCGCATGGATGACACCAACCAATGGAACATCCAGCCCGTTGTATCGAACGGCAGCTACCAGTTTCGGGAGGCGTTCTGATGGCTGCTGGAGTTTTTCCCTTCAGCCAGACGGTTGTCGACATCATCGCCAGGGGCAACTTCATGGCGGTCTATGCCTGCCAGTTGGACTTTCCAGATGGGATGGTTTTCGCGCACACCGGTACTGGCGAGCTTGTCATCGACGGCATTACATACCAGGGCGTCGGCACGTTCGGCGCCGTGGGCCAGTCGCAGGAAAGTAGTAACTCAGGCTCGCCCATGTCGGTCGAACTGACGCTCAATGGCTTGGATGCCCAAATCATCACCGAGACCTCACTCAAGGGGTGCCGTGGTAGGGCGGGCAAGCTGATGTTCGTCGTGTTCGACGAGGACGGTTCGTACGCTGCGGACATCCTCTTCAGCGGCCGGATGGATGCCGCCAAGTTTTCCTACTCCGGCAATGGTGAGGACGGCAACAGCATCACAGTCCCGCTTATTGACCGCATGGCCGAGTGGAACCGAACAGGCACCGAGCGGTGGACTGACGAAAACCACCGTGCGCGCCGGCAAGATGACCGATTCTTCTTCGCTATTGCGCAAATCGCCGATTGGCCCATTTACTGGGGCGCCTCCAAGGATGCTCCGAAGTTCACCTACGAGAAGTGACTATGCGAAAGCGCGACTGGACAACTCAACTCGCCAACACGATCAAGGCCGCCACAGAGCGGCCTTTTTCATGGGGCGAATTTGACTGCTGCCTATTCGCCGCTGACTGTGCGGTCGCGGTGTGCGGGGTCGATCCGGCCGATGCCTACCGAGGCAAGTACTCCACTGAGACCGGCGCAAAGCGTTTGCTGAAGAAACTGCACGGCTCTGTGGAGGGCGCGTGGGATGCCTGCTTTTCTCGCGTGCAGCCAGGGTTAATCCAGCGCGGCGACGTTGCACTGTATGACGGCCCCAATGGTCGGGGCGTGGCGGTGTTCTGGGCTGATGAGTTTTGGTCGGTGGCGCCTGACGGTGCTGGCCGGGTTGAGTGTGAGCCGTTAACGGTTTGGAGGGTTGAATGAGTTCGGCAGTCAAAAAAGTCGCCCAGGTTGCCGTAGGCGCCGCGATCGGCTTTGTGCAGGGCGGCCCGTGGGGCGCCCTGGCGGGCGCGGCTCTGGCATTCTATGTCTCTTCACAGCAGGACAAACTCAACGCCGGTTCTCTTCGAGCTGGCGAACCGTCCAGTCAGACTCTGCGCTCGTCCAAAGCCTCGGCCCGATACATCCTTGGGCGTGTGAGCACTGGTGGTGTATTGGCCTGGGGCCAAGAACAGGCAGGTGACCAGACTGACGGCGAATGGCTGCATATGGTCTACGTCCTTTCAGAGGGCGAGATTGATGGACTGGAGGCCATTTTCCTTGGCGAAGAGGTCATTGAGTCGTATGGCGAATACGCCTCGTACGAGCTAATCGTTGACCCGGCCCAGGTGAACACTTTCCTCAAAGCCAACTGTCCGGATTGGCGAGACGCGCAGATTGGCCGTGGCCTGTCCTATGTACGGGTGTCATTCAAGTTCAACGCCGAAAAGTATCCCTCCGGCATCCCTGATGTCCGCTTTGTGATTCGTGGGCGCCGGGATATTTACGACCCGCGCACCGGTTTCATCGGCTACAGCGAGAATACCGCGCTACAAATTCTCTGGTTCTTGCGAAACCGCTGTGGCGTGCCAGATGACGAGATCGTTTTTTCGAGCTTCGCCAACAGTGCCAGCGTTTGCGATGAGATGGTTTCCAACCCGGAGGGCAGCACCTCTCCGCGCTATCGGTCGGGCTGTGTTATCGGCGCCGACGAATCCCGTACCCAAGTCATGCAAAAGCTGCAAGCTGCGTGCGGCGGTAAGCTGATCCGCGTTGGCGGCCGATGGATGCTGCAGGTTGGTGCTTACTACGGGCCGTACGACTTCGAGATCACCGAGGACATGGTGATCGGCACTGTGACCGGTAGTACCGAGCCGTCCAACGATTCGGCTATCAATACCGTGCGCGGTACCTTCATCGACCCATCTCAAGCTTGGGCCGAGACCGACTACCCTGAAGTTGCAGTCGCCGCGTGGGTTGTCGCGGATGGCGGCGAGGCTGCTGAGACCTTGTCGTTTTCCTACGTGAGCGATCCATACCAAGCACAGCGTCTGGCCAACATCGAACTACGTCGACGCCGCGCGGGCGGTACCCTCAACATCCCCATGAACTTCGTGGGCTACAACTGCCGGCCTGGCCGGTCAGTTAAGGTCAACCTGCCTTCGCTGAATATCGTCGGCGAATTTATCGTAAGCGACTGGGCTATGGCCGCAGAAACCGGTTGCAATGTGTCAGTCGCCCAGAACGAGCCTGCAATCTTTGATGATGCCGTGGGCCAGCCATACAACCCGATCGGCTTTATCAGCCTTCCGACTGGTGGTCTGGGCAGTCCAACGAAACTTACGTGGTCGACTGAGGATGCCGCCGAGGTAGTCCAAGGCGTTCTGTCGTGGACTCCACCGGCAGGCACTGTCACCGGCTATGCGGTTACTGTGCGCCAGGGCAGCGCTGCGGTTAGGGCTCAGCAGGTTCCGGCAACCGCTGCTCGTCTCCCCCTGTCCGGCCTGCCTTCGGGCAACTACACAATGAGTGTGGCCGCCCTTGGCCCATTGACCCGCTCAGGCGAAGCCAGCATCACGGTCAGCATCGACGGCCCTCCGATCCCGGAGTCGTGCGTAGTACAGGCCACAATCGACACCATCACGCTGATCCCGGGAAACACGCTGCACGGTCTGAATGGTGGCACCTACGAATACTTTTTCTCGACCAACCCTCAGGATACTCAAGGGGACTACTTGGGGCAGGGGCTTACTCTGACGCATACCGGGTTGGCGTTCGCTACCAATTACGCCTACTTCGTGCGCTCGAAGAACGCTTACGGTGTCAGTGCTTTCCTAAAGGTGGTGGCATCCACGTCGACTGACGTTGCCAACATGCTGGATGCGTTGAAGGACAAGATCACCGAGGGTGCGCTGTACCCGGCGCTGCAGGAACGCATCGACTTGATTGATGGCCCGCCATCGTTGCCGGGTTCGGTCAGTCAGCGAGTAGAGGAGGTCAAGGTCCAGGTAGATGAGGTGCAGGTCGACCTGCAGCAACAGATCGACCAAGTGAGCACGGTCGCAAAATCGGCCGAGTACCAGAAGGAAAAGGCCTATTCTGCTGGCGCCTCGACGCGCCTGAACGATCGTCTGTACCAGGCCAAGATTGCTGTGCCTGCTGACCTGACCGGAGCCAAGGCCCCGCCGAACGCCACCTACTGGATTGATGTTGGTCAGGTGGTGTCCCAATCGAACGGCGTGGCTGCGCGTGTCACCACGGTGGAAACCAAGGTCACCGAGCAGGACGGCAAGCTCACCGCCCAATCCGAGCGGATCGACGGTGTGCAGTCGAGCCTGACGGTCACCAACGGCAACGTGACTGCCGCGCAGAACGCCGCGCAGGCTGCAGCGGATCTGGCGGGCGGGAAGGGCAAAGTGCTGACGCAGTCGGCCACTCCGGCCGCAGCTGATCGCCTGGCGCAAAACCTGTGGATTGACACTACCGGCAACGCCAACACGCCCAAACGCTGGAATGGGTCCACCTGGGTTGCGGTCACGGACAAGGTCGCCACGGATGCGGCCGCGGCTGCGGCCAATGCCTTGTCGGTCGCCAACACCAAAGCGGACGCCTCGACAGTCAATAGCATTGGCGCCCGGGTGACCGCGGCAGAAGGGACGATCTCCAGCCAGGGCCAGGCCCTCACTGGCTTGAACAACAGCCTGACCACCACCAACCAGAACGTCACGACAGCGCAGCAGGCGGCGGATGCGGCTAATGCGCTGGCGGGCGGGAAGGGCAAGGTGATCATTCAGTCGGCTACTCCGGCAGCAGTTGACCGGCTGGTACAGAACCTGTGGATCGACACCACCGGCAACGCCAACACCCCGAAGCGCTGGACCGGCTCGGCGTGGGCGGCAGTGACCGACAAAGCTGCAACGGATGCAGCTGCGGCGGCAGCATCGGCACTGGCCCAAGTAGCGACCAAGGCCGAGGCTTCGACGGTTCAGGCGCTGAGCAACGAAGTCACGCAGCAGGGAAACAGCATTACCGCTCAGGGCGCTGAGATCACCAGCATCAAGGTGTCCGTGGGCAATGTGGCCGGGGAAAACTTACTGCTCGATCCGTCGTTTGCTAACAGCAATGGATTGATCAACAACCCCACGGTGACGGTGGTTTCCCGCAATGACGCATCGGTGCCAGTAGGTGCGCCGTCGGCAAGGGTTACCAAGTCCACAATTCCGACGACTACCGGAAATACTTACTACGGGTTCAGTTCGGCTCTCAACGTGCGCCCGCCGGAGAACAGCGCCGCATCGCAGATCGCCGTAACGGCTGGGGAGGTTTACGACTTTGAGCTGTACGCCTTCAGTTCGGTGGCTCGCCAACACGGGATGTGGATTCAGTTCTATGACGGGGCGGGGGTTAGTGTTGGTCATAACTGGGCTGCCGCGTCGGGCGATGGTGTGCGAATTACCAACGCCGCAGGTGTCTGGACCAAGCTGACAGGGCAGGCGACGGTGCCCGCAGACTGTATCCGTATGGCGATGACGTTCCGTATGTCGCTGGGGGATGCAGCGGAAGTTTTCTTATCCTCTCCTGTTGTGCGTAAAAGGTCGGGCCAAGAGAACTCCCAAGCGACGGCTACTCAGTCGCTTGATGGTCGCGTCACTCAAACGGAGCAGGGCCTGAGCAGTCAGAGCAGCCAACTGACCCAGTTAGGCAATACGGTGGCTGGCAAGGCGGACAACAGTGCTTTGCAGTCGCTGGGTTCGACCGTTGCTCAGCAGGGCAACACACTCAACGCCCAGGGCACTGCAGTGACCCAATTGCAGAGCACTGTGGGCGGTATCGGCGGGAGCGGGACGAACCTGCTTCCTGCCGAGTACTGCGCCTTCGGCGAAACCGTTCCTGTGTTCTACAAGGCGGGAGGCATTACTGTCTCGACGGAAGCGGAGGCGGGTGCCTACTCGGGCTCCATGTTGAAGGTCGTGTCACCGGCAAGTGGCCAAAGCCACATCTACATGGCATCGGCGCAAGCCGACTACAACCTTCGTGTCGAGCCGGGTGTGAAGTACATCGTGTCATTCACGGTGAAATCCGACGTCGCGAAAGTACTCAGGGTGAGGGTTCGAGCGCCCAACTCGGCGGGTGTTGCGATCGAGACAACCCTTTCTGACGTCTCGGTTGCGGCTGGTGTTGGTCGATACAGCTTTGTAGCCACGATGCCTGCAGCGGTGGTTGATAGGGGGCTGCTGCTTTTCTTCATTCCCCAGCCAGTAGCAGCAGGGACAACGTGGCTCGATGCATTGATGGTTGAACGCCAGGTCGGTACCGCAACAGCACCCAGCGATTTTTCACCGGGGCCTTCGTCCAGGGCGATTGCAGGCCAAGCCACGGCGATCAGTCAGCTCAACACCGCGGTGAACCAGCAAGGAACTGCGATCACCGCTCAGGCCTCGCGCCTTGACGGGCTCTATGTTCAGGTGAATCCGGAGATGGAAGGAGACACGTCCGGGCTGGCTGGGGCAACGGGAAGCTTTGTGGGTGTCTGGACCGAGCAATCCGCCCGGGTCGAGGATGGCGTGGCCACGGGCAAGAAAATTGACACCGTACAGTCTCAGGTCGGCGAAGTCAGCGCGTCAGTACAAATCGTCAGCGAGACTGTTGCAGGTGTCGACGGAAAAGTTTCGGCGATCTCGTCATGGAAAACTGAAACGAACGTCAACGGTAAGAAGGTTGCCACCGGCATTGTTCAGGGAAGCGATGGCGAGATCGGCGAGATTCTGTTGTCCGCCCAGAGAGTGGCGATCATCGACGGGATTAATGGAGCAGAGGGAAATCTGTTCGTTTTCCAGAATGGTCAATTGTTTCTCAATCAGGCGTTCATCAGCACGGCGTTCATCCAGAATATCGTGGCCGGTATGACCATCCGATCAGCCGCGCTTAACTCGCAAGGACTGCCGCTGCTGGAGATCAATTTTGCAGCCGGTACATTCACGCTCCGCGGGCAGGACGCTAACGGCTCGACGCTGCTCAATAACGGCGGGCTGTACGTGTACGACGCCAATGGCGTTGAACGTACGGCCGTGGGGAGGATGACCTGATGGCAGCTCAGTACGGGCTCCGGACGCGTGATGCGTCTGGGGTCGTCACCCTTGATACGACGATTACACCGATCCGCTCGTTGAAGATGCTGCAGGTAACTGGAAACGATGCCTTCGATCAGTACATTTCGATACCCGAGATCCAGGCGCAGTCGTTCGTGGTCGTTGACACCCTGGAGGACCGCGGGGAGAACACGTTTTCCCCGCAAGCCTGGTATTCGCCCGGTCAGTTGCAGCTCCGGCAGCCGCAGAACCTCACTTGGCAGGTGATGATTCTGTCGCAGGGTGGCGAGCCGTTCTCTGCACCTGGCTCATACGGCATTCGGACCTTCAACAACAACGTCCGGACCCAGATCGACTCGATCAATCAGGTCTTGTCTATTCGGTACTCAGGCAAGTTTTCGCTGATATTTGGCGGCGGGAATCCGAACATTGAAGGTGATAACTACTACACATTCCCGGCGCCAATTACTACCTATGAAAGGCCGCTGATATTCATCAATGCTGACGACTATATGATGGTCGGCAAATTCCGCGTGGCCGGCAGTCCTGGCAACTGGACCGGTTTCAGGCTAGCTCAATATGGAAACGCTGCTCACGGTCCATCATGGTCTCAGCCGCAGCGTATTCGTTGGTTTTGTGCGAGCTATATGCCTCCAATTACCCCGCCCGGGGCATATGGCGCTTCGGTACGAGATGCGATTGGCAATCGGACTTTTGTCACCACGGCCAACCTAGCGCTGTTGAACAGCCAGCCGTCAACCAACGCCTTTGCCAATACCGGCAACCCCATTACGGGCACTGGCTATTACGCGCCCAGCCAGCAGATGCCGTGGACCGGAAGCTACGAAGACTATGTGCTGGCCAATGCACTGTTTTCGTGCACAAACATTATTCAGACTACCCAACCCATCCGTGCGAACTTCGGCGGCTTTCTTCCAGGAAATCGGTCCATCCTGCAGATGTACTGCGATAACGGCTCGGGTATTAATCCGCTGACTGCCAATGGCAGAACGTTGTTTGCATCCAGGCCAATGAAACCCCTTTAAGGATTCGTTATGTCAAAACAAGTAATCAACCTGGGCGCGGCGCCGTCTGGCGCCGGCGGTGATGATCGCCGCAGCGCCTGGCTGAAAGCCAAATCAAACTTCACCGAGCTTTACAACTGGCTGGCGAATACGTCAAACACGGATGATCAAACAACCGCACTTCCAACGACCTTGCCTTTGGCGCGCGGCGGTACCGGGGGTACTTCTGAAGCGACAGCCAGGAACGGATTGGGGCTAGGTGAAGCCAGCACTCCGACATTTAGAGGGTTAGAGCTAGTAAACACTCTTCCCTTCATCGATTTTCACCATGCTAACTCGGCGTCAGACTATACAACCCGCCTTGCCACGTTCAGCAGCAACCTTCTCACTTGCTCTAGTCGATTCTCGCCTACTGGTGTTTCTTGCAAGTCTGGTGAGAGTGCCGCCGCCTCAGCAAACTGCTTCAACATCAGCTTTGGGTCGGGCACGTGCGATCTGTGGGTGGACATAACCCGCCTGGGCTCGCTTCAAGTCACGGCGTCGGATTACCGCATCAAGAAGAACATTGAAACGGTTGAAAATGTCTCCTTCTTGGATCGAGTTGAGGGATATCGGATTGTCCACTACGAGATAGGCAACTTTGATGTGTGGCAAGGCGACGGTACTGTTTTTCAGGGGGTTATTGCCCATGAGGCCCAAGCGGTAAACCCGCTCGCCGTCTCAGGTGAGAAAGATGCTGTCGATGAGAACGGCCGCCCGTGGATTCAACAGCTCAACCACATGGCCTTCATTACCGACCTGATTGGCGCGGTGAAGGAGCTACGAGCGGAAGTCGCCACCCTCAAAACTGAGCTTGAAACGCTGAAGGGCTGACCCGCCCGAACCGAACAGCCCGCTTACTGCGGGTATTTTTTTGCCCGGAGAAACCCATGCCCTACATTGTCATCAACCGCAGCAATGCCTTCGACTCCATCAAGGACATCGAGCACGCGACAGAGGAAGCCGCTGATGCGGCAGCTCGCGCACTGCTCGAAGCACAGCCCACGGCAAGCCTGCTCACTGCCAAAATGATCAAGCGCTACAGCGCCGAGGTCACGGTCACGGCTGAGCCCATCGAAGGGGAAGCCTGATGCTGCCGATCACTCAGCAGAAGTTGCTGCAGATCCTTCCCAATGCCCGCCCAGTCGCGGGCATTTTTCTGCCTGCAATAAACCGGGCCATGGCGCGCTACAAGATCGACAGCCGGGTGCGTCAGGCGGCGTTCCTGGCCCAGGTCGGCCATGAATCTGGCCACCTTCGCAACCTGGTGGAGAACCTGAACTACAGCGCCGATGCACTGATGCGGGTGTGGCCGACCCGCTTCAATGCCGACTTGGCCAAGGAGTACGCCCGCCAGCCGGAGCGCATTGCCAATGTCGTGTACAACGCCCGCATGGGCAACATCCACCCGGGCGATGGCTGGCGCTTCCGTGGACGCGGCCTGCTGCAGGTCACCGGCCGGGCCAACTATGCCGCCGCCGGCGCGGGTTTGGGCCTGGCGCTGGAAGACCAGCCGGAACTGCTCGAGCAGCCGGAGCATGCCGCCATGTCAGCAGCCTGGTGGTGGGCGAAGCACGGGCTGAACGAACTGGCCGATGCCGGCCGCTTCCAAGACATCGGCAGCATCATCAATACCGGCAAGCCTGGCCGGGTGCCGCATGGTGCCGTAGAGCGCAAGGCGCTGTATGACCGAGCTCTGCAGGTGCTGGTGTGAACTGGCTGAAGCTTGTGCCCGCCTGGGTGTGGTGGCTGCTGGCGCTGATGATAGTCGGTGGGGTCCAGCAATTACGCGTAGGAGCGGGACAAACCGAACTCGCTACGGCCCGTCAAGAACTGGCCGACTTCCGCTTGGAGGTCTCCGAGCGCGATCGGCGTGCCGCAGCCAAGGCCAGAGCCGAAGAACAGCGCCGCCAATCCGTGGCGGACGAGGAGGGCGAGAGTGCACGACAGAAATTGGAGTTGGCTGAAGGCCGCGCCGCTGCTGCTGAGTCTGCTGCTGGCGGGCTGCGCGGGGAAATCGACCGATTGCGTAGTGGCCGATCAGCCACCTGTGCTGCCATCGCTACCCAGCAGCGCCAGGCAGGAACCTCTGCCGTCGTGGTGCTCGGGGGATTGCTTGAAGAGTCTGACCGAATGGCGGGCAGCTGCGCAGCAGCGCTTGAGCGAAGCCGAATAGCTGGGCTGGCCTGCGAGAAGGTTCACGATTCGATGCGCGATAGCCACTGATCGACAATTGCAATCGCGGACTTCAATCCATAGGATACTGTGGTTTTATACAGTATCGGTGTGGTCATGCATTTCAAGATCCTGCGGAGGCGAGTCCGCGGCGTTGCAATTCCGGTGGAAAAACTGAGCAGGATGCAGCCGCTGCTGGTCGACATACACATCAGTGAATCCCCAAGCGACACACTTGGCCGGTCAACCACTTCGGCCTGGGTGTTCAACGCGAGCCCTGGCACAGACACTATTCCGCGCCTTCTCGACGCCCGGGTCACCGGTATGGCTCAGGGCGGGATGAACATCACCGGCGTGGAAGAGGTCGACGGCGTGCTGTACGCGCAGTCGTGGTGGTGCAGGGCAGAATGATGGATAGCCTACCAACGGCCTGGCTGACAGAACTCAATGATCGCTTTTCCATGGTTACTGATCCTGATGGCCGCGCCGAAGTGCTCAACGAGATGGCATATGCCGCGCACCGCCGGCGGGAGGTCGGCGACGGTGTACTGGCCGAGATGCTGGAGTTTGTCGAGGCAGCCAAGCTATGGGCGCTGATCGAGCATGAGGAGGCATCGGCGATTGGGCTGTTTGGCAATCATGATCCAGGCCGCCCTGTCGGGCACCAGGTGCAAATTGGATCTGCCAAGCGTGATGCCGGTGAGTAGCTATATGGAGGAAGGGAATAGGTCGGCAGAACACCGGAGAGGTAGCGTGTACGGAACGTGAATCACGCAGGTTATCAGCGTGTAGTTCTGTGCTTCTTTTGAGACAACGTGAACAGCTGCGGGCGGCTCAACGTATTGATTTTACTGGCTTTGCCAGTGGCAACTATGATTTAGGTTCCAGCGGCGCAAGCTGTAAGAGTTCGAGTCTCTTCGTCCGCACCATCCAAGCTTTCACCGCCCTTCGCTGAAGCGTGAGAAAGCACAGAAAAAGCCGCCTAGTGCGGCTTTTTTCGTTTCTGGCGATTCACTTTCCTTTCCTCTGTCCCCCCTCCTCGTGTTCATTTCTGCCAAAATTCCCGGCTTCGAGATTCCTGGATATTCGTCGTGGACAAAGAAATGGACATCGCCCGCACCGACAGGCCAGCCAATTGGCAGGTCTATTACGACCACCACAAGGACCGCCCGGCTTCGGCGTTGCTTCGATCGGCGTTGCCGCTGATCAGTACCGGCGAATTGAGCGGGCATGCCGTGGATCTTGGGTGCGGTGCCGGCAATGACAGCAGGTATCTGCTGGAGGCCGGGTGGCGGGTACTGGCGATTGATCGCGAGGAAAGTGCGATCAATCGGGTAGCGACATTGTGTGAGGGGTTCCCCAAGGGGCAGCTACACACGCGAGTGCAGGCGTTTGAAAGCCTGGCGCCGCTGCCGCAGTCGTCACTCGTGTTTGCCGGTATGGCCTTGCCGTTTTGTCATCCGGAGCATTTCACCGCCTTGTGGGCGAATGTTTTGTCGGCGTTGGAGCCCGGGGCTGTTTTTGCGGGAAATCTGTTCGGCGACAGGGATAGCTGGTCTGGGCGGGCATTCATGAATTTCCACACTGAAGCGCAAGCCCGGGCGCTTTTTGAAGGCCTTGAGCTGCAGTTTTTTCATGTGCATGAAGAAGATGGTCCCTGCATGCAGGGCTTCAAGCATTGGCACCGGTTTGACTTCATTGCAAAGAAACCAGAAAGCAGCGTCACGGTTCAAGGTTTCGGTGCAGGACGTTAATGTGCCACTCACCGCACTTCGCTGAAGTGTGAAAAAGCACAAGAGAAAGCCGCCTGGTGCGGCCTTCTCTGTGGTGTGGTTTCGTTCATAGCCCCTGCGAAACGGAACACGGTACTTGGGAAATACCGGTGACACTTCAGGTTCATGCCTAAAAAATTTGTCTGCGCGTCACAATCTCCAGTTTGATCTGAAGTTTGTGGTTGATGACTTCGTTTCTCTCCCAAAATACCTGCTGGATATCCTTGACTCGAAACTCCTCCTCGGGGGTGGGGGTTTTGCTCCATGACGTTAGCGACAATGCGTTATGGGCAAAGCGGTCTCCAACAGCGATGGCTTGAAACGGTGTTAATGCTCGAGCGTTCCAGATGGCCTCGGTATTGAATGAATCGACGTGGAGCGCGAGCCTGTAAACGATTTTCTTGGTTTCCATGGTTGTCCTCGGCGAGGGGGAATGGTTGTGGGCGGATCATAAAATAGGCAGGCCAGATGGAGTTGATGCTGTATCCGTTACTCTCTCGGTGATAAATCAGCCGCAGGCGTAAGGAAAATTGCTTGTCCGGCCCTGGGTATCCATATTTTTAAATAGTTCTGATTTTCATTTCCCCTTTTCGCTGCTTCGCGTGACCTCTCTACAAAGATCATTTTTCAATGTTCAGGGAGCGCCAAGTGAAGAGCACACAGCCAGCCGCCGTGCAGCGGTTGCAGCACAACAACACGAGCAATGCAGTCAAGGTGGCGCGTGGTGCGCTGACGGCCCTGGCACTGGCGGGTGGGCTGGCGGGCGGCTCGGTGGCGGTTGCAAGTGAGGTGAAGGCGACCCAGCAGGCCAATGCCCGCAAGCATTACGAGATTCCGTCCGGCCCCCTGGCGCCTGCCTTGAACCAGTTGGCCGGGGCAACCGGCATCATGCTGACCTACGCACCCGAACTCAGTGAGAACCGCAGCACCCAAGGGCTTAACGGCGACTACACCCTCAAGGAAGCCTTCGACCTGCTATTGATGGGCACGGGGCTGTGGATCGAGCGCCTCAAAGACCGCACTTATGTGCTGCGGGTCAATGAGCAGCGTTCCGATGCCCTGGAGGTGGCGCCGACCATGGTCGGGGCACTGGCCGAACGGCCGGGTGCTATCCAGAGCAGTCGCGAGGCACACCCGGAGCGCCAGGACCTGAACAGCCTGGTGCGCTCCATGCCGGGCACCTACACCATGCATTCGCGCAGCCAGCCGGGCGTGTCGGTGAATATCCGGGGCTTGTCGGGCCTGGGGCGGGTCAACACCATGATCGATGGCGTCACCCAGACCTTCCGCAATAACGCCGGTCACGGTTCGGGCGGGCCAATGGCCTTTGTCGATCCTAACCTGCTGGCGGGGGTGGACGTTCAGCGCGGCTCGGTGGACGGCGCCGAAGGGGCGAATACCCTGGGTGGCACGGCGAACTTTCGTACCTTCGATATCGACGACATCGTCAAGCCCGACCACCGCGTGGGCTTTCGTTCTACCTACCGCACCGGCAACAACGGCTACGGCAATACCCGTATGTTCGCGGCTGGCGCCAGGACGCAGCCAGAAGATGTCGAAGGCGTGTACGGCATTGTCGCGGCCGTCAGCAGTACCCAGACCGGCGAGTACGAGACCAGCTCCGGGCAGACCAACGAGTACGACACCACCAAGCAGAATCCGCGCTCCGGCTTGCTCAAGTTGCGCCTGCAGCCCAATGACATGCACCGGCTTGACCTCAGTGGGGTCAAGTACCGCAACGAGTTCTACCACAACTACCCCTGGCAGCTGGACAACGAAACCTACCGGGCCAAATACGCCTACACCCCCTACAGCGAATGGGTGAACCTGACGGCCAATGCCTACCAGAACAAGACCGAGCTTGAGTACCCGCCGGTAGAGGACTCCAGCTACATCGGCCGCAAGACCAGTGACGATGCGCACGGCTTCGACTTCACCAACGTCAGTCGTTTCAACCTGGGCCTGGTGGAGGCCAGCTGGAGCAATGGCGCGCGTTACTACACCGACGACTTCGTCGCCAAGACCCCGGAAAAACGCGGCGCTAACCCCGAAGGCAAACAGGCCACCCACAGCGTGTTCAGCACCCTGGAGCTCAATTACGACATCTATGCCCTGACGCTGGCAGGCCATTACGACGGCTACAAGGTCAGTGGTCACGTGCCCAAGTGCTCGATCATTGGCCAGTGCCTGGACATCGGCGGCGGCGATATCGACATCACCCGCCGTGAGCACAGTTTCAATCCGCGCGTCGGCTTTGCGGTGAAGCCGTATGACTGGATGCAGCTCTACACCAGTTGGTCGCGGACCACGCGGGCGCCGCGGGTGCAGGAAATGTTCTTTGAAAAAGTCCCGCTCGAAGCCGATGCCAGCGATGCCGACGGCGTAGGGGCCAACCCGTTCCTGCGTCAGGAGCGGTCCACCAACTATGAATTCGGCGTCAACTTCAGCCGTGCCGGATTGCTCAGCGATTCGGACTACGGGCAACTGAAGATCAACCGCTTCATCAGCAAGATCGACGGCTATATCACCCCGCAGTCTTTCGACATTGTCGATGACGAGGGCGAGTACTCGGCGAAGATGAACTGGGTCAACTGGCCCGAACAAGTGCGCATGGATGGCTACGAGGTGGAGGGGCGCTACGACGTCGGCTTCTTCTATACCAACCTGTCCTGGACTCGCGCCACCACCAAGGCGCCGACCACCTCCGGCATCGAGCTTGAAGACATCAGCAGCCAGCCGGACCGCTACTGGACCCTGGATGTTGGTACGCGCTGGTTCGACGAGCGCCTCGTGCTCGGCGCGCGCGGTGAGTACTCGGGCTCGGCCGAAGAAAGCTGGGACTGGTACGAAACCAAGAAGACGCCTTCGACCGGCGTGCTCTGGGATGTGTACGGCAGCCTGCAGGTGCAGAAGAACCTGAGTGTGTTCTTCAACGTCGAGAACGTCGCCAACAAGGTCTATAGCTACAACGCCTCGGTGGACTCGATCATGTCCGCCTCTCTGGACCGTGGCACCGGTCGCGGTCGTACCGCTTCGGTCGGCGTCACCTTCGAGTACTGAGTGGCGCAGGCCGGGGAGCTTTAAATGTACAAGCAAGGATTTGCAGCGCTGTGCCTGGCACTGCTGATGGGCTGCGCCAGCGTCAACACTGCGCCACAGGGGTCGGTCTACACCTCGATGGAGGCGAACATCCCGCAGTGGGGCGCGATCGTCGAACTTGGCAGTGGCCGCCAGATCAGTGCGGATGAGCTGCTCGATGCGCTGGCGCCGGCCAGTACGCTGATGGTCGGCGAGGTGCATGACAACCTGGCCCATCATTTGATCGAGCAATGGCTGGTCACCCGCCTGGCCGAGCGCCGAGCCCAGGGCGCGGTGGTGCTGGAGATGCTCGACAGTGACCAGCAGCGCCCGGTTGCCGATGTGCAGGCCTGGCTGCGCCAGGGCAATCAGGTGCGGGCGTCGCGCTTGCGCCAGATCATGCACTGGGATGAGCGCTGGCCCTGGGAGCAGTACGGCTCGCTGGTGGAAGCGTTGATGCCGGCGCCGTTTCCAGTGTTGGCGGGCAATGTGTCGGCCACCGAGCGCAAGCGCTTGATGAGTGCGTCGGGGGCTTCAGCCGATGCGCTGTTTCCCACGCCTGCCATCGCGGCGCGTCAACGCGAACATATCGTCAGGATGCACTGCGGCCAGATTGATCAAGGGCGCTTGAACGGCATGCTCGCGATCCAGCATGCCCGCGATCTGCGCATGGCCCAGGTGCTCGACAGCGCCGAAGCGCCGCGGCTGTTGTTCGCGGGCACCCTGCATACGCTGAGGGGGCAGGGGGCTCCCCAGTACCTGGCCAAGGGGCCGCTGGACCCGGGCCTGAAGGTGCTGGTGATGGGGGAGCAAGGCCAGAACCTGGCGGCTACCGATGCCGATTATCTCTGGCTGCTGCCTGCCCATGACGCCGAGGGTTCGGCGCTGGTTGCAGCCCCTTCCGAATGTGATCAGCCCGTTTCAACCGTCGGGCATTGAGCCCGCCTCTACAAGGAATTTACCGATGACTGTACTGACCGCAGCCGAACGCGGCCTGTGCCTGGATGCCGATTGCCTGCACCTTGATGTCCCTGCCGTAGAAGTGGCCGCCCAGTTGCATACGCTGGGGCCGGTGCTTACCCGAACGCCCGCCAGTCATGCGTGGATCGAGCAGTTGGGGGGCTATCCGCGCTCCGACGATATCAGTGAGGCGGGTCTGGTGATTGGCGACGATGGCCTGGACCTGCGCCTGAATCTGCGCGCCTGGTACTGGATGGGAATGTCCCATGATGCCGGTGCCGGCACCTATGCCCTGAAGGTGTTCGATCGTCACGGCAGGCTGTTGCTGTGCCTGATGTCGGTGCCTGAGTCTGCGCTGGCGGATTGGGCGCAACTGTACAGCCGCTGTGTGGAGCGTCGGCCTGATTTTGCCGCCAAAGAACCTTTCGCCAGGCGTGAACTGCTCGCGCCGGGCCTGGTGGAGGAGTGGGCGGCCATGAGCAATGTTCATGAGCACTTTGCCTTGCTCAAGCGCCATGGCCTGACGCGCTACGAAGGCAACGAACGGGTGGCGCCGCACTTCGCCCGGCGCCTGGCCGAGCGGAGCCCGGTTGCGCTGTTTCGTCAGTTGGCTGGCAGCGGGCTGGAGCTGATGTTGTTTGTCTACAGCGCGGGCAGTGTGCAGATTTTTACCGGGCAGTTGTCGGGCCTGCAGGCCTATGAGCACCGTCTGGTGTTCGAGATGCCCGCCACGGCGCTTGCCGCTGCAACCTGCTTCAGCATTGAAGATGCTGTCGAGGCGCAGACCTGGCGCGTACATAAACCCAATGAACTCGGCGGGGTCACCAGCCTTGAGTTGTTCGATGCCGAGCAGCGTTTGATCGTTCAGGTGTTTGCTCGCCGCCCGGCCGGTGAGCCGGAGCAGGCGGCCTGGCGCCAGTGGCTGGATGCGCTGGAGGCGGTGCAATGAAGGGGCTGTGTCTGGGTGTGTGTCTGCTGATTGGCAGTACCGGGGCGTTTGCAGGTGGCCAGGCGGCGGACACCTTGGTCATTGGCAATGACCTCGCCGAAATTGTCGAGCGCCTGGATGCCGGTGCGCAGTTGGTCGGGCGCGACGACTCCAGCCGTTATCCGCCAGCAATCGCCAGCCTGCCTTCGGTGGGCTACCTGCGTCAGCTGTCGGCCGAAGGCATTCTCTCGCTCAAGCCACAGCGGGTGTTGATCAGCGATGCGGCGCGGCCGGTGATCGTGTTGCGTCAATTGCAGGCGCTGGACCTTGAAGTGATCAGTGTCGCTCGCGGCAAAGGTATCGGCGACATACCCGGCAAAATCGAAGAGGTTGCCCGGGTGATGAACCGCCAGGCGCAGGGGCAGTCGTTGGTCGAGGAGCAGCAGCGTCTGGCGGTCGAGCTTGCCCGGACACCGGCGCTCAAAGGGCCGAAGGCGCTGTTCATTTTCAATCGGGCAGGCATGACCCCTTTGATCATGGGGCGGGGTACCGAAGCCCATGTCGCCCTGGAGCAGGCGGGGATCGAAAACAGTGCGCCGTTCAACGCCTACAAGCAGGTGGCGGCGGAGGCCATGGTTGCGCTGGCGCCTGACTTTGTCATTGTCAGCAAGGCGGGGCTGGAGGCGCTGGGTGGCGAAGAAAACCTCTGGAAGCTCGGCGGCCTGGCCCATACGCCGGCCGGACAGCAGCGCCGACTGGTCCAGGTGGATGACCAGGCGTTGCTCAACCTGGGGCCGCGCACGGTACAGGCCATGTTGCAGTTGCGCCGCGATGCCGGAGCCTTGTTCCCATGATCCAGGTGCGAGGTGCTTCGGCGCAGACCCTGCTGTTGATGCTGGTGGGGCTGTGCCTGTTGTTGATGGTGTGTTCGTTGGTGGGCAGCATCGGCTTGTCGCCGGCGATCTTTGTGGGTGTTTTGCCTGCGCCGCTGGAGTGGCAGGTCTGGTGCGAAGTGCGCCTTCCGCGCCTGCTGCTGGCCGTGCTGGTGGGCTCCACCCTGGCGGCGGGCGGTACGGCCATGCAGGGCCTGTTCCGTAACCCGCTGGCAGATCCGACCTTGCTAGGCCAGGCCAGTGGTGCCGGGCTTGCGGTGTCGATCTGGGTGGTGCTGGTCAACGGCCGGCTGCCGGGCTTTGAGCTGTACGGGCAGTTTTTTGCAGGCTTTGTCGGCGCCTTGCTGGTGACCCTGGTGATATTCCGCATCGGACGGGGTAACCGGGGGCGTGAGTCCACCATCACCTTGCTGTTGGCGGGGCTGGTCATCAACACCCTGACGGGCGCCGTGGGCGGCATTCTTGCCTATGTCGCCAGCGAAGAGCAGCTACGCCAGTTGAGCCTGTGGGGCATGGGCAGTCTCAGTAGTGCCCAGTGGTCGACCTTGAGCGTGGCCTGCCTGGTGTTGCCGCCGGCGCTGTGGGTACTGGCGCGCTGCGCGGCGGATCTGGACCTGTTCCAGTTGGGCGAGGTGTCGGCCCATGCTGCCGGCCTGAACGGCGATCGCCTGAAAAACCGTGTGGTCCTGGCGTCCTCGCTCGGGGTTGGGTTGTGCGTGGCGTTGACCGGGATCATCGGTTTTATCGGCCTGTTGGTACCGCACTGCCTGCGCCTGTACTTCGGGCCTGGGCATCGGTTGCTGATACCGGCCTCAATGTTGTGTGGCGCCATCTTGCTGTTGCTGGCCGACACCCTGGCCAGAAGCCTGACCAGCCCTGCAGAGATTCCGGTGGGCCTGGTCACCAGTGTCATCGGCGGGCCCTACTTTTTATGGCTGCTGCTTGGGCGCAAGGTGCGGGAGTTCTGAAATGCTTGAACTGAACAATGTCAGCCTGGCCCGGCCGTTTGCGCTGGCACCTTTGAACGCCTCTATAAAGGAAGGGCAACTGCTTGGCCTGATTGGGCCCAACGGTGCCGGCAAAAGCACCTTGCTTTCGCTGATCTCGGGCTACACCCGGCCAGACAGTGGCGAGATTCGCATGCTTGGCCGGCCGTTGGCCGATTACAGCGCCCAGCAACTGGCAAGCCGACGCGCCCTGGTCACCCAGCAAATGGACAGCGTGTTTGACTGGCAGGTGGGGGAGTTCATCCAGCTGGGGCAGCAGCACATTGGCGAACCGTGCCCGGGGATAATCGATGCCCTGGACCTCCGTCATCTATTGTTGCGCGGGGTGTTGTCGCTGTCGGGCGGCGAGTTGCAGCGGGTGACCATCGCCCGTGCCATGAACCAGTTGGCGGTGAGTCCGGTTGCCAATGGGCGGGGTGATCACCAGGGGCGATTGCTGTTGCTTGATGAGCCCACCAGCGCCCTGGATATCGGTCAGCAGCAGAACCTGATGCGGGTGCTGCGCTCGCTGGCGCGGTCGCCGGGCATTGCGGTGGTGTGCGTGCTGCATGACCTGAACCTGGCGGCGCGCTACTGCGACCGGTTATGGCTGCTGGAGCAGGGCAGGCTGTGTGCCGAGGGTACGCCGGCGCAGGTGCTTAGCGAGCAGCGTATCGGTGAGGTGTTCGGGGCGCAGGTCAGGGTTGAAGTGGCGCAGCCACAGGGGGTGCGGATCGAGTTGCTGGTCTGAGTGTCGCTGCGGTTCAGCGGGCGCTCAGGGTGACCCAGTAGTTCGAGCGGCGTTGCACCTGGATCGGCAGGGCATGGCGTAGGGCTTCGAGCACGGCGTCGCTGTCGGACAAGGGGTAGACCCCTGAGATACGCAAGCTGGCTACCTCGTCGGTGCAGCGCAACACGCCGGGGCGATACCGCGCCAGTTGCTGGATAAAGGCATCCAGGCGCAGGTCTTCGGCCACCAGCAGGCCTTTGCTCCAGGCCGGTTCGCTTGCGGCGCGGGCGGGGGCGCTGGCCTGCCGGGAATCCAGGCGGCTGCGTTCCCCGGGGTTCAACCGTAGCGTGGATAAAGGGGCCTGCTGCGGCTGGAGCTCGACGCTGCCTTCAAACAGCGATACCTGGATGCTGTCCTCGAGCTGTTCGACCAGAAAGCGCGTCCCCAGCGCCCGGATGCTGCCTTGGGGAGTTACGACGCTCAAGGGAGCATCTGAATAGCTGGGGAGGTGGCCGCTACGGATCAACAACCGGCCACGGTTGAGTATCAGGCGCCGCTGCTGGTGGGTCAGTTGCACCACCACCTCGGTCTCGGCATCCAGCGTCAACTGGCTACCGTCTACCAGGTGCAGGGTGCGAGGTGCGTGGGCGCCGTTGCTGTAGACCAGGCCTGAGGGCATCTGGCTACGGTAGAGCAATTGCCCGGCACAGCCGAACAGGCCCAGTAGCGCCAGGGCCTTGATCGCGCTGCGACGGCTGCTGCCCTGGCCTTTGGACAGGCTTCGATAGCCGGCCTGGGGGTCCAGCCCGGTCAGGCGGCGACGAAAGGCCTGAATATGCTGCCAGGCGCGCTCGTGTTCGGGGTCGGCCGTGCGCCAGCGGCTGAGCGCTTGCTCCTGCTCGGGGGTGAGCGGGCCGTCCATGGTCTCGGTCAGCCACTGGGCCGCTTCGCGGGTGGTGTGGGCACTGAAAGGCACGGGGGAAGTCATGACAGCTGGGCAAAAAAGCAGTGTTGGTTGGCGCGCACCAGGTACAGCTTTACTGAGCGGGTGCTGACCTGCAGGCGCTGGGCAATCTCGGCGATTTTCAGCCCCTGCAGGTGAGACAGCAGGAATGCCTCGCGGACCTTGAACGGCAGGGCGTCGAGCATGCGGTCGAGCAGGGTCAGGGCTTCAAGGGCCAGGACGCGGACCTCGGGGGAGGGCTCGACGGCCTCGGGCAAGCAGGCCAGCGCCTCGAGATAGGCCTGTTCGACCAGGCGCCGCCGATAGACGTTGGCCATCAAGCGTCGCGCAACCGTCGACAGGAACGAGCGCGGCTCGCGGATCTGGAACAGGTCCTTGGCGCTCAGGATGCTCAGGAACGTGTCTTGGGCAATGTCCGCGGCATGCTCCGGGCAACCGATGCGTTGACGCAGCCAGCGGTGCAGCCAGTGATGGTGGTCCTGGTAGAGCGTTTGCAGGCAGGCGTTGGACGAAGCGGGAGTAGGGTGGGGTTCCATCGTAATGCTATGCCGGTATGGAGCAAAAATGATGGCGCAGTATAACGATTATCATTATCAAGTGATATTGAATTGTGTTTGTCCTGCTGCCAGGGTGAACCGGCTCGTGCGTACTGGTGACAAAGGGCCAAAAGCTGATAGATTTCAGCCGGTTGAGGCCGTGTACAACGGCAATGTGGTTGGAGGACACCCCCATGATTTCAAAAGAACGCCAGACCAGCGCGTTGCAGCGTTTTGCCGAGGCAAATCCGCAATTGCTCGAAGAGATTTCCGGGCTCAGTGCGCATGAGCAGCAACAGCAGATCGAGTGGGCGTTCGAGGATGCCGCCCAGGAGCAGGGGCTTGAGCCTTGGGAGCTGACCTTGCAGCTGATCGCAGGCTCTGCAGATGAGCTCAAGGCCATGCGTCTTGAGGTGCATCGGGAGGTGGCCCAGGCCCTGGGAATGGGTTGGGAAGAGTATTGCAGTATCAACGAGATCGACGAGTCGGCGCCCTGAGCGCCGAATCTGTAGTGTTTTGACACCTATTCATGGCTGTCTGAGACCTGGCATTTTCCGTAAGTTCCGGTAGCGGCCAGGCCTTGGATAGCGGGTCTTGAGGGCCTTCGTGCAAGGTTTTTGCCGAGGGCTGTATATGAAATGGACCGGCGTGCTTTCCCGTCGTCTTGAACGGGGTGACTTCTGGTCTTTGAGCCACTAGAATGCTTGCCCTTGATTCTGGAGTCGGGTATCGCCGGCTAACGTCTGTGCAACGAGGAATATCCATGCAAGTTTCTGTTGAAAATACTTCTGCTCTCGAGCGTCGCATGACCATCGCCGTTCCGGCCGAGCGCGTCGAGACCGAAGTCAACAAGCGTCTGCAACAGACTGCCCGTCGCGCCAAGGTTCCGGGCTTCCGTCCTGGCAAAGTGCCGATGAGCGTGATCCGTCAGCGCTACGAAGACGCCGCTCGCCAGGAAGCCTTCGGTGACCTGGTTCAGGCTTCCTTCTACGAAGCTGTGGTTGAGCAGAAGCTGAACCCGGCTGGCGCCCCTGCCGTCGAGCCTAAGTCGTTCGAGAAGGGCAAGGACCTGGAATACGTCGCCATCTTCGAAGTATTCCCTGAGTTCACCGTTGCCGGTTTCGACTCGATCGCCGTCGAGCGCCTGAGCGCCGAAGTGGCTGATGCCGACCTGGACAACATGCTGGAAGTCCTGCGCAAGCAGAACGTCCGTTTTGAAGCCGCCGACCGTGCTGCCCAGAACGAAGACCAGCTGAACATCGACTTCGTCGGCAAGGTCGACGGTGAAGTGTTCGCCGGTGGTTCGGCCAAGGGTACCCAGCTGGTACTGGGTTCGGGCCGCATGATCCCAGGCTTCGAAGAAGGTCTGGTAGGCGCCAAGGCCGGTGAAGAACGCGTTCTGAACCTGACCTTCCCTGAGGACTACCAGAACCTGGACCTGGCTGGCAAAGCCGCCGAGTTCACCGTTACCGTCAACAGCGTTTCCGAGCCTAAGCTGCCTGAGCTGACCGAAGAATTCTTCGCCCAGTTCGGCATCAAGGAAGCGACCCTGGAAGGTTTCCGCACCGAAGTTCGCAAGAACATGGAGCGTGAACTGCGTCAGGCCATCAAGACCAAGGTCAAGAACCAGGTAATGGACGGCCTGCTGGCTGCCAACCCGATCGAAGTGCCTAAGGCCCTGCTGGAAAATGAAGTCAACCGCCTGCGCGTTCAAGCTGTTCAGCAGTTTGGTGGCAACATCAAGCCTGAGCAACTGCCGGCCGAACTGTTCGAAGAACAAGCCAAGCGCCGCGTCGTACTGGGCCTGATCGTTGCAGAAGTGGTCAAGCAGAACGAACTGAAGCCAGACGAAGACCGCGTTCGCGAAATGATCCAGGAAATGGCTTCGGCCTACCAGGAGCCTGAGCAGGTCGTAGCTTGGTACTACAAGAACGACCAGCAACTGAACGAAGTCCGTTCGGTTGTGCTGGAAGAACAAGTTGTGGATACTGTTCTGCAGAAAGCGACTGTGACCGACAAATCGGTCTCGTACGAAGAAGCTATCAAGCCAGTGCAGGCTCCTGCCGCTGACTGATTTCCTTCTCTCGTAGGAAAACACCACAAGCCAGCCTTCGAGCTGGCTTGTGCGTATTCAAGACATGACTATTTGGGAGTGAGTGCAGGACATGTCCCGCAATTCTTATTATCAGCAGAGCTCTGACATCCAGGCCGCAGGCGGCCTGGTCCCGATGGTTATCGAGCAATCCGCTCGTGGCGAACGCGCCTATGACATCTACTCGCGCCTCTTGAAGGAGCGGGTGATCTTTCTGGTCGGCCCGGTAGAGGACTACATGGCCAACCTGATTGCAGCGCAACTGCTGTTCCTTGAAGCGGAAAACCCGGACAAGGATATCCATCTCTACATCAACTCGCCGGGCGGTTCGGTGACTGCGGGCATGTCGATCTACGACACCATGCAGTTCATCAAGCCTGACGTCTCCACCACCTGTATCGGTCAGGCGTGCTCCATGGGCGCCTTCCTGCTCGCCGCCGGTGCCAAGGGCAAGCGTCATTGCCTGCCTAACTCGCGGGTGATGATTCACCAGCCGCTGGGTGGTTTCCAGGGTCAGGCGACGGATATCGAGATCCACGCCAAGGAAATCCTCTCCATCAAATCGCGCTTGAACGAGTTGCTGGCCTACCACACAGGTCAGGAGTTGGAAACCATCAAGCGTGACACCGAACGCGATAACTTCATGAGCGCGCAGCGTGCCGCCGAGTACGGTCTGATCGACTCGGTACACGACAAGCGGCAAATGGCTGTCTGACAAGGCGCCAAAGCAGGTGGTTGGGCCTTCCCGCCACCTGCGGACTTGAAAAAGCCCGCAATTGCCTTCATCTTGTGTTGCAAGCCTACCGGATTGGATCGATCGAATGACTGACACCCGTAACGGCGAGGACAACGGCAAATTGCTCTATTGCTCCTTCTGCGGCAAAAGCCAGCACGAAGTGCGCAAGTTGATTGCCGGCCCCTCGGTATTTATCTGCGACGAGTGCGTCGACCTGTGCAACGACATCATCCGTGAGGAGGTGCAGGAAGCCCAGGCCGAAAGCAGCGCGCATAAACTGCCTTCGCCGAAAGAAATCAGCACCATCCTGGACCAGTACGTCATTGGTCAGGAGCGTGCGAAGAAGGTGCTGGCCGTAGCGGTGTACAACCACTACAAGCGCCTGAATCAACGCGACAAGAAGAACGACGACGTCGAGCTTGGCAAGAGTAACATCCTGCTGATCGGCCCGACGGGCTCGGGTAAGACCCTGCTCGCCGAAACCCTCGCGCGTCTGTTGAATGTACCGTTCACCATCGCCGATGCCACCACCCTGACCGAAGCTGGTTATGTGGGTGAGGACGTCGAGAACATCATTCAGAAACTGCTGCAAAAGTGCGACTACGACGTGGAAAAGGCCCAGATGGGCATTGTCTACATCGACGAAATCGACAAGATTTCGCGCAAGTCGGACAACCCGTCCATTACCCGTGACGTCTCGGGTGAGGGCGTGCAGCAGGCGCTGCTCAAGCTGATCGAAGGCACGGTTGCCTCGGTACCGCCGCAAGGTGGCCGCAAGCATCCGCAGCAGGAATTCCTGCAGGTCGATACGCGTAACATCCTGTTCATCTGTGGTGGTGCGTTCTCGGGCCTGGAAAAGGTCATCCAGAACCGTTCCACGCGCGGCGGCATTGGCTTTGGTGCCGAAGTGCGCAGCAAGCAGGAAGGCAAGAAAGTTGGCGAATCGCTGCGTGAAGTCGAGCCTGACGATCTGGTCAAGTTCGGTCTGATCCCGGAATTCGTCGGTCGTCTGCCGGTGCTGGCAACCCTCGACGAGCTCGACGAAGCTGCCTTGATGCAGATTCTCACCGAGCCGAAGAACGCCCTCACCAAGCAGTACGCCAAGCTGTTCGAGATGGAAGGTGTGGACCTGGAGTTCCGTAGTGATGCGCTCAAGTCCGTGGCCCGCAAGGCCCTGGAGCGCAAAACAGGTGCTCGTGGCCTGCGCTCGATCCTCGAAGGCATCCTGCTCGACACCATGTACGAGATTCCTTCGCAGAAGGATGTCAGCAAGGTGGTGATCGACGAGAGCGTCATCGAAGGCTCTTCGCAGCCGCTGCTGATCTATGAGAACAGCGAGCCGCAAGCCAAAGCTGCACCCGACGTCTGAGTCGCCAAACGGCTCGAAACTGCAAGGGGCCTTCGGGCCCCTTTGCTTTTCCTGTCGTGGAGCTTGTTTTTTTGCGGGCCTGCCCCCACATTAACTTCACGCTCAAATTCCACCGGTTTCCGGCCATAAGGCCGCTGTAGAGGCGAAATCATGAAGACCACCCTCGACTTGCCTCTTTTGCCATTGCGCGATGTCGTCGTCTATCCGCACATGGTTATCCCACTGTTCGTGGGTCGCGAGAAGTCCATCGAAGCCCTCGAGGCCGCAATGACGGGCGAAAAGCAGATCCTCCTGCTGGCCCAGAAGAACCCCGCTGACGACGATCCAGGCGAAGACGCCCTGTACCGTGTCGGTACCATTGCTACTGTCCTGCAACTGCTCAAACTGCCCGATGGCACCGTCAAGGTGCTGGTCGAGGGTGAGCAGCGCGGTGCTGTTGAGCGTTTCAATGAAGTCGACGGCCATATCCGTGCCGAAGTCTCGCTGATCGACGAGTCGCAGACCGCCGAACGCGAGTCTGAAGTCTTCGTCCGCAGCTTGTTGTCACAATTTGAACAATACGTTCAGCTGGGCAAAAAGGTCCCGGCTGAAGTCCTGTCGTCGCTCAACAGCATCGATGAGCCAGGGCGCCTGGTCGACACCATGGCCGCGCACATGGCCCTGAAGATCGAGCAGAAGCAGGAAATTCTAGAAATTCTCGACCTGCCGACCCGTGTCGAGCATGTCATGGCCTTGCTGGATGCTGAAATCGACCTGCTGCAGGTCGAGAAGCGCATCCGCGGTCGCGTCAAGAAGCAGATGGAGCGCAGCCAGCGCGAGTACTACCTGAATGAGCAGATGAAGGCCATTCAGAAAGAGCTGGGCGATAGCGAAGAAGGTCACAACGAAGTCGAAGAGCTGAAAAAGCGCCTCGACGCCGCTGGCCTGCCCAAGGACGCCTATGCCAAGGCCCAGGCCGAGCTGAACAAACTCAAGCAGATGTCGCCGATGTCTGCCGAAGCCACCGTGGTGCGCTCCTACCTGGACTGGCTGGTGCAGGTGCCGTGGAAAGCCCAGAGCAAGGTGCGCCTGGACCTGGCCAAGGCTGAAGAAATCCTCGACGCTGACCATTACGGTCTGGAAGAGGTCAAGGAACGTATCCTTGAGTACCTCGCCGTACAGAAGCGCGTGAAGAAAATTCGCGGTCCCGTGCTGTGCCTGGTAGGGCCGCCTGGCGTCGGTAAAACGTCCCTGGCCGAGTCGATTGCCAGCGCCACCAACCGCAAGTTCGTGCGCATGGCCTTGGGCGGTGTGCGTGATGAAGCTGAGATTCGTGGCCACCGTCGTACTTATATCGGTTCGATGCCGGGTCGTCTGATTCAGAAGATGACCAAGGTGGGCGTACGCAACCCGCTGTTCTTGCTCGACGAAATCGACAAGATGGGCAGCGACATGCGTGGCGATCCGGCCTCGGCGCTGCTTGAGGTGCTCGACCCAGAGCAGAACCACAACTTCAACGATCACTACCTGGAAGTCGACTACGACCTTTCCGATGTGATGTTCCTCTGCACCTCCAACTCGATGAACATTCCGCCAGCGCTGCTGGACCGGATGGAAGTCATTCGCCTGCCGGGTTACACCGAAGACGAAAAGATCAACATTGCGGTCAAGTACCTGACGCCCAAACAGATCAAGGCCAACGGCCTGAAGAAGGGCGAGCTGGAAGTCGATGTGACCGCCATCCGCGACATCATCCGCTACTACACCCGTGAAGCCGGTGTGAGGGGCCTGGAGCGCCAGATCGCCAAGGTCTGCCGTAAAGTGGTCAAGGAGCATGCCGGCCTCAAGCAAGTGGCAGTCAAGGTCACCGGTGAGCAACTGGAGCACTACCTCGGGGTGCGCAAGTTCCGTTACGGCCTGGCCGAGCAGCAAGACCAGGTCGGCCAGGTCACAGGCCTTGCCTGGACCCAGGTCGGTGGTGAGTTGCTGACCATCGAAGCGGCCGTGATTCCGGGCAAGGGTCAATTGATCAAGACCGGCTCTCTGGGCGATGTGATGGTCGAGTCGATCACCGCCGCGCAGACTGTGGTGCGCAGCCGGGCGAAAAGCCTGGGCATTCCTGCCGATTTCCACGAGAAGCGTGACACCCATATCCACATGCCCGAAGGCGCCACGCCCAAGGATGGTCCAAGTGCCGGTATCGGCATGTGTACTGCCCTGGTTTCGGCCCTGACGCAGATTCCGGTACGGGCCGATGTGGCCATGACCGGTGAAATTACTCTGCGTGGACAGGTGCTGGCTATTGGTGGTCTTAAAGAGAAATTGCTGGCGGCACACCGCGGTGGAATCAAGACCGTGATCATTCCTGAAGAGAATGTGCGTGATCTGAAGGAAATTCCTGAGAATATTAAGCAGGATCTACAGATTAAACCGGTCAAATGGATTGACGAAGTCCTCCAAATTGCGCTGCAATACGCCCCGGAGCCCTTGCCAGATGTGGCTCCCGAGATTGTCGCCAAGGATGAAAAGCGCGACAGCGATTCCAAGGAAAGAATTAGCACGCATTAGTACGTATTCGGCTGGGGGGCTTTCTTGACAGTATTTTCAGGCCCTTGTTATAAAGCGGCACATAAGTGTCAACAGGCCACCCAGCGCTCGTTAAGCTTTTCATTACATACTTAGAAACAAACTCAATAGAGATAAGGGGACTTAGAGTGAACAAGTCGGAACTGATTGACGCTATCGCCGCATCTGCTGATATTTCGAAAGCTAGCGCCGGTAAGGCGCTGGACGCAGTAATCGAATCCGTCACCGGCGCCCTGAAGGCAGGTGATTCCGTGGTACTGGTAGGTTTCGGTACCTTCTCCGTCACCGATCGCCCAGCTCGCACCGGCCGCAACCCGCAAACCGGCAAGACTCTGGAAATCCCTGCTGCCAAGAAGCCAGGCTTCAAGGCTGGCAAGGCACTGAAAGAAGCCGTCAACTAAGTCGCTTCCTTCAGGCTTACGCCTAACCGGGCCAGGCACCTTGCCTGGCTTGGCTGCTGAACATCAGGACGCGCCCAAAGGCACCTGATGTTTAGCTGGTTACGAGAAGGCGCATCCTCGGATGCGCCTTTCTTCTATCAGGACTCTACCCACGCTCCACGGTTGTTTTATTCAGTACAACCGTTTCTGGGGGACGCATGCTGCAGAATATCAGGGACAATTCACAAGGTTGGATTGCCAAGACCATCATCGGTGTCATCGTAGCCTTGATGGCGCTGACCGGCTTCGATGCCATCTTCCAGGCCACCACCAACAGCCAGGATGCTGCCAAGGTCAATGGGGACACCATCAGCCAGAATGAGCTGAGCCAGGCCGTCGACATGCAACGTCGGCAGCTGATGCAACAGCTGGGCCGGGATTTCGATCCGGCGCTGCTCGACGAGAAGCTGCTGCGCGAAGCCGCACTCAAGGGGCTGATCGACCGCAAGTTGCTGCTCCAGGGCGCCAAAGACGCCAAGTTTGCTTTCTCCGAAGCCGCACTCGACCAACTGATCCTGCAAACGCCTGAGTTCCAGGTAGACGGCAAGTTCAGCGCCGAGCGTTTCGACCAGGTCATTCGCCAGATGGGCTACGGCCGTCTGCAGTTCCGCGAAATGCTGGCCCAGGAAATGCTCATCGGCCAACTGCGTGCAGGCGTCGCCGGCAGCGGTTTTGTCACCGATGACGAGGTCAATGCCTTTGCTCGCCTTGAAAAGCAGACCCGTGATTTCGCTTCGCTGACCTTCAAGGCCGATCCAGCCGCAGTCAAGGTCACCGACGAGCAGATCAAGGCGCACTACGATCAGCACGCCAAGGAATTCATGAGCCCTGATCAGGTCGTCATCGACTACATAGAGCTGAAGAAGTCTGCATTCTTCGATCAGGTCAAAGTTGACGAAGACGCGCTCAAGGCGCTGTACGAGAAAGAGATCGCCAACCTTGCCGAGCAGCGCCATGCCGCTCACATCCTCATCGAAGTCAATGACAAGGTGAACGATGCCCAGGCCAAGGCAAAAGCTGAAGAAATCCAGCAGCGCCTGGCCAAGGGTGAAGACTTCGCCACGCTGGCCAAGGAACTCTCCCAGGACCCGGGTTCGGCCAACAGCGGTGGTGACCTCGGTTTCGCCGGTCAGGGCGTCTACGATCCTGCCTTTGAAGAAGCGCTGTACGCGCTGAACAAGGATCAGGTCTCGGCACCGGTGCGTACCGAATATGGCTACCACCTGATCAAGCTGCTCGACGTTCAGGCGCCTGAAGTGCCGACCTTCGCCAGCCTGAAAGACAAGCTGACTCGCGAACTCAAGACCCAGCAGGTCGAACAGCGTTTTGTCGAAGTGACCAAGCAGCTCGAAGACGCCGCGTTTGAAGCTTCCGACCTGGCTCAGCCGGCTCAGGAGCTAAACCTGAAAGTGCAAACCGCACCAGCGTTCGGTCGTGAAGGCGGCGAAGGCATCACTGCCAACCGTGCCGTGATCCAGGCCGCGTTCAGCACTGAAGTACTGGAAGAGGGTGCCAACAGCACCGCTATCGAGCTGGACCCGGAAACGATTGTCGTGCTGCGCGTCAAGGAGCACCGCAAGCCGGAGCAACTGAGCCTGGACGTGGTGTCCGACAGCATTCGCAAGCACTTGGCCCAGGAGCAGGCAACCGCCGCGGTGAAAGCCAAGGCTGACGCACTGATCGCAGGCCTGCGTGACGGCAGCATCCCGCTGGCCGCTACCCAGGAAGGCCAGAGCTGGAAGGTCCAGGAAGCGGTCTCGCGCAGCCAGGAAGGTATTGATCCGGTCGAGCTGCAGGCACTGTTCCGCATGGGCAAGCCTGAAGCCAAGGAAAAGCCCGTCTACAGCAGCGTTACGCTCAAGGATGGCAGCCTGGTGGTATTGCGTCTGAACGGCGTGAACGAAGGTGCTGCAGCCACTGAAGAAGAGAAGGTGAATTATCGCCAGTACCTCGCTTCCCGTGCTGGCCAGCAAGACTTCGCCGCGTACCGCAAGCAGTTGGAAGCCAAGGCAGACATCACTCGCTACTGAGGACTGTCGCTTTAAACAGAAAAGGCCGCGCAAGCGGCCTTTTTTGTTTCTGCAGGAGGCGAGCTGGCCTCGCGATGGACAGGCCGGATGCCTCCGATTATCGCGGGGCAAGCCCGCTCCTACCGTGGCGTCGGCGCCAGGAAAGCAGCCTCCAGGAGCTGCCGGGTATAGGTGTGTTGCGGGGCGGCAAAGATGTCTGCCGCCGCGCCTTGCTCCACCACCTTGCCTTGCTTGACCACCATCAGTTGATGACTCAGTGCCTTGACCACCGCCAGGTCGTGGCTGATGAACAAGTAGGTCAGGTTGTACTTGGTCTGCAATGAGCGCAGCAGCTCGACCACCTGGCGCTGCACGGTACGGTCCAGCGCCGAAGTGGGCTCGTCGAGCAGGATCAGTGCCGGCTTGAGTACCAGTGCCCGGGCAATGGCGATGCGCTGGCGCTGGCCGCCGGAGAACTCGTGGGGATAACGGTGGCGGGCCTGGGGGTCGAGCCCCACTTCATGCAGGGCGGCAATAATGGCCTGTTCCTGCTCCGCCGCAGTGCCGATGCGATGGATGCGCAGCCCTTCGCCAACAATGTCGCTGACGCACATGCGCGGGCTGAGGCTACCGAACGGGTCCTGGAAAACCACCTGCATCTGCCGCCGTAGCGGCCGCACTTGCTGCTGGCTCAGGCCTTGGAGCGCGGTGCCCTGGAAGCGGATGTCGCCCTGGCTGCCAAGCAGGCGAAGGATGGCCAGGCCGAGGGTGGACTTGCCTGAGCCGCTTTCGCCCACGATCCCCAGGGTTTGGCCCTGGGGCAGGCTGAAGTTGATGCCATCGACCGCCTTGACGTGATCGACCGTGCGCCGCAACAGGCCTTTCTTGATCGGAAACCACACGCGCAGGTCGTTGACTTCCAGCATGGGTTTGCCGGCGGGGTTGTCGGCCGGGCCACCGCTGGGCTCGGCGCCGAGCAGCATCTGCGTGTAGGCGTGCTTCGGGCTTTTGAACAAGGTAGCGCAGTCGGCTTGCTCGACGATGCAGCCGCGCTGCATGACGCAGACCCGATGGGCAACGCGCTTGACCAGGTTGAGGTCATGGCTGATCAGCAGCAGGGCCATCCCCAGGCGCGCTTGGAGCGACTTGAGCAGTTCGAGGATCTTCAGCTGGACGGTCACGTCCAGGGCGGTGGTCGGTTCGTCGGCGATCAGCAGCTCAGGTTCGTTGGCCAGGGCCATGGCGATCATGACACGCTGGCGCTGGCCGCCTGAGAGCTCGTGTGGCAGGGCTTTGAGGCGTTTGTGTGGCTCAGGGATGCCTACCAGGTCAAGCAGCTCCAGGGTGCGCTCAGTGGCCGCCTTGCCACGCAGGCCCTTGTGCAGCAGCAGGATCTCGTTGATCTGCTTCTCGATGTTGTGCAGCGGGTTCAGCGAGGTCATCGGCTCCTGGAAGATCATCGCGATGCGGTTGCCACGAATGCGGCGCATCTGTTTTTCGTCCAGGGTCAGTAAGTCCTTGCCTTCGTAATGAATGCTGCCGGACGGGTGCCGGGCCAGGGGGTAGGGCAGCAGGCGCAGGATCGAGTGGGCAGTGACCGACTTGCCCGAGCCGCTCTCGCCGACCAGGGCCAGGGTCTCGCCGCGGCGAATGTCGAAGCTGATGCCTTCGACCACGCGCTGGACCTGCTCGCCGGTCACGAACTCGACGGCCAGGTCGCGCACTTCGATCAAGGTTTCGTTGCTCATGTCATTTCCTCGGGTCGAAGGCGTCGCGGGCAGACTCGCCGATGAACACCAGCAAGCTGAGCATCAGGGCCAGCACGGCAAAGGCGCTGATGCCCAGCCAGGGTGCCTGGAGGTTGGACTTGCCCTGGGCGACCAGCTCACCCAGGGACGGTGCGCCAGGTGGCAGGCCAAAGCCAAGGAAGTCCAGGGCAGTCAAGGTGCCGATGGCGCCGGTGAGGATGAACGGCATGAAGGTCATGGTCGAGATCATGGCGTTGGGCAGGATGTGGCGGAACATGATCGGCCCATCCTGCATGCCCAGGGCGCGTGCGGCGCGCACGTATTCAAGATTGCGCCCGCGCAGGAACTCGGCGCGTACCACGTCCACCAGGCTCATCCAGGAGAACAGCAGCATGATGCCCAGCAACCACCAGAAGTTGGGCTGGACGAAGCTTGCGAGGATGATCAGCAGGTACAGCACCGGCAAGCCGGACCAGATCTCCAGGAAGCGCTGCCCGGCCAGGTCCACCCAGCCGCCGTAGAATCCCTGCAGCGCGCCGGCAAGCACGCCGATGATCGAGCTGAGGATGGTCAGGGTCAGGGCGAACAGCACCGAGATGCGAAAGCCGTAGATCACCCGCGCCAGCACGTCGCGGCCCTGATCGTCGGTGCCCAGCCAGTTCTGCGCCGAAGGCGGTGCGGGGGCAGGGACCTTGAGGTCGTAGTTGATGCTCTGGTAGCTGAACGGGATCGGTGCCCACAGGACCCAGCTGTCCTTGGCGGCCAGCAGTTCGCGGATATAGGGGCTCTTGTAGTTGGCTTCCAGGGGGAACTCACCGCCGAAGGTGGTTTCCGGGTAGCGCTTGAGTGCTGGGAAATACCACTCACCGTCATAGCGAACGGCAAGCGGTTTGTCGTTGGCGATCAACTCGGCGCCCAGGCTCAGGCCGAACAGGATCAGGAACAGCCACAGTGACCACCAGCCGCGGCGGTTGGCCTTGAAGCGCTCGAAGCGCCGCCGATTGAGAGGGGACAGGTTCATCTCAGTTCTCCCGGCTGGCGAAGTCGATGCGTGGATCGACCAGGGTGTAGGTCAGGTCGCCGATCAGCTTCACCACCAGCCCCAGCAGGGTGAAGATGAACAAAGTGCCGAAGACCACCGGGTAGTCGCGGTTGATGGCTGCCTCGAAGCTCATCAGGCCCAGGCCGTCGAGGGAGAAGATCACCTCGATCAGCAGGGAGCCGGTAAAGAAGATGCCAATGAAGGCCGAAGGGAAACCGGCGATCACCAACAGCATGGCGTTGCGAAACACATGACCGTAGAGCACCCGGTTCGGGCTCAGCCCCTTGGCCTTGGCAGTGACCACGTATTGCTTGTTGATCTCGTCGAGGAAGCTGTTCTTGGTCAGCAAGGTCATGGTGGCGAAGTTGCCGATCACCAGGGCTGTCACCGGGAGGACCAGGTGCCAGAAGTAGTCGAAGATCTTGCCGGTGGTGCTCAGTTCATCGAAGTTGTTAGAGGTCAGGCCGCGCAAGGGGAACCAGTCGAGGTAACTGCCGCCGGCGAACAGCACGATCAGCAGGATCGCGAACAGGAACGCCGGGATGGCATAGCCGATGATGATTGCCGAGCTGGTCCAGACGTCGAAGTGGCTGCCGTGGCGGGTGGCCTTGGCGATCCCCAGGGGAATCGAGACCAGGTACATGATCAGGGTGCTCCACAGCCCCAGGGAAATCGACACCGGCATTTTCTCGATGATCAGGTCGATGACCTTGGCATCGCGGAAAAAGCTGTCGCCAAAGTCCAGCCGGGCGTAGTTCTTGATCATGATCCACAAGCGTTCCGGCGCCGACTTGTCGAAGCCGTACATTTTTTCGATTTCCTTGATCAGGGCCGGGTCCAGTCCCTGGGCGCCCCGATAGTTGGAACCCGCTACCGACACTTCGGCACCGCTGCCGGCGATGCGGCTGGTGGCGCCCTCGAAGCCCTCAAGTTTGGCGATCATCTGCTCGACCGGACCACCCGGGGCGGCCTGGATAATCACGAAGTTGATGACCAGGATGCCCAGCAGCGTCGGGATGATCAGCAGCAAGCGGCGAAAGATATAGGCCAGCATCCTAGTGTGCCCCTTCGGCAGGTGGCGCTTCGGGCGCAGGTGCCACGGGCACGGCGGGTTGGACGTCAGGCTTTATCCACCAGGTATTGATGCCGATGTCGTACTTGGGCGATACCTCCGGGTGGCCGATATGGTTCCAGTACGCCACGCGCCACGTCTTGATGTGCCAGTTGGGGATCACGTAGTAGCCCCATTGCAGTACCCGGTCCAGGGCGCGGCAGTACTCGATCAGGCTCTGCCGAGAGTCGGCGTTGATCAGGCCGTCGACCAGGCTGTCGATGGCTGGGTCCTTCAAGCCGATGAAGTTGCGGCTGCCGGGGTTGTCGGCTGCAGCGCTCTGCCAGAACTCGCGCTGCTCGTTGCCAGGCGAGTTGGATTGAGGGTAGCCACCGACAATCATGTCGAAGTCGCGCGAGCGCAGGCGATTGATGTACTGGGAGACGTCGACCCGGCGAATCACCAGGTCGATGCCAAGGTCGGCCAGGTTGCGCTTGAAGGGCAGCAGGACGCGCTCGAACTCGGTCTGGGCCAGCAGGAATTCAATGGATACCGGTTTGCCCTGGGTGTCGACCATCTTGTCGTCGACGATGCGCCAGCCGGCGTCCTGCAGCAGTTTGTAGGCCTTGCGTTGTTGTTCGCGAATCATGCCGCTGCCATCGGTGACCGGATTGGCAAAGGCCTGGGTGAACACCTGCTCGGGAATCTTGCCGCGAAACGGTTCGAGGATTTTCAGCTCTGCCGCATCCGGCAGCCCCCGGGCGGCCATTTCCGAGTTTTCAAAGTAGCTGCCGGTGCGGGTGTAGGCGCCATTGAACAGTTGCTTGTTGGTCCACTCGAAGTCCAGCAGCAGGCTGAGCGCCTCGCGCACACGTACATCCTGGAACACGGGGCGGCGGATGTTGTAGACAAAGCCCTGCATGCCGGTCGGGTTTCCGTTGGGCAGCTCTTCAAGGATCAGGCGCTTTTGCCGCACGGCGGGCACGTCATAGGCGGTGGCCCAGCTCTTGGCCGCGGTTTCCAGGCGATAGTCGAACTGGCCGGCTTTCAATGCCTCCAGTGCCACGCCGCTGTCGCGGTAGTAGTCGGTGGTCATGACGTCGAAGTTATAGAAACCCCGGTTGACCGCCAGGTCCTTGCCCCAGTAGTCCTTGACCCGCTCGTAGCGGATCGAGCGCCCGGCCTTGACGTCGGCCACCTTGTAGGGGCCGCTGCCCAGCGGGATTTCCAGGTTGCCCTTGGTGAACTCGCGGCTTTCCCACCAGTGCTTGGGCAGTACCGGCAACTGGCCGAGGATCAATGGCAACTCGCGATTGTTGTTGTGCTTGAACTTGAACAGTACGCGCTGCGGGTCTTCGGCGATGACTTCGGCAACGTCGGCGTAATAGTTGCGAAACAACGGCGCGCCGCTCTTGATCAGGGTGTTGAAGGTGAACACCACGTCTTCGGCGTGAATCGGGTGGCCATCGTGAAAACGGGCTTCGGGGCGCAGATAGAAGCGCACCCAGCTGTTGTCCGGCGCCTTCTCGATCTTGCCGGCGACCAGGCCGTATTCGGTGAACGGCTCATCCAGGCTCTGGGTCATCAGTGTGTCGTAGATCAGCGAGATGTCATCAGCCGGCACACCCTTGTTGATGAAGGGGTTGAGGCTGTCGAAACCGCCAAAGCCGGCCTGGCGGAAGGTGCCCCCCTTGGGCGCCTCCGGGTTGACGTAGTCGAAGTGCTTGAAGTTGGCCGGGTACTTCGGGGCCTCGTCGTAAAGCGTCAGGGCATGTTGCGGGGCGGCCAGCGCCTGGGCACTGAAGCAGGCCAGCAGCAAGGCGCAGGCCTTCAGGCGAAGGCTTTGCAGTGACATCATTGGGCTTTCTCCGAAGGCTTTATCCACCAGCTATTGAGCCCCAGGGTATAGGGCGGCGTGGTGACGAAGGCGAACCGGTTGCGGTAGGCCAGGCGGTGATTGTCCAGGTACCAGTTGGGGATCATGTAGTAGTGCCAGAGCAATACCCGGTCCAGGGCGCGGGCCGCTGCCACTTGTTCATCGCGGCTTTGGGCGGCCAGCAGGGTGTCGAGCAAGTGGTCGACCACCGGGTCCTTCACGCCAGCATAGTTCTTGCTTCCCTTGGTCGTGGCCTGGCTTGAGTGAAAGTACAGCCATTGTTCAAGCCCGGGGCTGAGCGTCTGGTTCAGGGTCATCAGAATCATGTCGAAGTCGAAGTGGTCCAGGCGCTGTTTGTACTGGGCCCGGTCTACCGTGCGCAAGCGCGCTTCGATGCCGATGCTGGAGAGATTTTCGACATAAGGTTGCAGAATCCGTTCAAGGTTCGGATTCACCAGCAGCAATTCAAGCTTCAAGGGTTTGCCGTGGCTGTCGAGCAGGCGCTGGCCGTTCAGTTTCCAGCCTGCCTGAGCCAGCAGATTCAGCGCCTGGCGCAGGGTCTGGCGGTTGATGCCGCGTCCATCGGTGTGGCTGACCTTGTAGGGCTCGGTGAACAGGGCGGCGGGCAACTGCTCGCGATAGGGGGCAAGCAGGAGCCACTCTTTACCCACCGGCAGGCCGCTGGCAGCAAACTCGCTGTTGGGGTAATAGCTGCTGGCGCGACGGTAGGCGCTGCTGAACAGGGCGCGGTTGGTCCACTCGAAATCCAGCATCAGGCTCAAGGCCTGGCGTACCCGCGCATCGCTGAAGGCCGCGCGGCGGCTGTTCATGAACAAACCCTGGGTCTGGGTCGGGATCTTGTGCGGGATCTGCGCCTTGATCACCTCGCCGCGCCGCACGGCCGGGAAGTTGTAGCCGTTGGCCCAGTTCTTGGCCTGGTGCTCGATGTAGATATCGAACTCGCCAGCCTTGAAGGCTTCAAAAGCCACGGCGGCGTCGCGATAGAACTCGTACTCGACCCGGGCAACGTTGTACTTGCCGCGGTTCACGGCCAGGTCCTTGCCCCAGTAGTCCTTGACCCGCTCAAACACCAGTCGGCGGCCGGGCTGGACCTGGGTGATGTGGTAGGGGCCGCTGCCCAGGGGCGGCTCGAAGGTGGTGGCCTTGAAGTCACGACCCTTCCAGTAATGTGCCGGCAGCACCGGCATTTCACCCAGGCGCAGGATCAGCAATGGATTGCCGGCGCGCTTGAAGACAAAACGGATGCGGCGCGAATTCAGGATGTCGACCCGCTGCACTTCCTGCAGATTGGTGCGGTAGATCGGGTGACCTTCCTTGAGCAGGGTGCGGTACGAGAACGCCACATCGTTGGCGGTGATCGGATGGCCGTCATGAAAGCGGGCTTCAGGGCGCAGGTTGAACACCACCCAGCTGCGGTCGTCACTGTACTCGACGGAGCCTGCGATCAGGCCGTAGCTGGAGGTGGGTTCATCGCCTGAGGGGTCGTACTGGCCGGTACCGACCATAAGGGTTTCGTTGAGCTCGTTTACCCCGTACTGCAAGAAGTTAGGGGTGGTGACCGGGCTTGAACCCTTGAAGGTGTAGGGGTTGAGGGTATCGAAGGTGCCGAAAGCCATGGCACGCAAGGTGCCGCCCTTGGGCGCTTGCGGATTGACCCAGTCGAAGTGGGTGAATTTGGCTGGATACTTGAGCGTGCCGAATTGGGCGTAACCGTGGCTTTCGGTGATTGTCGCGCCCGCGGGAAAGCTCAAGGCCAGGCTGAATGACAGCAACAGGAGGGGACGTATCAAGTCGGCGATCCGATCCAGGCGGCTTGGGCTTTATTCCGGCTACAGTAACAGCTTGTATCGGCTGGAAAAAGAGGCCGTCAGGATGCGTGATGCCGCGCCAGCTATCGGCTGGCGCCGGGTGCTCAATGCGGTACGTAGACCGTCAGGGTCTGGCCCGGCTTGAGGGCGTGGCCGCTGCGTGGATTCCAGCGCTTGAGGTGCTGCATCTCAACGTTGAAACGCTTGGCGACCAGGTACAGGGAGTCGCCCTTGCGGACCTTGTACTGAGTCGGCTTTTTCGCGTTCTTGCCCTGAACTGGCTGGGCGCCTTGCATCACCAGGGTCTGGCCAGCCTTGAGGCTGTGACCGGAAAGTTTGTTCCAGCGTTGCAGGTCCTTGACGCTGACCTTGTTGGCCTTGGCGATTGCGCCCAGGCTGTCGCCACGCTTGACCCGGTAGCGGCTGTTGCGGGTTGCCTGGGGTACCGAGGCCTCGGCCAGGGCGGCCTCGAACACGGCCTTTTTCGGCTGCAGCGACAGCAGCTCTTCAGGCTTCATGTTCGACAGGCTGGCGGTCAGCAGCTGCGCCTTGGCGGTAGGTACCAGCAGTTGCTGGGGGCCGTCGACGGTCATGCGCTTCTTGAACGCCGGGTTGAGCTGGAACAGCTCGTCTTCGTCGATCTCGGCCAGGGCAGCGACCCGCGACAGGTCCAGGCGGTCCTTGATCGCGACGGCCTCGAAGTAGGGCTCGTTGGCAATGGGGTTGAGGTTGACGCCATAGGCTTGTGGCGTCATGACCACCTGCGAAAGGGCCAGCAGCTTTGGCACGTAGTCGCGGGTTTCCTGGGGCAGCGGCAGGTTCCAGTAGTCGGTTGGCAGGCCGAGCCTTTCATTGCGCTCGATGGCCCGGCTGACCGTGCCTTCGCCGGCGTTATACGCCGCGAGGGCCAGCAGCCAGTCGCCGTTGAACATGTCGTGCAGGCGGGTCAGGTAGTTCAGTGCTGCGTTGGTCGAGGCGGTAATGTCGCGTCGGCCATCATAGAAGCGAGTCTGGCGCAGGTTGAAGTAGCGGCCGGTGGACGGGATGAACTGCCACAACCCCACTGCATGGGCCCGCGAATAGGCCATCGGGTTGTAGGCGCTTTCGATGGCTGGCAGCAGGGCCAGCTCCAGCGGCATGTTGCGCTCTTCGAGACGCTCGACGATGTAATGGATGTACAGGCTGCCGCGGTCGCCGGCGTTCTCCAGGAAGGAGGGGTTGCTGGCGAACCACAGGCGTTGCTGTTCGATGCGTGGGTTGACGGCCATGTCGTCTTGCAGGGCGAAGCCCTGGCGCATGCGTTCCCAGACATCCTGGGGCGCTTGCTCGGCTTGCTGGACCGGAATGAACACCGGTTTTTGCTTCATCCGCGCCTGGTAGTTGTGCGCGCGAACGCTCTCGGATTCGTCGATCTGACGGGTGCTCTGGCAGCCCACGAGGGTGGCGGCCAGGGCCAGCGCACTGGCTTGGGCCAGGCGCGTCAGGGCGACGGAATTGAAGGTTCTGCGGCTAGTCGACGACATTGGCGGGGACAAAGTTCCGGGCAAAAATGTCGGGCGATTCTAGAAAGCAGCCCCCCTGTGGTCAACCTTTCAGAACTTCGGGGTCCTAGCAGGGGCTGTTTAGAACCTGTCCTTCCAAGCCCTCAACCCAGCAAAAACAGCACTCGGCGTGGGGTTTATCGGGCCGTTCCGTTCGTCTAATTTTTCTTTAACGGATGTTTCGGCAGTACGCAGGAAGGGATTGGTGAGTTTTTCCAGGGCCAGGGTTGATGGCAACGTGATGCGATCGTGGGCGCGTAATTGGGTAACGTCGTCGAAGCGTTGGGCAATGTGCTGGTTTTCAGGCTCCACGGCCTTGGCAAAACGCAGGTTGCTGAGGGTGTATTCGTGGGTGCAGTACACCAGGGTCTGGGCGGGCAACGCTGCCAGGCGCTCCAGGGAATGGTGCATCTGCTCGGGCGTACCCTCGAACAGACGGCCGCAACCGGCGGCAAACAGGGTGTCGCCGCAGAACAGCAGGGGCGTGGCTGTTTGCCCGCAGTAATAGGCAATGTGCCCGAGGGTGTGCCCGGGGACTGCAATGATCTGGAAATCCAGGCCCAGAGCGCGCACGCTGGCGTTGTCGTCCAGGGCCACGTCGCGGCCTGGAATGCGCTCGTGGGCCGGGCCGCACACCCTGGCCCCCGTGGCTGCCTTGAGCTGCTCGACACCACCCACGTGGTCATGGTGGTGATGGGTGACAAGAATGTCGCTCAGTTGCCACCCCGGATGGCCTTTGAGCCAGGCCAGCACCGGCGCCGCTTCGCCCGGGTCGACCACCGCACAGCGCTGGTTGGCAGAATCCTGTAACAACCAGATGTAGTTATCGGTGAAAGCGGGCAGGGCATCGATCTGTATCATGGTGCGATTCGCCAAACGTTGGACATGGGTGCATCTTAGTAGCTATGCACGCTGTCGAGAACCTTCAAGGGAGACTGCAATGACCGATCAAGCCTTTGCCCAGGCCGATCCGCAGTGGCTGGAGCTGATCAGCCTGGCCCGCGACTGGTTCGCCGGCCCCCTGGGGCAGTTGATGCTTCACGAAGAACAACGCTTGCTCGAAGAAGAACTGGGGCGCTACTTCGGGGGTTACCTGGTGCACTACGGCCCTTGCGCCGAAGCACCACCCAAGGCCCCGCAGGTGCAACGCAACGTGCGCCTGGGCGCACCGTTGCCGGGCGTCGAGATTGTCTGCGAAGAACAGGCCTGGCCGTTGAGTGAGCATGCGGCCGATGTGGTGGTGCTCCAGCACGGCCTGGACTTCAGCCTGTCGCCTCACGGGCTGTTGCGCGAAGCGGCCAGCAGCGTCCGACCGGGCGGGCATCTGCTGATCATCGGGATCAACCCCTGGAGCAGTTGGGGCGTGCGTCGCGTGTTCGCCCACGACGCCTTGCGCAAGGCCCGCTGCATTTCCCCTTCGCGGGTCGGCGACTGGCTTAACCTGTTGGGCTTTGCGCTGGAGAAACGCCGCTTCGGGTGCTATCGTCCGCCGCTCGCGTCCCCCGCCTGGCAACAGCGCCTGGCCGGCTGGGAGCGGGTTGCCGGTGGCTGGCAGGGCGCCGGCGGCGGCGTCTACCTGCTGGTGGCGCGCAAGATGGTGGTCGGCTTGCGGCCACTGCGCCTGGAGCGCCGTGAGCCCATGGGCAAACTGCTGCCATTGCCGATGGCCAAGGTCAACCGGCGCCATTCCGAACCTTGAACCCGCGCCCCTTGGGCGCGGGTGTCCCCACTGTTAAAAAGGCTGTACATGAGCGATAGCGTCGAAATCTTTACCGATGGTGCCTGCAAGGGCAATCCTGGCCCTGGCGGCTGGGGTGTGCTGATGGTGTGCAAGGGCGTCGAGAAAGAGTTGTGGGGCGGCGAGCCCAACACCACCAACAATCGCATGGAGCTGATGGCCGCGATCAAGGGGCTCGAAGCGCTCAAGCGCGAGTGCGAGGTGTTGCTGGTCACCGACTCGCAGTATGTGATGAAGGGCATCACCGAGTGGATGGTCAACTGGAAGAAGCGCGGTTGGAAGACGGCTGCCAAGGAGCCTGTCAAGAACGCCGATCTCTGGCAACTGCTCGATGAACAGGTCAATCGCCACAAGGTGAGCTGGAAGTGGGTGCGTGGGCATGTGGGCCATCACGGCAACGAGCGTGCCGACCAGTTGGCCAACCGCGGCGTCGAAGAGCTGCGCGGCCGCTGAAACGCACACCTGCATCACGCTGAGGTAGAATGCCCGGCTTTCACCAGACCGCTGTACGCAACAGGAGACCACCGGCGTGGAGATTCAGAACAACAGGTCGGTCGTCTTGGACACCGAAACCACCGGTATGCCGGTCACCGACGGCCACCGGATCATCGAGATCGGCTGTGTCGAGCTGATCGGCAGGCGCCTCACCGGGCGGCACTTTCACGTCTACCTGCAGCCGGATCGCGAAAGTGACGAGGGCGCCATTGGCGTTCACGGCATCACCGACGCCTTCCTGATCGACAAGCCCCGCTTCGCCGAAGTCGCCGATGAGTTCTTCGACTTCATTCAGGGCGCCCAACTGATCATCCACAACGCGGCGTTCGACGTTGGCTTCATCAACAACGAATTCGCCCTGGTCGGTCAAACTGATCGCGCTGATATCTCCCAGCACTGCACCATCCTCGACACCCTGGTCATGGCCCGTGGTCGTCATCCGGGGCAGCGCAACAGCCTCGATGCCTTGTGCAAACGCTATGGCGTCGACAACTCCGGTCGTGATCTGCACGGCGCCTTGCTCGACTCGGAACTGCTGGCCGACGTTTACCTGAACATGACCGGTGGCCAGACCAGCTTGTCTCTGGCCGGGCAGGGGGCTGATGGCGAGGAAAACGGTGGAGACAACCGCGGCAGCGAAATCCGCCGCCTTGTGGGTCGCCAGCCGGGGCGGATCATCCACGCTACCGAGCAGGAACTGGAAGCCCACGTAGCACGCCTGGAAGCGGTGGCCAAATCGACCGGTGGCCCGGCACTGTGGCAGCAACTGTCCGAGGCCAACTGAGGCAAACGCCGCGCACGGGGGGCAGCCAGCTTCTACCCTGAAATGACCGACCCGTCATTCGGAGCAGGCGCCCCCTCATGTACAAGGACCTCAAGTTTCCTGTCCTGATCGTTCACCGCGATATCAAGGCCGATACGGTAGCCGGCGAGCGTGTACGCGGTATCGCCCAGGAACTGGCCCAGGACGGCTTCACCATTCTTGCCGCCACCGACTACGCCGAAGGCCGGCAGGTAGTCTCCAGCCATCACGGCCTGGCCTGCATGCTGATCGCCGCCGAAGGCGCCGAAGAAAACCCCCACCTCTTGCATAACCTGGTCGACCTGATTCGCCTGGCGCGGCGGCGTGCGCCGCATTTGCCGATCTTCGCGCTGGGCGAGCAAGTGACACTGGAAAACGCCCCTGCCGAGGTCATGAGCGAGCTGAACCAGCTGCGCGGCATCCTTTACCTGTTCGAGGACACGGTGCCCTTCCTGGCCCGCCAGGTGGCGCGTGCAGCGCATACCTACCTGGATGGGCTGCTGCCGCCCTTCTTCAAGGCACTGGTGCAGCACACCGCGCAATCCAACTACTCCTGGCATACGCCGGGACATGGCGGCGGCGTGGCCTATCGCAAAAGCCCGGTGGGCCTGGCGTTCCATCAGTTCTTTGGTGAGAACACCTTGCGCTCGGACCTGTCGGTGTCGGTGCCCGAACTGGGCTCGCTGCTGGACCACACCGGCCCGCTGGCGGCAGCCGAAGCCCGGGCGGCAAGGAATTTTGCTGCCGATCACACCTTCTTCGTGATCAACGGTACCTCAACCGCCAACAAGATCGTCTGGCACTCCATGGTCGGGCGCGATGATCTGGTGCTGGTGGACCGCAACTGCCACAAGTCGGTGGTCCACGCGATCATCATGACCGGCTCCATCCCCTTGTACCTGTGCCCGGAGCGCAACGAGCTGGGCATCATCGGGCCGATCCCCCTGAGCGAGTTCAGCCCCGAATCCATTCGCGCCAAGATCGCTGGCAACCCCTTGGCCAAGGGGCGCATCGCCAAGGTCAAGCTGGCGGTGGTGACCAACTCGACCTACGACGGCCTGTGCTACAACGCCGAGCTGATCAAGCAGACGCTCGGCAATAGCGTCGAGGTGCTGCATTTCGATGAGGCCTGGTATGCCTATGCGGCTTTTCACGAGTTCTTCGCCGGTCGATTTGCCATGGGCACCTCACGCAGCGCCGACAGCCCCCTGGTGTTCAGCACCCACTCCACCCACAAGCTGCTGGCGGCCTTCAGCCAGGCCTCGATGATTCATGTGCAGGACGGCGGTGCCCGGCAACTGGACCGCGACCGTTTCAACGAAGCCTTCATGATGCATATCTCCACGTCACCGCAGTACAGCATCCTGGCCTCGCTGGATGTGGCGTCGGCGATGATGGAGGGACCGGCTGGCCGTTCGCTGCTGCAGGAAATGTTCGATGAGGCGCTGGGTTTTCGTCGAGCCATGGCCAAGTTGCGCGAGCACCTTGCAGGCGATGACTGGTGGTTCAGTATCTGGCAGCCACCTCAGGTCGAAGGCGCACACCAGGTGCGCACCCAGGACTGGCTGCTGCAGCCGCAGGCCGAGTGGCATGGTTTTGGGGATGTCGGTGATGACTACGTGCTGCTCGATCCGATCAAGGTCACCCTGGTGATGCCCGGCCTCAACGCTGGCGGTGCCTTGAGTGAGCACGGCATTCCGGCCGCGGTGGTCAGCAAGTTTCTCTGGGAGCGGGGGCTGGTGGTGGAGAAGACCGGGCTCTACACCTTCCTGGTGTTGTTCTCGATGGGCATCACCAAGGGCAAGTGGAGCACCTTGCTGACCGAGCTTCTGGAGTTCAAGCGCAGCTATGACGCCAACACCGACCTGCTCGACTGCCTGCCCTGTGTCGCGCAATTGGACCCGGTGCGTTACCAGGGCCTGGGGCTACGTGACCTGTGTGATCAACTGCACGCCTGCTACCGCAGTAACGCCACCGCCAAGCAGTTGAAGCGCTTGTTCACCCGTTTGCCGGAGGTGGTGATGAAGCCTGCCGATGCCTACGACAAGCTGGTGCGCGGGGAGGTGGAAGCGGTACCCATCGACCAATTGCTGGGGCGCATTTGTGCGGTGATGCTGGTGCCGTATCCCCCCGGCATTCCACTGATCATGCCCGGCGAGCGCTTCACCGAGGCAACGCACGCGATCATTGATTACCTGGCCTTTGCGGCAGCCTTTGACACCGGTTTTCCGGGTTTTGTCGCCGACGTGCATGGTCTGCAGCACGAGACCCGCGAGCAGGGGCGGGTCTATACCGTCGATTGCATAAAGGCCTGAAGCCGTTCAGGGAATGCGGATGATTTCCACGCCCGTGCGGGCCAATTCAAAGCGATCTTCGCCCAGGTGGTTGACCCGGTCGCCGATGGCCAGCTTATAGGTGGTGATAGGCAGGGATGCGGCACTACCGTCGGCTTCGAGGGTGGCTTCCTGAAACTCATGGACGGGATAGATGCGGCCTTCTGCGTCCCGTGCATGAAACTGTCCGACCAGTACTGCTGTCATTTACCGTGCAACCTCTGAAGAAGTGAAAATCTGTCAGACATAGACCACTGTTTTACCGGGTAAGTTTTGCCCGCTGGGAAAAAAACTTCAGCGCTGGATTGGATCATCTATACCTAAAACTTCCTACCACTTTTCACGTCGGGAAATTGCCATGAGCCAGGTGTATTCGGTAGCCGTCGTCGTCGGCAGCTTGCGCAAGGAGTCCTTCAATCGCAGGGTCGCCCTTGCGCTGGCAGCGCTTGCGCCCTCCAACCTCACGTTGAAGATTGTCGAGATCGGCGACCTGCCGCTCTACAACGAAGATATCGACGTCGATCCACCGGCCGCCTACAAGGCCTTCCGCGAGCAGATTCGCCACAGTGACGCGGTGCTGTTCGTTACACCGGAGTACAACCGCTCGGTGCCGGGCGTACTGAAAAACGCCATTGACGTGGGGTCGCGGCCCTATGGCCAAAGTGCCTGGAGCGGTAAACCCGGGGCGGTGATCAGCGTGTCGCCGGGGGCGGTGGGCGGTTTTGGCGCCAACCATCACCTGCGCCAGTCGCTGGTTTTCCTTGATGTGCCCTGCATGCAGCAGCCCGAGGCCTATATAGGCGGGGCGGCGACGCTGTTCGATGACAGCGGCAAGCTGTCGGAGAAAGTCCGGCCGTTCCTGCAGACCTTTATCGACAAGTACGCCACCTGGGTCGAACGTCACCAGGGGTGAGCCGTTCAATACCTTGCTGAAGAAACGCCAGAAGCCGAGACATTGACCTCGGCTTCTGGCGTTTGGGGCGTTTTACACCGCCTGGGGCATTTCACCTTTGGCCAGACGGCGGTTGATATCGGCAATCACCTCCGGCAGTTCATTGATGGTGTCGATCAAGTAGTGCGGGCGTGAACCTTCAAACAGGGCATGGATGCGCTTGCGCTCGCTGTCGAGTTTGTCCGAGGCCAGGGCGCGATAGCCTTCGTAGGTCAGGCCCAGGGCGTTGCCCGAGCACACCAGCGCCACGGTCCACATGCCCGCGCGGCGGCCTTCAAGAATGCCCGGTACGGTGTCGTCGACCTTCACGCAGGCCGCGACATCGTCGATGCCCAGGGCGATCACGTTGGCCAGGGCCTGAGCCGGCCATGGGCGGCCGTTGGGCGTTTCGTCGGTGGCGACCACATGGTCGGCAACGTAGCCGTTCTGCGCTGCCAGCTCCACCACCTTGTCCATCACCACTTTCGGGTAGCCGGAGCACGAACCGATCTTCAGGCCGTCCTTGCGCAAGCCGGTCAGGGTGTCCAGGGCGCCCGGGATCAGCGCCGAGTGGACGGCGATCTTTTCGATCTGCAGGGGCATGAAGCGGTTGTAGATGGCCGTGACGTCATCGTCGGTCGGGGTGCGACCGAAGACCTTGCGATAGCGTTCGGCGATCTGCGGCTGGTCGCACAGGGTACGGATGTGGTCCCACTTGCCCATGCCCATCGGGCCACGGGCTTCTTCGATGGAGACTTCGACGTCGAATTCGCCGAAGGCCTCGACGAAAATCTGGGTCGGGGCAAAGGAGCCAAAGTCGACCACGGTGCCGGCCCAGTCGAGGATGGCGGCTTGCAGTTGAGTCGGGTTGTTGTAGTTCATGTAAAGGGTTCCTTGAGCGGGTCGGTTCGCAGGTCAGGTAAGGGGCAGACTTCAGATTTCCAGCACTTCCATTTCACGCAGCACCTCGGCCACGGCATTGACCGCCGCCTGCATGCCGTCCGGGCCGACGCAGCCGATGCAACCGACGCGGAAGGTTTCGACCTGGGTCAGCTTGCCCGGGTAAAGGATGAAACCCTTGGCCTTGACGCGTTCGTAGAAGTCCTTGAACTGGTAGCGCGGGTCTGTCGGGGCGTGGAAGGTGACGATGATCGGTGCCTGGATCTCGGCTGGCAGGAAGCTGCGCAGGCCAATGGCCGCCATGCCGTCGAGCAGGGCCTTGCAGTTGCTCGCGTAGCGCTGGTGACGGGCCGGCAGGCCGCCTTCTTCGTTGTATTGCAGCAGGGCTTCGTGCAGCGCCGCCACCACGTGGGTTGGCGGGGTGAAGCGCCACTGGCCGGTCTTGGCCATGTAGGCGTGCTGGTCCTGCAGGTCCATGGCCAGCGAGGGCGAGTTGCCCTCGGCTGCGGCCAGCGAGTCTTTGTTGGCAAACACGAAGCCCATGCCGGGCACACCTTCAAGGCATTTGCCGGAGGCGGCGATCAGGGCGTCGAACGGTACTTCGCGGGCATCGATCGGCAGCGCGCCGAAAGAGCTCATGGCGTCGATGATCAGGCGCTTGCCGTGACGGGCGATGACCTGGGCAATCTCTGGCAGTGGGTTGAGGATGCCGGTGCTGGTCTCGCAGTGAATCAGTGCCACATGGGTGATGCTGCTGTCTGCGGCCAGCAGGCGGTCGACATCGGCGGGGGTGGTGGGTTCGTCTTCAGCGGTTTCAAAGGTGCTGTAGGCGCGGCCCAGTACCTTGCAGATTTTTGCCAGGCGCTGGCCATAGGCACCATTGATCAGTACCAGGACCTTGCCATCGCGGGGCACCAGGGTGCCGATGGCCGCTTCCACGGCGAAGGTGCCGCTGCCTTGCAAGGGCACACAGTGGTGGCTGTCGGCGCCGCCGACGATGGCCAGCAGTTGCTCGCACAGGCTGGCGGTCAGTTGGTTGAAATCACGGTCCCAGGAACCCCAGTCCACCATCATTGCTTGGCGGGTGCGGGCTGAGGTGGTCAGTGGGCCGGGGGTCAGCAGGATTGGGGCGTTACTCATTCCGGTGGTCCTCACAAGCGGTGGGCTGAATCTACGGGGCCTAAGTTGCAATTCTGCGCGCCATCAATCAAATTGTTTGTTGTTATGCCAGCCATAAGTCAGGCCGATAGATATGAACCTGTTCCAGCTCCGCGCTTTCGATGCCGTCGCCCGTGAGGGCAGCTTTACCCGTGCGGCCAGCCGCTTGTTCATCAGTCAGCCGGCCGTTACCGGGCACATCAAGGCGCTGGAGGAGCACTACCAGATCACCCTGTTGCGGCGTACCGCGCGTCGGGTCGAGCTGACCGAGGAGGGGATTCGCCTGGCAGCGATCACCCGCGCCATGTTCGGCCTGGCGGAAGAGGCACAAGCGATGCTCGAGGCCAACCGCCAGTTGCTCACCGGACGCCTGGAGGTGGCCGCCGACGGCCCGCACCGGGTCATGCCGATGCTGGCCAAGCTGCGCGCGCGCTACCCGGGGGTCACCGTCAACCTGCGCCTGGGCAACGCCCAGGAAACCCTGGCCGCACTGATGTCCGAACATGCCGACGTGGCGGTAATGACCGAGGTGGAGCCACGCAAGGGCTTGCATTTGCAGAGCCTTGGCGACTCCCGGATCTGCGCCTTGCTACCGGTCGGCCATCCGTGGGCGAAGGAGCCTTGGGAGCTGCAGATCAGTGCGCTGAACCAGCAGATCATGGTGCTGCGCGAGCCCACCTCGATCACCCGGCGCACCTTCGACCAGGCCTGCAGCGAGGCCCAGGTGCAGCCGCGGGTATTGCTCGAACTGGACAGCCGGGAGGCGGTGACCGAGGCGGTGGCGGCAGAACTGGGTATCGGTATTGTCTCTTCGATTGAAGTCAGTCACGACCCGCGGGTGGTTGCCCGCCCCATGGCCGGGCCCGGCCTGGTCAATCAGCATATGCTCGGTTGCCTGGAGCGGCGCCGCGAACTGCGCCTGATCCAGGCGTTCCTGAGCCTGGCCGCGACGGTGTGAGGCAGGGCTGGCATTTTCCGGGCGGGCCCCTAAGATGGCCCTCACATAAAGACAGGCAGGGTGAACGACGGCTGATGGCGGAGAAAGACACCATCTCGATGCAACTGGTGCGTGAAGCGTTGTTGCAGACCTGCGCCCCCGGCGCCCCCAGCCAGGCCATGCTCAGCCGCGTCGGCATTGATCCGGCGCAGCTGCACGAGGCCAGCGCCCGCGTGCCGGCCAGCGCCTATGCCGAGCTTTGGCGCCTGCTGGCGCGGCGTTGCCACGATGAGTTCTTTTGCATGGACCCGCGCGGCCTGCGCACGGGCAGCCTGGCCTTTCTCTGCCGTTCCTCGATGACCCAGCCCACCCTGGGCACGGCCATTGAAACCGCCCTGGCGTTTCTGGGGCTGATGCTCGAACACCTGCAGCCGGTGCTGGTGCGTCAGCAGAGCCTGGCCGAAATCGTCATTGGCGAGCCCCAGGAAGCGCCGCGTCGCCCGTTTACCTATTTCACCTTCTGGATGATCGTCCACGGCGTGGCCTGCTGGCTGGCCGGTCGCCGCATTCCGATCCTGGCCATTGAGCTGCGCTGCGATGAGCCGCCGTTCTGCGACGATTACCGGGTGATGTTCTCGGAAAACCTGCAATTTGGCCGCCCACGCACGCGCATGATCTTTGCCGCCGACTGCCTGGACCTGCCGCTCAAGCGCACCCCTGAGGAGTTGCAGCGGTTTCTTGCCGAGGCACCGGGCAACATCCTGGTCAAGTACCGCGACCCTTCCAGCCTGGCGCGGCGGATCAAGGCAGCGCTGCGCCAAGTGCCGGCAGGCGAGTGGCCCGAGACCGAAGGCCAGGCCCAGCAGCTGTGCATCTCGGCCTCGACCCTGCGCCGGCGCCTGGCCGAAGAGGGGCAGACCTACCAAGGGCTCAAGGACAGTGTGCGCAAGGAGTTGGCCATCGCCTGGCTGGCCGAGGACCAGGTGAGCTTTGCCGAGATCGCTGATCGGCTGGGGTTTGCCGACAGCAGTTCGTTCTACAAGGCCTTTCGCAAATGGTACGGCTGCAATCCGGGCCATTACCGCACCTTGATCGGACAAGGCCAGTCCGAGCGCCAAACCAGTCATCCAGATTGACAGCTTTGGCCATTGTCCTGCCCCGGCGCTAGCGCGACTATCTCCAGATCATTCGTTTTATTCCAACAATAAGAAACGAGGAGTCTGGCGATGCGTGATTACCGCGGCGCAGCGAAGGGTTTCAACTATCAGCAGACCGCTGCAGCAGTGCTGCAGGGCAGCCTGGAAGCACTCAATGCCTGTGTCGAGTGCTGCGACCGGCATGTCGGCGACCACCGCATAGCGCTCAACTGTGAAAACCGCGATGGCGACAGCGCGCAGTACAGTTTCGAGCAGTTGCAAGAAGCCGCCGCGCGCCTGGCCAATGTGCTCAAGGCGCAAGGTGTAGGCGCTGGCGATCGGGTAGCAGGCTTGATGCCGCGCACCGTCGAGTTGCTGGTTACCGTATTGGCCACCTGGCGCCTGGGCGCCGTCTATCAACCCCTGTTTACCGCCTTCGGGCCCAAGGCCATCGAGCACCGCCTGGAGCAGTCCGGGGCGAAAGTGGTGGTGACCGAGCCGCTCAACCGCAGCAAGCTCGATGACGTGCATGGCTGCCCGACCATCATCTGCGTCGGCGCCCAGGCCGGCTCCGGCGACCTGGATTTCCATACCGAACTCAACGCCGCCAGCAATGACTGCGCGCCCGTGCTGCTGGGGTGCGATGCACCGTTCCTGCTGATGTTCACTTCCGGCACCACGGGCCCGGCCAAGCCGCTGGAAGTACCGCTGCGGGCAATCGTCGCCTTCCAGGGCTACATGCGCGATGCCATCGACCTGCGCCCTGAAGACAACTTCTGGAACCTGGCCGATCCGGGTTGGGCCTACGGTCTTTATTACGCGGTAACCGGCCCGCTGGCGCTTGGGCATTCCACGACCTTCTTCGATGGCCCGTTCAGCGTCGAAAGCACCTGCCGGGTCATCAACAAATACGCCATCAGCAACCTGGCGGGTTCGCCGACTGCCTACCGCTTGCTGATCGCTGCCGGCAACGCGTTCAGCGCGCCGATCAAGGGCCGCCTGCGTGTGGTCAGCAGCGCCGGCGAGCCGCTGAACCCGGAAGTGATCCGCTGGTTCGCCGACGAGCTGGACGTGACCATTCATGACCATTACGGCCAGACCGAACTGGGCATGGTGCTGTGCAACCACCACGGCCTGGAGCATCCGGTGCACCTGGGCTCGGCCGGCTTTGCCATTCCCGGGCACCGTATCGTCGTGCTCGATGAGCAGCACAATGAACTGCCCGCGGGGCAGCCGGGCATTCTGGCGGTCGACCGCGAACAGTCGCCGCTATGCTGGTTCGGGGGGTATCACGGCCTACCGACCAAGTCTTTCGTCGGCAAGTACTACCTGAGCGGCGACACCGTCGAGCTCAACACCGATGGCAGCATCAGCTTTGTCGGTCGCAGTGACGATGTGATCACTACTTCCGGGTACCGGGTGGGCCCTTTCGATGTCGAGAGCGCGCTGATCGAGCACCCGACCGTGATCGAGGCGGCGGTGGTCGGCAAGCCGGACCCAGAGCGCACCGAGCTGATCAAGGCGTTCGTGGTGTTGGCCGCAGGCCAGCAGCCCAGCGACGAGCTGGCCGAAGCACTGAAACAGCACGTACGCCAGCGCCTCTACGCCCATGCCTACCCACGGGAAATCGAATTCGTCAGCGAGCTGCCCAAAACCCCGAGCGGCAAGCTGCAGCGCTTCATCCTGCGCAACCAGGAAATCGCCAAACAACAAGCCGCGCTGGCCCAGACCGCCAGCGCCTGAGGAACGAACATCATGCAGATCGCCAACAAGAACTTTATCGTCAGCGGCGCGGCCTCGGGCCTGGGCGCCGCTACCGCGCAGATGCTCATCGAGGCCGGCGCCCAGGTGATGCTGGTCGACCTCAATGCCGAGGCCGTTGCGGCCAAGGCTCAGGAGCTGGGGCCAAACGCCCGTTTCGCCGTTGCCGATATCAGCCAGGAGGCCGCCGCCAAGGCTGCAGTTGACGCCGCAGTGACGGCTTTTGGCACGGTGCACGGCCTGGTCAACTGCGCTGGCATCGTCGGTGCCGAGAAGGTGCTGGGCAAGAACGGCCCGCATGGCCTGGACAGCTTCTGCCGGGTTATCAACGTCAATCTGATCGGCAGCTTCAACCTGCTTCGCCTGGCCGCCGCGGCCATGGCAGAGGGCGAGGCCAGCAGCGAAGGCGAGCGCGGGGTGATCATCAACACCGCCTCGATCGCCGCCTACGACGGCCAGATCGGCCAGGCTGCCTACGCCGCCTCCAAAGGCGCCATTGCCAGCCTGACCCTGCCCGCAGCACGTGAGCTGGCACGCTTCGGCATCCGCGTCATGACCATCGCCCCGGGGATTTTCGAGACCCCGATGATGGCCGGCATGACCCAGGAGGTGCGCGATTCGCTGGCCGCTGGCGTACCGTTCCCGCCACGCCTGGGCCGCCCGCAGGAATACGCGGCGCTGGCTCGCCATATCATCGAAAACAGCATGCTCAATGGTGAGGTGATCCGTCTCGACGGTGCCTTGCGCATGGCCGCCAAATAACTGCAGGAGGACTGAAATCATGACCCTTGCCAATGATCCGATCGTAATCGTCAGCGCCGTGCGCACCCCCATGGGTGGGCTGCAGGGCGACCTGAAAAGCCTCACCGCACCGCAACTGGGCGCCGCTGCCATTCGCGCGGCTGTCGAGCGTGCCGGCGTCAGTGCCGACAGCGTCGAGCAAGTACTGTTTGGCTGCGTACTGCCTGCCGGCCTTGGCCAGGCACCTGCACGCCAGGCTGCCCTGGGCGCCGGCCTGAACAAGAGCACCACCTGCACCACCTTGAACAAGATGTGCGGCTCGGGCATGCAGGCGGCCATCATGGCCCATGACCTGCTGCTGGCCGGCAGCGCCGATGTGGTCGTGGCCGGTGGTATGGAAAGCATGTCCAACGCACCGTACCTCCTGGACAAGGCCCGCAGTGGTTACCGCATGGGCCACGGCAAGATCATCGACCACATGTTCTTCGACGGCCTGGAAGATGCCTACGACAAGGGCCGCCTGATGGGCACCTTTGCCGAGGACTGCGCCGAGCAGGACGGCTTTACCCGTCAGCAGCAGGATGATTTCGCCATCGCTTCGCTGACCCGTGCGCAGCAGGCGATCAAGGACGGCAGCTTTGCCAGCGAGATCGTCCCGGTCGAAGTGACCGTGGGCAAGGAACAGCGCCTGATCAGCGATGACGAGCAGCCGCCCAAGGCCCGCCTGGACAAGATCCCCCAACTCAAACCAGCGTTCCGTGATGGCGGTACGGTCACGGCGGCCAACGCCAGCTCGATCTCCGACGGTGCCGCGGCACTGGTGCTGATGCGTCGCTCGCAGGCCGAAAAGCAGGGCCTCAAGCCATTGGCCGTGATCCACGGCCACGCCGCCTTCGCAGACACCCCGGCGCTGTTCCCCACTGCACCGATCGGCGCCATCGACAAGCTGATCAAGCGCACCGGCTGGAACCTGGCCGAGGTCGATCTGTTCGAGATCAACGAAGCCTTTGCCGTGGTCACCCTGGCGGCGATGAAGCACCTGGACCTGCCCCACGACAAGGTCAACGTGCACGGCGGCGCATGCGCCCTGGGCCATCCGATCGGCGCCTCGGGCGCGCGAATTCTCGTCACCCTGCTGGCCGCCTTGCGCCAGAAAGGCCTGCGCCGCGGCGTGGCCGCCATCTGCATCGGCGGCGGTGAAGCCACGGCCATGGCCGTCGAGTGTCTGTACTGAGGTGCACCATGCTAGTTAACGACGAACAACAGCAAATCAGCGACGCCGTCCGCCAGTTCGCCCAGGAGCGCCTGCGCCCCTTCGCCGAGCAGTGGGACCGCGAACACCGCTTCCCCAAGGAAGCGATCGGGGAGATGGCCGAACTGGGCCTGTTCGGCATGCTGGTGCCGGAGCAGTGGGGCGGCAGTGACACCGGCTATGTGGCCTATGCCATGGCCCTGGAGGAAATCGCCGCTGGCGATGGCGCCTGCTCGACCATCATGAGCGTGCACAACTCGGTGGGTTGCGTGCCGATCCTCAAGTTTGGCAGCGACGCGCAAAAGCAGCAGTTCCTGGTGCCGCTGGCCAGCGGCCAGATGCTCGGGGCCTTCGCGCTGACCGAACCCCAGGCCGGCTCCGATGCCAGCAGCCTGAAGACGCGTGCCCGCCGCGATGGCGATCACTATGTGCTCAATGGCTGCAAGCAGTTCATCACCTCCGGGCAGAACGCCGGGGTGGTGATCGTGTTTGCCGTCACTGACCCGGCCGCCGGCAAGCGCGGGATCAGTGCCTTCATCGTGCCGACCGACTCGCCGGGCTACCAGGTGGCGCGGGTTGAAGACAAGCTCGGCCAGCACGCCTCCGACACCTGCCAGATCGTTTTTGACGATGTGCGTGTTCCGGTGGCTAACCGCCTGGGCGAGGAGGGCGAAGGCTACAAGATCGCCTTGGCCAACCTCGAAGGTGGGCGTATCGGCATCGCTTCGCAGTCGGTGGGCATGGCCCGTGCCGCCTTTGAAGTGGCCCGCGACTATGCCCGCGAGCGCCAGAGCTTCGGCAAACCGCTGATCGAACACCAGGCCGTGGCCTTCCGCCTGGCTGACATGGCCACCCGCGTTGCCGTGGCCCGGCAGATGGTCCAGCACGCCGCCGCACTTCGCGATGCCGGGCGTCCGGCGCTGGTCGAAGCGTCGATGGCCAAGCTTTTTGCCTCGGAAATGGCCGAAAAGGTCTGTTCGGATGCCTTGCAGACCCTGGGCGGTTATGGCTATCTGAGCGACTTCCCGCTGGAGCGCATCTACCGCGATGTGCGGGTCTGCCAGATCTACGAAGGCACCAGCGATATTCAGCGCATGGTCATTGCGCGCAATCTTTGACGGAGCAGCATGCATGAGTTTTGAAACCATTCTGTTGGACATCCACGGCAAGGTCGGCCTGATCACCCTCAACCGCCCGCAGGCGCTCAACGCGCTCAATGCGCAGATCGTTGGCGAGATCAACCAGGCGCTGGACCAGCTCGAAGCCGACCCGAACATCGGTTGCGTGGTGCTGACAGGTTCGGCCAAGGCGTTTGCCGCGGGCGCCGACATCAAGGAAATGGCCGACCTGCGTTACCCGCAGATCTACGTCGATGACCTGTTCAGCGACGCCGACCGCATCGCCAACCGTCGCAAGCCGATCATCGCTGCGGTGTCCGGCTTTGCCCTGGGTGGCGGCTGCGAGCTGGCCATGATGTGCGACTTCATCCTGGCCGGTGACAACGCCAAGTTCGGCCAGCCCGAGATCAACCTCGGCGTGCTGCCGGGCATGGGCGGCACCCAGCGCTTGACCCGTGCAGTGGGCAAGGCCAAGGCCATGGAGCTGTGCCTGAGCGGTCGCCTGATGGGCGCCGAAGAGGCTGAGCGCGCAGGCCTGGTGGCACGCGTGGTACCGCAGGCCGAGCTGTTGGAAGAGGCCCTGAAGGTGGCCGCGACCATCGCCAGCAAGTCGATCCCGATAACCATGATGGTCAAGGAAAGCGTCAACCGTGCCTTTGAGGTCAACCTCGCCGAAGGCGTGCGTTTCGAGCGCCGGGTGTTCCACGCGGCCTTCGCCACCGAAGACCAGAAAGAGGGCATGGCTGCGTTCATCGCCAAACGCGAAGCGCAGTTCAAGGACCGCTGAACCCGGCAGCCTGTACCACCTGGGTGAGGGTGGGGCAGCGTCGAGATGCAGCTTCGTTTTAACAGCAGGAAGCTTGCTCATGACGCTGAACCCATCCCCCCTCGGGCAGATGGCCCTGAGTGCCAAACGCTGTTGTTCTGCCTGGCTACCCCCGCCTGTGCCTTACTACCAAATGAGTAGCCGTTCCCTGCCAAGGGCCGATTCGTCCCGCCCGCCTCGCTGAATAAGATCGAGTCACTGCCTGTCGTTGCGACAGGTCTCGATCAGCAGAGGCCCCATCATGATCTATGCAGCCCCCGGCACGCCGGATGCAATTGCGAATTTCAAAGCACGCTATGGCAATTACATCGGCGGTGAATTTGTCGCGCCGCTCAGTGGCCAGTACTTCACCAACAGTTCCCCGGTCAACGGTCAGCCGATCGCAGAGTTCCCGCGCTCGAACGCCGACGATATCGAGCGGGCGCTGGATGCTGCCCATGCCGCCGCCGATGCCTGGGGGCGTACGTCGGTTCAAGAGCGCTCGCGCGTCTTGCTGAAGATTGCCGACCGTATCGAAGCGCACCTTGAGGTGCTGGCTATCAGCGAAACCTGGGACAACGGCAAAGCCATCCGCGAGACGCTCAATGCCGATGTGCCGCTGGCTGCCGATCACTTTCGCTACTTTGCCGGCTGCATCCGCGCCCAGGAGGGCAGCGCCGCCGAAATCAACGACATGACCGCGGCCTATCATTTCCACGAACCGCTCGGTGTGGTCGGGCAGATCATTCCGTGGAACTTCCCGCTGCTGATGGCCGCCTGGAAACTGGCCCCGGCCCTGGCAGCGGGTAACTGCGTGGTGCTCAAGCCGGCAGAGCAGACCCCGCTGTCGATCACGGTGTTCGCGGAACTGGTCGGTGACCTGCTGCCGCCGGGTGTGCTGAATATCGTCCAGGGCTTCGGGCGTGAAGCCGGCGAAGCCCTGGCGACCAGCAAGCGCATCGCCAAAATCGCCTTCACAGGTTCCACCCCGGTGGGCTCGCATATTCTCAAGTGCGCGGCCGAAAACATCATTCCTTCAACGGTGGAGCTGGGGGGGAAATCGCCGAACATTTTCTTTGAAGACATCATGCAGGCCGAACCTGCGTTCATCGAGAAAGCCGCCGAAGGCCTGGTGCTGGCCTTTTTCAACCAGGGAGAAGTCTGTACCTGCCCGTCACGGGCCCTGGTGCAAGAGTCGATCTATGAGCCGTTCATGGAACAGGTGCTGAAAAAGATCGGCCAGATCAAGCGCGGCAATCCGCTAGACACCGAAACCATGGTGGGTGCCCAGGCCTCGGAGCAGCAGTACTACAAGATTCTTTCCTACCTGCAAATCGCCCAGGAAGAAGGTGCACAAGTGCTGGCCGGCGGCGACTGCGAGCGATTGAGCGGCGACCTGTCCACGGGCTATTACATCCAGCCGACCCTGCTCAAGGGGCACAACCAGATGCGCGTGTTCCAGGAGGAGATCTTCGGGCCGGTGGTGGGCGTGACCACCTTCAAGGACGAAGCCGAGGCGCTGGCCATTGCCAACGATACTGAGTTCGGGCTGGGCGCCGGGGTATGGACCCGCGATATCAATCGCGCCTACCGCATGGGCCGTGGCATCAAGGCGGGCCGTGTGTGGACCAACTGCTATCACCTGTACCCGGCGCACGCCGCGTTCGGGGGCTACAAGAAATCCGGGGTCGGTCGCGAGACCCACAAAATGATGCTCGACCACTATCAGCAGACCAAGAACCTGCTGGTCAGCTACGACATCAATCCGCTGGGGTTCTTCTGAAGGCCCGGGTAGCTGTACCAAATCGCTTCCAAAGTAGCATTCGACCCGCACCGGCAACGGTGTATTAATAGAAGCACCGCAATCCTGTGGTGCCAGAAGAGGATGGACCTATGTGGAAAAAGCCTGCGTTCACTGATTTGCGTATCGGTTTTGAAGTGACGATGTACTTCGCCAATCGTTGATCCCTCTGGCGCCGGTTGCTGCTTGCAGTAGCCGGCGTTGTCGTTCCAGGCCCTTTCGGGCCTGATTGCATTCATACCCGGATACAGTAGGCTGGCGCTTACGACTACTACAACAATACAGGCGTCGCATGAGCCCGAAATTGAGCCAGTTGCGCAAATTCGTTTCCCCGGAAATCATCTTTGGCGCCGGATGCCGACACCATGTGGCCAACTACGCCAGAACCTTCGGCGCGCGCAAGGTACTGCTGGTCAGTGACCCGGGCGTGATCGCCGCGGGCTGGGTAGCCGATATCGAGGCCAGCCTGCAAGGGCAGGGTATCGACTACTGCCTGTACACCGACGTCTCGCCCAACCCGCGGGTCGAGGAAGTGATGAGCGGCGCCGAGCGCTATCGCAGCGAGCAGTGCGACGTGATCGTCGCTGTCGGTGGTGGCAGCCCGATGGACTGTGCCAAGGGCATCGGCATTGTGGTGGCCCACGGTCGCCACATCCTCGAGTTCGAGGGCGTTGACACCATCCGTGTGCCCAGCCCGCCATTGATCCTCATCCCCACCACGGCCGGCACATCCGCCGACGTGTCGCAGTTCGTGATCATCTCCAATCAGCAGGAGCGGATGAAGTTCTCCATCGTCAGCAAGGCGGTGGTGCCCGATGTGTCGCTGATCGACCCGGAAACCACCCTGAGCATGGACCCGTTCCTGTCGGCCTGTACCGGCATTGATGCGCTGGTGCACGCCATCGAAGCCTTCGTGTCCACCGGTCACGGCCCCTTGACGGACCCTCATGCGCTGGAAGCCATGCGCCTGATCAACGGCAACCTGGTGGAGATGATCGCCAACCCGAGCGATATCGCCCTGCGGGAAAAAATCATGCTCGGCAGCATGCAGGCCGGGCTGGCCTTTTCCAATGCGATTCTGGGCGCGGTACATGCCATGTCCCATAGCCTGGGCGGCTTTCTCGACCTGCCTCATGGGCTGTGCAACGCGGTGCTGGTTGAGCATGTGGTGGCATTCAACTACAGCGCAGCGCCCGATCGCTTCAAGGTGATTGCACAGACCCTGGGCATCGACTGCCGCGGGCTTAATCACAGGCAGATCAGCCAGCGCCTGGTCGAGCACCTGATCGCCCTCAAACATGCCGTGGGCTTTCATGAAACCTTGAGCCTGCACGGGGTGGGAATGACAGACATCCCGTTCCTGTCCCAGCACGCCATGGACGATCCCTGCATCCTCACCAACCCGCGCAGTTCCAGTCAGCGTGACGTCGAGGTGGTGTATGGCGAGGCCCTCTGACCTGCAGGGTGACGCCCTGGCCGGGCTGTTGGGGCTGAGCAATCACACCGTTCGCAAAAGTCATTATCCGGAGCTGGCAGTACGCCTGGAGGAACTGGAGGCCGAGCGCAATCGCTACAAGTGGTTGTTCGAGCATGCCGTGCACGGCATTTTCCAGGCCAGCCTCGACGATGGCATGCGCGCCGCCAACCCTGCGCTGGCACGCATGCTCGGCTACCCCGATGCACCCGCGCTGTTGCTCTCGCGCCGGGACTTGGCCAGCCATCTGTTTGCCGGGGGCCAGGACGAACTGCTGGCCATTGCCCAGGCGTTGCAGCGAGAGCAAGCGCTGCTCGGCTATGAAACCCAGTTGCGCCGACGCGACGGCAGCCATATCGACGTGCTGATGAACCTGTTGCTGCGGCCGGACGAGCCGGGTGTGGTGGAGGGCTTCGTGGCCGACATCACCGAGCGCAAGCTGGCCCAGCAACGCCTGCAGCAACTCAACGATCAACTGGAGCAGCGGGTCGCCGAGCGCACCAACGAACTGATCGAGGCCCGTGATGCCGCCCAGGCGGCCAATCGCAGCAAGGACAAGTACCTGGCGGCCGCCAGCCACGATCTGTTGCAACCGCTCAATGCCGCGCGGCTACTGATCTCTACCCTGCGCGAGCGCAGCTTGCCCGCTGCCGAGCAACAGTTGGTCGAGCGCGCGCACCAGGCGCTGGAAGGCGCCGAGGACTTGCTGACCGACCTACTGGATATTTCCCGGCTGGACCAGGCCGCGATCAAGCCGGACCTCGACCTCTACAGCCTGGACGAAGTACTGGCGCCCCTGGCCTCGGAGTTCCAGCCGGTGGCCGAGGCCGCCGGCCTGGGCTTGCGGGTTCGCAGCGGCCGGTTGGGCGTGCGTACCGACCTGCGGCTGCTGACGCGGATTCTGCGCAACTTCATCAGCAACGCCTGCCGCTACACCGAGCAGGGGCACATTCTGCTCGGTGCCCGCCGGCAGGGTGAGCATGTACGGCTGGAGGTCTGGGATACCGGGCGAGGCATTGCAGCAGATCGCCTCGAATCCATCTTTCTCGAGTTCAACCAACTGGATGTGGGCCGCGCAGCCGATCGCAAGGGGGTTGGGTTGGGCCTGGCGATTGTCGAGCGCATTGCGCGCATCCTTGAGTGTCGGGTCCAGGTGCGTTCCTGGCCGGGCCGTGGCTCGGTGTTCAGCATCGAGGTGCCGTTGTCGCCGTACCTGCCACAAGCCCCTGCGGCGACGGCCTTCGTGCACACTGCGCTCGGTGATCCGTTGCCCGGGCGGCGATTGCTGGTGCTGGATAACGAGTCGAGTATCCAGCAGAGCATGGCGGCGCTGTTGCAGCAGTGGGGGTGTGAAGTCGTGACCGCCGCTGACTATGGCGAAGCGCTGGTAGTGCTGGCGGGACAGGCGCCGGAGTTGATCCTGGCCGATTTCCACCTCGACCATGGGGTGACCGGGTGCGAGGTGGTGCGTGACCTGCGCGGTCATTTTGGGCAGCGCATCGCCGCTGTGATGATCACGGCCGATCGCAGCGAGCAGAGTCGCCGGGCCATGCAACGCCTGGGTGCACCGTTGCTGAACAAGCCTGTGAAGCCGGGAAAATTGCGCGCGGTGTTGAGTCAGTTGCTGGGGTGAGGGCAACGCATTTACAGCGGCAGACGAGAATTTGTTACAAGCTTTTTACCGCCAATCCACCGTTTGTCCCCAGGAAAGCGCCGCGCAGGTGGTTTTTTTGTTATAAACCCGCGCCAGGGGAAGCACTTGTGGGCCTTTTCGGTCAATTGCACCGTCATTCCTGTTGCCCAGTGCGAATCTCGGCCGTAGACTGCCGCCCCCTGTAAATTGAGTGCCGGATGGTGCTTGAAGAATTCCGCTGCTGGAGCGCTGTTTGCCAGGAGCACCCGATTCGCCTTAATGCACGTATTTTTTATAGAGAAATCAATGACAAAGGAAAAGTTGCTGGCCATGCCGGCCGATGATTACATGAACGCTGAGCAACTGGCTTACTTCACCGCGCTGCTGCAGTCGATGAAGGTTGAGACCCATGAGCGCATCGAGCAAAGCCGTGTAACCATCGAGAGCCTGGATACGCCTGCCGATCCTGCCGATGCCGCCTCGGTCGAAGAAGAGCGCCACTGGCTGGTGAACGCGATCGAACGTGATCAGCGTCTGCTGCCACAACTGGAAATGGCGTTGGGCCGTATCGCCGACGAGAGCTTCGGCTGGTGTGACGACAGCGGTGAGCCCATCGGCCTGAAGCGTCTGCTGATCAGCCCGACCACCAAGTACTGCATCGAAGCTCAAGAGCGTCACGAGCAGATCGACAAGCACCAGCGTCAAGCCTGACAGACACGGGTGTCCAACAAAAACCCCGGGGATCGCTCCCCGGGGTTTTTGCGTTTGTTGCCCTGCATCAATGGTAAGGGCTGTACACCGAAAGGAGCATGGTTAATGGCGTTATAGTGGCCTTTAATGGCCGCACAATAACAACATGCTGCGTTGGAGCCCGAACATGCTGCGAAATGGATCGCTGTCTGGTGACTTGCTGGAGCCTGAAGCTACTTCGAGTGGTGCTGCGCCCTGGTCGACGCTGGTGCTGCAAAGCCTGGTGCTCACGGGGGTATTGGCGGCCATGGCCTTTGCCGGGGTGTCGCTGTATGTCTGCTTGCCGTTGGCCTTGTTGGCCCTGTGGGTTCCTCGCCTGCGCAAGCCGGTTACCGTCGTCCAGGCTGAAGGCGATCCGCTGGGTGAATTGACCCGCGACCTTGCCAAGACAACCAGCCACAACGCGCTCTCGGCGGCGGGCGTGGCGTTCTCGGTGCAACAACTGGCGAGCAAGCTGCAGTCGCAACTGGACGCGGCGGCGCAGATCGTCAGCAGTGCCGAAGTCATGATCGGCACCGAGAAGGCCACCTCCCAACTGAGCCAGGATGCATTGGCTGCCGCGCGCACCGCTCACCAGAGCAGCGCCAGCGGGCGCGAAGTGCTGGCGGAGTCGATCCAGCGGATGCATCAGTTGAGCGCGCGTGCCAGCGCCAGCCGCGAGTTGATCGAGGCCCTGCACCAGCGCAGTGAAGACATTGCCCGGGTGACCCTGGTGATACAGGCCATTGCCAGCCAGACGAATTTGCTGGCCCTCAACGCTGCCATCGAGGCGGCCAGGGCGGGGGAGCATGGCCGTGGTTTTGCCGTGGTAGCCGATGAGGTTCGTGGATTGGCCGGACGCACCGCCACTGCCACGCAGGAGGTCGGCCTGATGGTCGCTGACATCCAGGAGCGTACGGCCCAGGTGGTCGAGCAGATCCGTGCATTGTCCGATGACCTGCACAGCGGTGTTGACCAGGTCGAACACACCGGTGGGCAACTGGACAGCATCGCCAGCCTGGCTGCCGGCGTGGAGCAGCAGATCGGTGAAATCGCCGAGGGCACCGAGACCAACCGGGTGCAACTGGACAGCCTGTTCCAGGCGATGGCGCGCATGCGCAGTGACCTGCAGGCCAGTGACCAGCAAACCCAGCGGCTGGCCCAGGCTGCGGTGCAATTGGAGGGCCAGGCAGAGAGTATCAGCGAGCGACTGGCCGAGGTCGGCCTGGACGACTACCACCAGCGCGTGTACGACCTGGCCCGGCAAGGGGCCCAGCAGATCGAGGCACAGTTCGAGGCCGATATTGCCCAGGGCCGAATCGGCCTGGAGGATTTGTTCGATCGTCATTACCAGCATGTGGCGGGCACCTCGCCAGCGCGCTACCAGACGCGATTCGACCGCTATACCGATCAGGTCCTGCCCGCCATCCAGGAGCCCTTGCTCAAGCAACATGAGGGGCTGGTATTTGCCATCGCCTGTACCCAGCAAGGCTACGTCCCGACCCATAACATGGCCTTCAACCAGCCGTTGACCGGTGATGAGGCGGTGGATACTGCGCATAACCGCAGCAAGCGCAAGTTCGATGACCGCACCGGTATTCGTTGCGGCAGCCATCAGCAGGCGGTCCTGCTACAGACCTATACGCGCGACACGGGTGAGTTGATGCACGATCTGTCGGTACCGATCCGGGTCAAGGGGCGTCATTGGGGCGGGTTGCGGCTGGGCTACCGGCCCCAGCAGGCGGTATTCAACTGAGTCGGCTTTGTTACCGCTGATGCAAAACAGCTATGCGGTGGATAGCTTTTTCCACGGCGGAGCAGGGCTTATCATGGCTATATCGTTAGGTTGCTAATAAATTCCGGAGGGAATGATGAATAGCCAAGTCGATGTAGCGGTGATGATTGGTAGTGGTGTGCCCCCGTCTCTGCAGGCATTGGGCAAGCGGGTGTGCTGGGTGGTGCTGGTCAATGGTGAGCGCCGTGGCACTGCCTTTGCCAGCCGTGCCGAGGCCCAGGAGTGTCGTGCGGCGTGGCTTGAGCAATTGAACACAGGCAGCCGGCCCGGCATGGCACGCCAGGCCGGCTGAGGCCGTACCGATCAACTTTCGAGGTCGCGGGCCAGGGCGCAGGCCTGGTTGTGCTCACAGCGGAAGCCCTTGACTCTTCCGGTGGCATATTCGGTGACATGGAAAAACGCCTTTCCCGCAGGGATCACCACATAGCGGGGTGTCGACACCGTGGTGGTAGAACAATCTGCACAGGAATGGGTATTGAGCTCTCGACGTAATTCGGTGTTTTCGTGCATATTCACTCCCCTGTGTATTGCGGATGATTTTCGGCACTCATTCTGTTGAAGAGCCTGCGTTCATCTATCGCATTTTTATTGCGCTAGTGCTGTCAGACATGGCTGTTCCGATTGAGGAAATCTGCTGAACATCCGCCACCAGGTCTGGACTGGCAGAGAAAGGTAATTAATCCCGCTCGCTTGAGCGCCTGTCAGTTCAGACTATTCGTACGCTTAATCCATTAGTCTTTCAGACTTCAAATTGAAGTGCCGGTGCCTTCACGGAACCTTGGTGTCCGTGTGGCGGCGACGTGTAATCGGTTTTGAGGAATTCTTCATTGGCAGTCAGTAATCTGGATACCCATGCCCTGTTTGTACTGGGCGATCTTCGGGCGAAACTGGTCAAACAGTTTCAATCGCGTTTTGTCTATGTCACCGAGCAAAACGCGGAAGGCCTGTACATGGCCGAAATCGATACTGATGTCGCAATGGTGGTCGATGACAAACAACGTCTGGAGCTGAAGGTCGGCGATCATTTTCGCGCCGCCGTATTGCCCAGCCGTGAAGGTGGCAAGCTGGAAGTTCGTTTTCGCGACATCAAGCTGACGGTTTATGGCCTGGGCGACTATGCCTTTGTCTCGGTGCCTGAAGGCGAAGGTATCGTCCTGCGTGAAGGCCAGGGCGTGGTACTGATTTTTGCTGCCCACCAGCAATTGCAGGAAGGCCTGAGCAAAATTCTGAAGGCTGCCACAGGCAAGGCCGCCAAGTGGCGCAAGGGTGAGCTGATCACCTTCAAGGCCAGCGAGTGAGCGTACCGAGCGAGCCCGGTGGGCGCGCCGAGTTTCATGCACGTCACCAGGCCAGGGCGCGAGAGCAGGCCGAGCAATGGTTGGCGCAGCGTCCGCGCCTGCAAGGGGCATGGTTCGATTGGGTCGCTACCCAGCTCTATCAGCTGGGCCCGGCTGAATACGCGGCGATGGTGCGCCGCGAGCTGCAAAAACTGACGGGTTAGGCTTTGGTTGCCCGCTCACGCGTACTGCTGATTTCCCCCGGGACTTTGTCACCTGCCATGCGCTTGCGAAACAGCGCGGCACGGGCCAGCAGCAAGGTGGTTACCGGCACGGTGATTGCCATCAGGATCGGGATCAGCCAGGCGTGCAGCACCGGTGTCTGCTTGAGTGTCGAGAAATACAGGATCGATGCGAGTGCGACACACCAGGTACCCAGGGTCGAGGCGAGGGCAGGCGGGTGCATGCGCTGAAAGAAGTCTTTCAGGCGAATCAGGCCCAGCGCCCCGCTCAGGGCAAACAGACTGCTGAGCAGCAACAATACCGCCACCAGCAACTCGACCCAGAACGGCAACTCGTTCAGGTTGTTCATTCGATTACCTCTCCGCGCAGCAGGAACTTGGCCAAGGCAAACGAGCCGACAAAGCCAAACAACGCGATCAACAGCGCCCCTTCAAAATAGGTATCACTGGCGTAGCGGATGCCCAGCACCAACATCGTCAACATGGCCAGGATATACAGGTAGTCCAGTGCCAGGACGCGGTCCTGGGCGGAAGGGCCGCGAAACAGCCGAAACAGTGTCAGGGCCATGGCCAGGGCAAAAATGAACAGGCTGGCGAGAATGGCGTTGGCAAGCAGGCCAGTCATTCAAAGATCTCCATCAGCGGGCGTTCATAAGTATGTTTGAAGTGCTCGATAAACTGCGCTTCATCGTCCAGGTCGAACACATGCAACAGCAGGACACTGCGATCCAGTGCCAGCTCCGACCAGATGGTGCCCGGGATCACGGTGGTGATCATCGACAGCGCCGCCAGGCCGTGGGCATCGCGCAGTTCCAGTGGTATGTGCACGAAGCGCGAGCGCGGTGGGCAGCGCTTGGCAGTCCAGACACTCTTGGCAACCTGGAGGTTGGAGATCAGCACATCAATGCCGACCCGCACGATCAGGCGCACGACAGTCCAGGGGTGACGGATGCGTGCCGACATGGGCCGCAGCGGTGCCATCAGGATGGGCGCGAAAATGCCCAGCAAGGCACCCAGCAACAGATTGCCAGGGCTCATCGAAACGTTAAGCACCAGCCATAGCAGCCACAGCGACAGCGACAGCAGGGGGGCGGGGAACAGGCGTCTCATGGTTGCACCTGAGTGCTGGTGGCCAGGGTGGTAGGGCCGGGGATCGGACGAGTACCGAATACGGCGCTGATGTATTGCTCAGGGTCCTGCAGGCTGGCGGCGGTGTCCTGGGTGTAGCGCAGCAGGGGCTCGGCACGCACGCTCAGGGCAATGCACAGGCCCAGCAAGACCACGATGGGGATGCATTCAAAGCGACGCAGCAGCGGTGAAGGGCGTTCCTGAGGCGTCCAGAAACGCTGGATGCCGACCCGGGTCAAGGCGATCAATGAGGCCATGCCCGACAGCACCAGCAGCGCTACCAAGGTCCAGCCCTGTACAGAAAGCGCTTGCTCGGGGGCAACGCCCAGGCCTTGGGGGTTGAACAGTGCAGCGATCAGGTTGACCTTGCCGATGAAGCCCGAGAGAGGCGGCATGCCGATGATCAGCAGCGCACACGCGATGAAGCTCAAGCCCAGGAAAGCCATGGTCCAGGGGATCACCTGGCCGATGACGGCCTTTTGTTCGTCATCGAGGTTGATGCCTTTGGGGGGATGCAACGATTCCAGCGGTGAAGGATGGCAATCGTCGTCATCGAGCGGCAGCTCGTTGGCAGAGCGGGAGCGCTCGATCAATTCAGCCAGCAGGAACAGGGTGCACAACGCCAGGGTGGAGCTGACCAGGTAGAACAAGGCACCTGCGGTCAGTGCCACCTGGCCGAAGCCGATGGCCGCCATGAGGGTGCCTGCCGACACCAGTATGCTCAGGCTGGCCATGCGCTCCAGGCGCTGGGCGGCAAGGATCGACACTGCGGCGCAGGCCAGGGTCGCCAGGCCACCATAGATCAACCACTCGCCACCGAAGAAGGCCGAAGCCCCTGCCTGGCCGGAAAACAGCAAGGTCCACAGGCGCAGCACCGTATAGGTGCCCACCTTGGTCATGATCGCGAACAGTGCTGCCACTGGAGCGCTGGCGGCGGAGTAGGCTGGCACCAGCCAGAAGTTCAGCGGCCAGATGCCGGCCTTGGCCAGGAAGGCGATGGCCAGGATCGCCGCACCCGCATGCAGCAGGCCACGATCGGCCTCGGGTACCAGCGGGATTTTCACGGCCAGGTCGGCCATGTTCAGCGTACCGGTGACGCCATAGAGCATGGCCGCGCCGACCAGGAACAGCGATGACGCAAACAGGTTGATGGCAATATAGTGCAGGCCGGCCTTTACCCGTGCCCGGCCCGAACCGTGCAGCAGCAGGCCATAGGACGCCGCCAGCAGCACCTCGAAGAACACGAACAGGTTGAACAGGTCGGCGGTCAGGAAGGCCCCGTACAAGCCCATCAGTTGAATCTGGAACAAGGCGTGGAAGCTGGCCCCGGCACCATCCCAGCGGGCCATGGCGAACAACAGCGCGCTGACCCCGACGATCCCGGTCAATACCAGCATCAGGGCCGAAAGACGGTCGACCACCAGCACGATGCCAAACGGCGCCGGCCAGTTGCCGGGCAAGTAGACACCGATGGAGCTGGCCTGGCCCTGGTCCTGGACCCACAGCAGCAAGGTGATGGAAATCGCCAGTCCCAGCAGGCTGGAGAACAGGTTGAGGCGGGCCTTGAGGGGCCGGCGCTTCTCGCCCAGCAGCAGCATCAATGCCGCCGTCAGCAGCGGCAGCAGGACGGGGGCGATGATCAGTTGATTCATGAAGCTCATTCGTTGGACTCCCGGCCATCGACGTGGTCGGTGCCGGTCAGCCCGCGCGACGCCAGGAGCACCACCAGGAACAGGGCGGTCATGGCGAAGCTGATGACAATGGCGGTGAGCACCAGGGCCTGGGGCAGCGGGTCGGTGTAGTGGAGCAGGTCCTGGGGCACGCCATCCTTGATGATCGGCTCCTTGCCGATAAACAGGCTACCCATGCTGAAGATGAACAGGTTGACGCCATAGGACAGCAGGCACAGGCCCATCACCACCTGGAACGTCCGCGGCCGAAGGATCAGCCAGACCCCGGAGGCGGCAAGCACACCAATGGCGATTGCGATGACTTCTTCCATCAGGCGGCTCCTGTCTGTGTGGCTTTGGGCTGGCTGGCGGGACGGTGTCCACGTACCGACTGGTGCGCCAGGGCAGTGAGGATCAACAGGGTCGAACCGACGACGACGGTGAAGATGCCGACGTCGAAGAACAGCGCGCTGGCGAAATGGATGTCACCCAGAACCGGCAAGTGCAGATGGGCCGTATGGGTAGTCAGGAACGGGTAGCCGAGCAGCATCGCACCGCCACCGGTGAGGGTGGCGCACAGCAGGCCCGTGCCCATCCAGCGCAGCGGCCGCAGGCTCATCTGCGCCTCGACCCACTGGGTACCGGCGACCATGTACTGGAGGATGAAGGCCACCGACATCACCAGGCCGGCGACAAAGCCACCGCCCGGTTGGTTGTGCCCACGCATGAACAAATACATCGATACCACCAGGGCAATCGGCAACAGCAGGCGCACGAGCGCGGCCGGCACCATCATGAAACCCAGTGCGGTATCGGCTGCCTGGCGCGGGTTGACCAGGTCAGTGACCACGTCGGGCGCCAGCAGGCGTTGCTGGGCGGGTAGCTGCATGCTCTCGCGAGGCGGGCGGAAGCGTCGCAACAGGGCGAACACGGCCAGGGCCACGGCCACCAGTACGGTCACCTCGCCCAGGGTGTCGAATCCGCGGAAGTCCACGAGCATGACGTTCACCACGTTGGTGCCGCCACCTTCAGGCAGTGCCCGGCTGAGGTAGAACGACGAGATGATGTTGGGGGTCGGCCGCGTCAGCATTGCGTAGGAGAGCAACGCCATGCCGGCGCCGACCATTACCGCGAGGATCAGGTCGCGCAGGCGCCGCAGGCGTGCGCGCTCCTGGCTGCCAGGCAAGGGCGACACGCCTTCGATACGCCGCGGCAGCCAGCGCAGGCCGAGCAGGATCAAGACAGTGGTGACCACTTCGACCACCAGCTGGGTGAGCGCCAGGTCCGGCGCCGAGAACCAGACAAAGGTGATGCAGGTCATCAAGCCGCAGACACTGACCATGGTCAATGCCGCCAGACGGTGATACTTGGCTTGCCAGGCCGCGCCCAGGGCGCAGGCAATGGCGATCACCCAGAGCATGACGAACACGCCGGAGCCGGGGATCTTCGGGCGATCGCCCCAGGTCAGCCCGCTCTGCAGCATCGGCAGCAGGCCTGCCAGCAGGGCTGCCAGCACCAGCATGAACAGCTGCTTCTGCAGGCGTCGGGTGGTCAGGGTGCGCTCGATGCGCCGCGCCATGCGCATCAGCAGCACCTGGCCGCGCTCGAACAGGCGCTTGCCATTGAAGCGCTCGATCAATGGCGGTTGCGGGAAACGCCCAAGCTTGAGCTGATTGCGCAGTAACAGGTAGAGCAGCACGCCGCCAGTCATGGCAACCAGGCTCATGATCAGGGGGGCGTTCCAACCGTGCCAGATGGCCAGGCTGTACTCCGGCAGTGTTCCACCCACCACCGGCAGGGCGGCTGCGGCCAGCAGTGGCCCTACCGACTGGGCTGGGAACATGCCCACCACCAGGCAGGTCAATACCAGCAATTCGACCGGGGCACGCATCCAGCGCGGAGGCTCGTGAGGGGTGTGGGGCAAGTCGGTGGCCGGCGGGCCGAAGAAAACATCGACGGTAAAGCGCAAGGCATAGGCCACGCTGAAGGTCCCGGCCAGGGTAGCGATTACCGGCAGGGTCGTTTCGATCCAGGCACTGGAGGAGATGAACACGGTTTCGGCGAAGAACATCTCCTTGGACAGGAAGCCGTTCATCAGCGGCACCCCGGCCATGGACGCGCTGGCGACCATGGCCAGGGTCGCGGTGAACGGAATCAGCCGGAACAGGCCGCTCAGGCGGCGAATATCGCGGGTGCCGCTTTCGTGGTCGATGATGCCGGCGGCCATGAACAGCGAGGCTTTGAAGGTGGCGTGGTTGAGGATGTGGAACACCGCTGCGACGGCGGCCAGCGGGCTGTTCAGGCCCAGCAGCAGGGTGATCAGGCCCAGGTGACTGATGGTGGAGTAGGCCAGGAGCCCCTTGAGGTCATTCTGGAACATGGCCGCGAAAGCGCCCAGCAGCAGGGTGCAGGCGCCGGCGCCGCCGACGATCCAGAACCACTCTTCACTGCCGGAGAGTACCGGCCACAGGCGCGCGAGGAGAAACACCCCGGCCTTGACCATGGTTGCAGAGTGCAGATAGGCCGATACCGGTGTCGGCGCCGCCATGGCATGGGGCAGCCAGAAGTGGAAGGGAAACTGTGCGCTTTTCGTCAAGGCGCCGAGGAGAATCAGGGGAAGCAGGATGGGGTACAAGGCGTGGCTGCGAATCTGCTCGCCGGCAGCAAGGACCTTGTCCAGGTCGTAGCTGCCGACCACATGGCCGAGCAGCAGTACCCCCGCCAGCAGGCACAAACCGCCGGCGCCGGTGACCATCAGGGCCATGTAGGCGCCACGACGGGCATCGGCGCGGTGGTGCCAATAGCCGATCAGCAGGAACGAGAACAGGCTGGTCAGTTCCCAGAAAAACACAATCTGGATCAGGTTGCCGGAGATCACCAGGCCGAGCATTGCGCCCATGAAGGCCAGGAAGAAGGCAAAGAAGCGTGGCACCGGGTCTTGCGGTGACATGTAGTAGCGCGCATACAGCGACACCAATGTGCCGATGCCCAGCACCAGCAGGGAGAACAGCCAGGCGAAGCCGTCCATGCGCAGGACCAGGTTCAGGCCCAGGCTGGGCAGCCACAGAAATTCTTCCCGGATCACGCCGCCGTGGGCAATCTGCGGGTACATCAAGGCGACCTGAACGGTGCCGACCAGGGCGACCAGCCCGGCCAGCAGCGACTCGCTGTTACGTGCGTTGTGCGGCAAGACAGCCGCCAGGCAGCTGCCGACAAACGGCAGAAGCAGTAGCACTATCAAGGACATAGATTTCTAATCTGCAGGAGTTTGTAAGGGATCATACGTGGCGCACTGTCGATCACCAACATACAACCGGCGCTAGATCTCCAAAATTAGGGCGTATTAAACGATTTTTTTATAACAGTTTTTTTCAAAGGATAGACCGGTTTTGTCGCCTAGCGTCCTGCTTCCTGCTCATGCCCCGCGCTTTCGAGCGCCGCGGATTCCGGCTCCCGGCGCTTGATTTTCAGCTCACTGACAATCACCGCAATCACGATGAGCAGGCCCCCGACCAGGGCGATGCCCGGCAGGCGTTCGCCGGCAATGCGCCCGACCACGCCGGCCCATACTGGCTCACCGGCGTAGATCAAGGTGGCGCGGGTGGGTGAAACCGATTTCTGCGCCCAGTTCATCGCCACCTGGATCACCGCGCTCATCGCACCCAGCCCCAGGGCGCTGAGCAGCAGTAACCAGGAAAAGTCCGGCAGTGGCTCCTGGGTGGGGACGACCATCATGAACGACAGCACCGAGGCGGTCGCCAGTTGCACCACGGTCACCCTGCGCACATCGACCTTGCCGGCGTAGCGGCTGATCAGAATGATTTCCGCAGCGATGGCCACCGCACTGACCAGGGTGGCAATTTCGCCGGCACTCATGTGCAGCGAGCCACCTTCAGGTCCGGCCAGCAGCATCAGGCCGAAAAAGGCCAGGCCGATCCCGAGGGTAGGCATCAGGCCAGGGCGGCGACCCAGCACCAGCCATTGCAGCAAGGGCACGAACGGTACGTACAGCGCGGTGATGAATGCCGACTGGCTGCTGCTGATGGTTTGCAGTCCATAGGTTTGCAAGCCGTATCCCAGCATGATCGAGACACCGATCAAAATACCGGCCTTGAGCTCGGTCGCAGTGAGCCCCGACAGCGCGCGGGCCGAAACCAGGCCGACGAACAAGGCGGCAAAGGCGAAGCGCAGGCCGACGAAGAACATCGGCCCGCTCACCGTCATGACATTGTGTACCAGCAAGAACGTGCCACCCCAGAGCATGGTGATAAACACCAGGACCAGTTCGGCCTTGCTCAGCCGGAAGGAAACGGAAGGGCGTTCGGTAGTGTTGGTAGGGGTCATGGCCTTGCACACGGAAGAGGAGCGACGCACAATTGCGGCGAAGTGGGCAGTATACTGCGCAAACCCCATCAGTGAGCAATATAGTGCACAAAGATTCCAGCCAGCGCGCCTCAGTGCTGCAACACGTCAGCCAGAACATCCGCCGCCTGCGTCATGCCGCCGAGCTCAGCCAAAGTGCCCTGGCAGAAAAATCCGGGGTCAGTCGACGCATGCTGGTGGCCATCGAGGCGGGCGAGAAGAACGTCAGCCTGACAACGCTGGATCGGATTGCCGAGGCGCTCGATGTTGCCTTCACCGATTTGATCCAGGCCCCAGACAACCGCGACCCGAGCCGAATCAACGAGCTTGCCTGGACCGGCGTTCATCCTGGCAGCAAGGCGGTACTGCTGGCGAGTTCGGTGGCCAGTCGGGAGGTGGAGCTATGGGAGTGGCGCCTTGAGCCAGGCGAGGTCTACCAGTGCGAAGCGGATGCCGATGGCTGGAGCGAGCAGTTGTATGTGTTTGAAGGCTGCCTGACCCTGGCCTTCGAGGATCAGCGTCATCAGCTCCAGACGGGTGATTTCTTCAGTTATGCCAGCAACCGTGTGCACGCGTATCGCAATGAGGGCGACGTTGCCACGCGTTTTGTGCGTAATGTGGTGATTTGATCGCGGGGCAAGCCCGCTCCTACGCGAGCCGTGGGAGCGAGTGTGCCTGGCGATGCTTAAGCCTTGTCGCGCGCCAGATAATCCACTGTTGAAACCACTTGGGCATAACCGAATGCCAGGGCAGCCATATAAGTGGCATGGACCTGGCTGGCCGGTGTGGTCACGCCGTTGAACTCCTGTGCCCGGGTGGCACAGGCGTCATGAATCACTGTGGTGGCGTAGCCGAAGTCGGCGGCGGCCCGGGTGGCGGCATCGATGCACATATGGCTCATGCTGCCGATGACCGTTACCGCATCGGTCTGGTGCTGGTCCAGCAGCGACTTGAGGTTGGTGTCGAGAAAGGCGTTGACCTTGTGCTTGAGCACTACCGGCTCGCTCGGCAGGGCGGCGGCCTTGGGATGGATCTGGGCACCCTCGGAGCCAGGGGTGAAGAAGGGGGCATCGCTGGACTCGAACTCATGACGCACATGCACCACCAGGTCGCCCTTGGCGCGTGCAGCAGCGATCACCTTGCCGGCATTGTCGGCAGCCGTCTCTGCGCCATCCAGGGTCCATTTGCCGCCGGGGAAGTAGTCATTCTGAATATCAATGACGATCAGTGCGTGCTTGCTCATTGCAAAAGCCTCGTAGGGGGAGTGGTTGCGGTGAGGTGATAGTTATAGGCTTGAGCGGTGCGCTTGCGGATTGGCGCGAACGACAATTTGGCGGGAAAAACTGACAATGGCTAAAGGGTGCGACGTTGTGGAGATCGGGGTGTTGGTCTACCCCGGCGCGCAGCTGGCAGCGGTACATGGGCTGACCGATCTGTTTGCCGTGGCCAGTCGACTACGCCAAGACCTGGGCGCCCTGGAACGGCCCGTTTTGCGTGTCACCCACTGGAGCGAGGACGAGGGGCGACCGCTGGCGGTGACCTTCGACAGCCATCCAGGGGGTCCCCATGCGCCCCGTGTGATGATCATTCCACCAAGCCTGACCCAGGCGCCTTCGCCGGAACTGCTCGAGCGTTATTGCCAGGACCTGCGTCAGTGGCACGACAGTGGCGTGTTGCTGGTCTCGGTGTGTGTGGGCGTGTTCTTTATCGCCGCCAGCGGCCTGCTTGATGGACGGGCAGCCACCACCCACTGGAATTTTGCCCAGTCCCTGGCCGAGCGTTTCCCCAAGATCAAGGTAGAAGCCAACCTGCCGCTGCTCGATGACGGCGACATCATCACGTCGGCCGGCCTGATGGCCTGGACCGACCTTGGGCTGAAGCTGATCGAGCGTCATCTCGGAGAGACGCTGGCCGCCGAGACCGCGCGCTTTCTGGCGGTGGAGCGTGTGGCCGGAAGTCAGCGGCCGGGAAGTGTGTTCACGCCGCGTCTGGATCACGGTGACGAAGCGGTGCTCAAGGTCCAGCACTGGCTGCAAAGCAGCGGTGCGCGGGATGTGAACCTTGCCGCGATGGCCGATTGTGCCGGCTTGGAATCACGTACCTTCCTGCGCCGGTTCCGCAACGCCACGGGGTTGAAACCCACCGAATACTGCCAGCAGGTGCGCGTTGGCCGTGCCTGCCGGATGCTCGAGTTCACCAACCGCAGCATCGATCAGATTGCCTGGGGGGTGGGTTACCAGGACCCGGGCGCATTTCGCAAAGTCTTCTTCAAGGTCACCGGCGTTGTTCCCAGCGATTACCGCCGCCAGATGGCAGGTAGTGCTGGCTGATCCTACTTTGGTACCGGTGTGGCTGCTTTTTCCGCTTTCGCCTGCTTATTATTGCCGGCAAACAAGACGGAGAAGCCCATGAGTGCGCCGCTGCAACCCGAACCCTCGCCCGCCGATGTGTTGATCATCGGCGGTGGTCTCAGTGGTGCCCTGCTGGGTGCGCAATTGCTCCGTCAGCCTGGGCGCCGCCGCCTGATCGTCATCGAGCCGCGTCAGGCGCTGGGGCGCGGTGAGGCCTACAGTGCCTCCCAATTGGGTCACACCCTTAACGGCAACGCTGCGCGCATGAGCGTCGACCCGGACAACGCCGACGACCTCACCCAGTGGCTGGAGCAGCACATCGCCGCGGGCGGATGGCCCGAATCCGCCGAGCAGGATGTACCGGTCGCCGAGCTGTTTCCCCCGCGGGGGTTGTTTGGCGTTTATGCGCGCCAGCGCTTGGCCGAAGCCCAGGCGTGGGGGGAGCGGCAGGGCTCCTGCCTTGAGCATGTGCAGGCCGAGGTGGTCGACCTGGAGGTGGCAGCGCAGGGTGTCATTGTCACCTTGGCAGACGGCAGGTCCTTGCAAGGCGCACGTGCGGTGCTGGCCACCGGCATGTTCGCGGCGGCCCGTACGGCGCGGATCGAAGACGATGGCTTCAACGCCGCTGCTGTGGATCCTTGGAATGTAGCCGCCATGGGCAACATCGACCCGGCAGGGCGGGTGCTGATCATAGGCTCCGGCCTGACCATGGTCGATGCATTGGTCTCTCTCGACGTGGCGGGGCATCGTGGGCCCATCGAGGTGTTTTCCCGGCATGGGCTGTTGCCCCAGGTGCGCCGTCAGCCACCGGCCTGGAACGATTTTCTCGCTGCCGATCCCGATGTGCGCAGCCCTTTGCAATTGCTGCGGGCGCTGCGCGCCGAATGCCGCCAGGCACGAGAGCAGGGCATTGACTGGCAGGCACCGCTGGACACGGTGCGGGTGCATATAGCCAGGCTTTGGAGCCAGGCCACTGACCGCCAGCGTCGGCAGTTTGTGCGGCATGTGCGTCCGTGGTGGGAAAGTCGCCACCATCGTTCGCCGCCCCAGGGAGAGGCGCTGTTGCAGCGTCTGCTGCAACAGGGACGCTTGCGGATTCACGCCGCTTCGCTTCAGCGCGTGATACCGGCGCCCGGCGCGTCACCGACCATTGCCGTGCGGTTTCGTGGTCAATCGGCGATCACGGAGATTTCTGGCGCGGCATTGATCAATTCCAGCGGCATCGAATACGACTGGCGGCGAGTGGATAGAGCCTTGCCCAGGCAACTGCTGCAGCGACGTTTGATTCAACCGGGGCCATTGGCCCTCGGGATCGCCGCCGATGCTGGCGGGGCCGTGCAGCATGCCGACGGCCATTTCAGCGATCGCCTGTTTGCATTGGGGCCGCCGCTGCGTGGGATGTGGTGGGAAAGTACCGCCGTAACCGACGTTGCCTTGCAGGCCAAGGCCCTGGCCTTGCGCCTGGCAACCGTTCAGGGCTGATCGGCAATCCAGGCGGGGTTCCGGCAACTATCTCTTGACCTTGAGTTAACTAGAGCTTTTACCCTGCCTGTCGTTGCATCGCGAGTTCAATGGCAGGGAGACAATGCCCATGATGGTTTCAGAGCGTCGCTTGTGTTTTACCCAGATGATTGAGTTCGAGGTCATCCCCGCCTGTCAGCTCGCCCTGGTTCAGGCGTTGGTTGAGCGTAGCGAGCTGTTGGCGTCGAAGCACTCGGGGCTGATGGGCGCCAGCGTCCAGGCCAGCGATGATGGCAGCCGTGTACTGCAGTACCTGCAATGGCAATCACGCAACGCCTGGGAGGCGGCGACCAGCAGCTTCGAGCAGGAGCCGTTCCTGCAGCTGATTCGCCAGCATCAGGCCAAGGGTGTGAACTTCGCCGCCTTCCAGACACTCAGCAGCGTGGTGCGCAGCACCACGGACGGCCTGCATTGCCCGTTGCCGCTGTCTCAGGAGTACCAGGGCGAGTGATGCGGGTAATGGTCGAGTCGGGCACCGATGACCATCTCGCTGATCCAGGCCGTCAGGATAGCGCTGTAGGCTTTCTGGCTGCGGTCACTGGAGAGGGCATGGTCGGCGCCGTCGACGATCCGGTGTGTCAGTGAATGGGCGCTGACGAATGCCGAGCGATAGCTCATGAGTGTGCTGTGCGGCACATAGTCGTCCTGCTCCGATTCGACCAATAGCACATCGCCGGCAAACTCGGCGCAAGCACCCAGTGCACGGTTATCGGCCGGCCCCAAGGGCTGACGGCGGTAATCGGTCAGGCGCTGGCGATCGAGGCCCTGCTTGGGCAGGGTCCAATCATCGTCCCAGTACAGCGCCGGAACGCGCATGGCCAGCCACTTGACGGGGCGCAAGGCGGTCAGCAGGGTTGCCAGATACCCCCCGTAGCTGCTGCCGATGACCGCGATGGCGCTGGTGTCGACGGCAGGATGGCTGACCAGGCGATCGTAGGCGGCCACCAGGTCAGCCAGGTTCTGTTCACGGGTGACGCTCAGGCGCTGACTTTCGGTCTTCTCATGGCCGCGCAAGTCGAAGGTCATGCACACACAGCCCAGGCCCGTGATCTGCTTGGCCCGCGCCAAGTCACGCTGCTGGCTGCCGCCCCAGCCGTGAACGAAGAGGATGCCGGGTATCTTGTCGCCGGGGCTGACGATGGTGCCGGCGATGCTTTCGTCACCGACCCGGATTTCGATCGTCTCACTATGGATGGTCATAGTCGCGGATCCGTGCGTACTTGCAGAGTCTTCCGAGTTCACTGTCGTCCCCCTGATAGAAGATGGTCGCATCGGCGGGCAGCTCTGGCGTGTCGAATGCTTCGTGGGTGGAGGCGCGGATGCGTGTGAGCCCGGGATCGGCGGAAAATGCCTGTAGCGCCAGGACCTCCGCACTGCTGGCGCCGCCAATACGCCAGGATTGCTCAAGTACGCCACTGCGCGGTTTGCCTTGGTCATTCAGGCCGAGCGCGACGTCATAATTGCGGCGTGAAGCCATGAACCCGGGAAGGGTCTGGATGGCTGCCTGCTCGTAGGTTCTGGCTTGGGTGATGGCCAGACGCAGATGATCTTCAAGCGCCAATTGCAGCAAGGTGTCGTAGTCGCCGCGCACCAGGACCAGGTCCGAGCCGCCATAGATCTCCTCGTCGTCGTGGTCGCGTGTCAGTTGCTGGGTGCCGTAGTAGCTGCACAGAATCCCGGCAACCAGGGCCTGGCCGACGCTGAAGGTCTGCACCTGGGTCAGGTTCTCCTCCAGGGTCAGGCCCCAGAGGGCCAGCTCTTGCGGGTCAAGGCCTTGCAAGGCTTGCTCGACCTCCTGCATTGAAGTGACCACCGTTTGGCCTCGTCCCGCCGTGGCGCGTACGGGTTTGATCCGCAGCGGGCCTTCGCGTAGCAACAAGGCCGCCGCCTGGGTCGCGTCCTCCAGGCTGAAGACGGTGTAGCCGCGCAGCAAGGCGTCGCTGGCCTGGCGAGCAAAGTCGTCGGTCCAGCCGAGGGGGAAGCGGGCATTGGCAGGTAACGGATGGGAAATAGCCTTGGTAGCCATGTAAGGACGGCTGACCAGGCCACCGAACAAGTCCGCAGTGGAGCTGATACCCATGGCCCGGTAGTGCGCCGGGTCGATGAGGGTTTCGGTGGGCAGGTAATAGAAGTTGTCGCGTGCCGTGGGCGGCTGGGTGGGGGCCACGACCTGGGTCTGGAGCAACTGCGCCAGCCGCTCGGCAAGTTTGAGGTGCACGCAGTGTTCATGTTCGGGGGTGTGCTCGCGGGTGTCGAGTAGCACAACACCTTGTTTGCGGTCGGTTGAGCGGGGCATGTACGCATCCTCGGCGGCTGGGGGCATGCTGGGCTTTCCCATGAAGGGCTCTAAGAGTTGTGAAGGCTCAAACACCTGGAAGTTCACTGCGAAGGATCGGCGGAGGACAGCATCAAACCCGCTGGACGGTTGCCGGGGATTGAAGGCTGTTCCATTATCGGCGCCTAAAATATCGGATGCCGTGGCGGCAGGAGTCAGCATGAATACTCAGTCTTCAACGCAGGAAGCGGTGAGCACGCGCCTGGCTGCGATTCGCCAGTTGCTTGGCCAGCAAGGCATCTTCGCCTTGCTGGTGCCGTCGGCCGATCCGCACCTTTCCGAGTACCTGCCGGAGTATTGGCAGGGCAGGCAATGGCTCTCCGGCTTCCAGGGCTCGGTGGGGACCTTGGTTGTGACCGCCGATTTTGCCGGGCTTTGGGCCGACAGCCGTTATTGGGAGCAGGCGGAGCGAGAGCTCGCCGGTAGCACCATCGAGCTGATGAAGCTGCGCCCCGGCAGCCCGGGTCCGCTGGACTGGCTGGCTGAGCAGACCCCGGAGGCGGGCGTGGTGGCGGTGGATGGCGCCGTCATGGCGCTGGCGTCGGCGCGTCAGCTTGAAGACCGCCTTGCTGCCCGTCATGCACGCCTGCTGACCGACCAGGATTTGCTCGATCAGGTATGGAGCGACCGTCCTCAACTGCCCAATTGCCCGGTGTACCAGCACTTGCCTCCCGAGGCGACCGTGGCGCGTGGCCAGAAGCTTGCCCAGTTGCGCCAGGCAATGCATGAGCGCGGCGCCGACTGGCACTTTATTGCGACCCTTGACGATATAGCCTGGTTGTTCAATCTGCGCGGCAGTGATGTCCCGTACAACCCGGTGTTCGTGGCCTTCGCGCTGATCAGCCAGGACCAGGCAATCCTGTTCGTTGCGCCCGGCAAGCTCGACGTGCCGCTGCGCGAGGTGCTGGAACTCGACGGTATAGAGGTACGTGATTACGACGCTATTCAGGCTGGGCTGGCCGGAATCCCGGCAGGTAGCGGCTTGCTGGTTGATCCCGCGCGCGTCACGCGTGGTTTGATCGGCCACTTGCAGCCAGCAGTGCGACTGATCGAGGGGCCGAATCCGACCACCTTGGCCAAGTCGCAGAAAAGCACGCAGGACTTGCAGCATATCCGCAGGGCAATGGAGCAGGACGGGGCGGCGCTGTGCGAGTTTTTTGCCTGGCTGGAGTCGACTTTGGGTCGTGAGCCGGTGACTGAATTGACTGTCGATGAGCAGCTCAGTGCCGCCCGTGCCCGCCACCCGGGTTTCGTTTCGCTGAGTTTCTCGACCATCGCGGCCTTTAACGCCAATGGCGCCATGCCGCACTACCGTGCAACCGAAGCGTCACATGCGCGTATCGAGGGTGATGGTCTGCTGCTGATCGACTCGGGTGGGCAGTACCTGGGCGGGACTACGGATATCACCCGCATGGTGCCGGTAGGTACGCCCAGCCTTGCGCAGAAGCAGGACTGCACGCGGGTGCTCAAAGGTGTGATCGCGTTGTCGCGGGCGCGCTTCCCGCGGGGCATTCTTTCGCCGTTGCTCGACGCTATTGCACGCGCGCCGATCTGGGCCGATCAGGTCGATTATGGCCACGGTACCGGGCATGGGGTCGGCTATTTCATGAATGTGCATGAAGGGCCGCAAGTCATTGCGTATCAGGCCAGTGCGGCACCTCAGACGGCGATGCAGGCCGGAATGATCACCTCGATCGAGCCGGGCACCTATCGGCCGGGTCACTGGGGCGTGCGAATCGAGAACCTGGTGTTCAACCGTGAGGTGGGGCGTAGCGAGTTTGGTGATTTCCTTGAGTTTGAAACCCTTACGCTCTGCCCGATTGACACGCGTTGCTTGCTGCCAGAGTTGTTGAGCGAGCAGGAGCGCAGTTGGCTCAATGACTACCACCAGCAGGTACGCGAGCGCCTGGCGCCGTTGCTCGACGGAAACGCCCTGCAGTGGTTGCAGGTGCGTACCCAGGCCCTCTGAGCATGGGTGTGTTCTGAAAATGAAAACGGCAGCCTGGTGGCTGCCGTTTGCGAATAGGGCGTTATTTGCAGATTACGATCATGCTGCGGCTGGTGTAGCCGGCGGGGTTGAGCCCGAAGAGGTAGTCGCCAGGTTCGGCATCGTCTTCACCTGAGCGAGCAATGACTTTGTAGCCTTTTTCGCCGCAGGCCATCGTTGCTTTGCTATAGCACTTGTCCCAGGACGACGACAGGCCTGAGCAGTTGATGTGCAAGCCCTTCTTGCCGTGCTTGACCTCGGTTTTTGCAGTCGCCGCGCACCCAGCAATGGCCAACATAGCCAGGATGAGCAAAATTCGTTTCATTCCCGTCCTTAATACGTGCCGGACCTATCGCCCGGGTCTAATGCCTGTAGCGTCTTCCTGATGCTCCATTGCGTCCGTGTCTTGTCAATTAGATAGCTTCAAGGTTGACGTAAGATGACAGCTTAAAGGCGCAGGCGGCGCGGCACAACGTTCTGATCTGATTTAAATGCAAATATTTCTCAAATCAGTCTGCGGCGACCAGGGCCGGGGTTTCCTTGCGCATCGACAGGGTGGCACCTACGGATGCGGTAATAATAGCGGCGATGGCCAGCCATTGCGCTGTAGTCAGCACCTCGCCCAGGAACAGTAATCCGGATAGTGCGCCAAAGGCTGGTTCGATACTCATTAAAGTTCCGAAGGTCCTGGCTGGCATGCGCGTAAGGGCAACCATCTCAAGGCTGTAGGGCAAGGCTGTGGACAATATCGCAACCCCCAGGGCGATTGGCAGTAGCGCTGGGGTGAGCAGGGCGCTGCCTGCGTGGGCGATGCCGATAGGGGCGACAAAGAGTGCAGCGATCATCACGCCCAGGGCTGCGGTCTGGATGCCGTTCTCGGCACCTGCCTTTTGGCCATAAAGAATGTACAG